>VGZI01000216.1 GCA_016872605.1 Planctomycetota bacterium
CTTTCTCGCGCAGATGCGGCTCGACGACGCCATGCAGATGAATCCAGACGACGAAGCCGAGCGCCAGCCCCGCGACGATGCCGAGCGGGATCGCGCCGAGCCAGATCACATAGAGCTGGTGAAAGAGCTCAGCCGGCTTGCGCCAGGCCAACAGGGCCGCGGGAAGCGCTGTCGCCGCGAAGTGCGCAAATCTGCCGAGTTGTTCGAGTGGTGCGAGCATGAGCCGCGAGCTATTGTGCGCGAAACCGCCGAGCGATGTACATGACGCATCGAAGGCGCATCGGTTTTGAGGCAGATCTTCGATTGCCATTCAGTATACGGGATTATCCGCATACGCAGCGCGTCATCGCCCAACGCCGAGGCCGTCGGCAACGCGGTTGATGTAGTTAAACCAGCTCGCGATGAGATTGATCTGCAAGATCGCCTGATCGCTGAAGCCGACGCTGCGCAAACGCTCCACATCGTCCCGCGTGACTTGGGCGGGGTGCAGCGTGAGCTTGGCGGTGTAGTCGAGCATCGCCCGGTCGGCGTCGCTCAGAGTCGCCTTCGTGTAATCCCGCGCCAACTGCGCGGCGAGTTCCGCGTCGAGAGAAACGCGTCGCAGGAACTCGGCATGGCTCTCGCGTCAGTAAAAACACGAGTTCAGCGCTGATACCACAGTCGCGATCATCTCGTGCTGCGAGCGCGTCAGCGGCAGATCGGGCGCGAGCATCGCGCCAAACGCCGACATCGAGTGCAAGAGTGCGCGAGGAATCAAGCTATGCGCCGCCACGATGCTGTCGGCCGATCCGTCGCCGCGTTTGACGGCGTCGACCTCGATACCGTATTCGGGTGGGTAAAGGGCGTAGACATCGCGATAGGCTTGCTGTAGTTCGCCGGTCGCCTTGTCGGCGGGAACGATCGGAATCCACGTCATGTTGTTGCCTTTCGCAGGTGGTCAATTTCATCATGCGAAAGAAACAAACGGGCTCAAGATCAAAAGTAAAAAAGCACGTTTGAGAGCTGGAGATCGTCACCGATGCGGTAATGAATTAGGGCGTTTTGCTCCAAAGGCGCGCCGTAGCCGATTCTAGAGGCGCTGCCACGAGCAGACGGCCGTCGCGTGAGAAAACCAGGCAGCGCGGGCTGATCGGTAGCTCGAGCGCGGGACGCTTCGGATCGAGCGGAAGCATCTGTTTGCCCGCGATCAGGTAACGGCCGTCCGGCGTGAAGGCGACGCATGAGCACTCGTTGACCTTGAACTTCTTTACCGTGCGGTTCTGCCGCATGTCAAAGAGGTGTGCGTGCCAGGTGAAGTCGTCCAGACCGCGTGCCGTGAATTCACACCACGCCAGGAACTCTGCGTCGGGTGAGAACGCGATGTCCGTCACGTGGCGCATTTCCCCACTTACGATTTGCGGCTTGGTGTTCGGCAAATTCGCCAGTGCGATAGCGTCGGCGCCAGCAACAGGGGCATAGAGGGCGGCCAGGTGCTTGCCGTCCGGCGAAAACTGAAATGGATTGTGCCCCGTTCCTACTCCCGTCGCCCACGAATGGCGGCTCCGTTCCTTGAAGGTGACGGCATCGAAGAAAATCACGGTCAAATCTCTCCAGGTGGCAACAGCGAGCATCTTGCCGTCTGGTGAGAATTGAATGCGTGCCACGTAGTCGTTGATCGGCACGCGGCGAATTTCCTTGCCGGTGGCAACGTCCCAGACATGCACGAATTGCGTTAGATAGCAGCCGGCGAGCACGGACCGGCCATCGGGCGCGAAAGCGACACTCGTAATGCCTGCCCCGCCGGCGACCGGTAGGCGGTGTCGTACCTTGCCGGTCTTGGCGTCCCAAAGAAAAACGTTGCTGTCGCTGGCGCCTGTCGCCACCTTGGCGCCATCGGGCGAAATGTCGATGGCGCCGATGACGCCCATATGCCCTTCGTCCTCAAGTAGACATTTGCCCGTGTTCAGGTCCCAGAGGTGCGCGCCCGACCAATGGAAGGACGCAAGGCGATTGCCATCGGGAGAGAAGGCAAGGCAGCCGTAGCTGCCGGGAACGCCGGGGACGCGGAAGCGCACTTTGCCGCTCGCGCGATCAAGGACGCGCAACTCGCCGAATTGGCCGCCATCGACGACGCGCCATTTGCCGTCGGGCGACACGTCGGTGGCGGCGATGTTCATTTTGGGATCGACGTTCGCTACCAGCTGGCCTGACGCGACGTCGATGGCCCAGAGCCGCTCTACGTTGGCGCGATGAAAGTGCAGCGTCTTGCCGTCGCTGGTGAAGCGCATTCTGTACACATCGCCGTCCCGAATGCGGTTCGGCAACGGCAGCACACACTGCAGGTTGAGCGTTTTCGCGTCCCACAAGCGAATATCGCCGCCGCCCGTCGCGATCGTCGACCCATCCGGCGAAAACGTGACTCCTTGCGCGCCCGCATGACGCAACTTGTCCGAGCCGAGGCGAATTCCTGAGGCCCCTCTGGCGAGCATGGTCCCATCTGGCGAGCAAGCCGCGACGCCGCCATGCCGCAACTTCGTCGTGCCGAGGCGCATTGTCACGCCAGCCGGAAATGACCCTTGCCCCAAAGCATCGTACATCGGCACGAACGTGAATACGGTGGAGAATGCAAGTGCACGAAGCATGGTCATTGGCGCGCACCTCGGCAGAAATGGGCTCAACAATCAGACGGCGCGGGCCCGAAATTGGCTTGTACGTCGTCGCTACTTGAGATACGCCTTCAGATTGCCGCGTGCTCCTTGCGGCGGAACTTTGCTCGTCGCGCAATCGCCGTCGGCGAGCGAGAAGGCGACGGCGAACGGGAATCGCCCCTTTGGAGCACCTCGCGAGAACGTGCCCTCGCCCCAGTAGTCGCCTTTTGCGACGAGGTCGAGCCGGGTCACCTTGCCATCCTTGGTTTCGACGGTGCCGAGCAGCTCAGCCTGGTAGCCGCGCTCACCGGTCTTTGTTTCGAGGTGAACCGAGCCCGCGAGCTTGCCGGCCTTGAGCATCAGGTCGAGCTTCTTGATCTCGTCGACGCGCCACATCGGCGGTTCGCCACGCGTGTTGTCGATCAGGTGATAACGCACGAGCCGCTGCTTGACGGTGTCGAGCAGCATGCCCTGGGCGAGCGCGTCGGCTTCGTCCTTGCGCAGCCAAAGGTGATCGCGGCCCAGCGAGTTGATGTGATGCGCAATGCGCTTGTCGGTCTTGTCATAGCCGCCGAGCACTTTCGACGTGACGTCCAGCACGAGTCCGCCCTCGGGCGGCGGCGGCAGCACCGGCGCAACTTTGGCGTCGTCAAGCTTGATCGGCGCCGCGTTCGGTTCGAACTTCTTCAGCGCGATCTGCGTGAGCCGCCGCACGCCGGCCGCATCGGCGGTGTTGGCGAACGCCAGCAGCTTGCCGTCGGGCGTGAAGAGATAAACGCCCTGCGAATAGCCGTCGAGCCCGCGGTTCGCCTGCTTGAGCACCTTGGCGAACAGCTCCCCCTCGGCATCCTTCTTGTGGCGGTGAATGTGTTGATCGACCGCGACCGGCACGAACTTGGTGCTGAGAACCTTGACGAGGTCCGCATCCTGGAAAACCGACGCACGGTCGGCAATGCCGTTGTTTCAGACACAGCCGAGCGGATGGCCCGCCCGGCAGAGCATGTAGACCGGCTTGTTCTCCTTCGCCGCCTGAGCTCGCGCTTCCAACAGCGAGACGTGCCACGGGATCGCCTGCCACGGCTCCTTGGCAGTGGTGAGCTCCTTATGCAGCTTGGCGAACTCGGCGTGCGGCTCACCCGATTGCACGGCGGAGGTGGCGGACAACAATAGAACCGCTACTGCGAAAATGGGTGGCTCGAACAACATAACGCGACTCGCAACACTAGAATATCACCCGAATGATGGGTACAAAGACGACGACGCACGGCAGCAATCCCCACCGAACGAACGATACTTGCAATGCCGCCGGTGGAACGGAACATCGCGCGATCACAGTTAGGACGGACAGCCAGAACATCGCGGACGCGGCACTGCTCGCAAGGAGCCAGATTCCACCGTCGCGAAAGCCACTGCAAAGGACGACGACAAGGATCTGCGTCACTAGAGCCTGCACAACGGGCCACACGAACAGATAGCGTTCGCTAATAAACCCTCAGCCGACTTTCACTCGTCGTCCGGCGATTCGTGGAGGAACATGCAGCGGTATTCGCTGTCAGTGAAGACGCTGTCGCCTTCTTTCTCGAAATCGGCTTGCACGCGGTCCAGAACCATGTATTCGACGGTCGCCGTTTGGTAACTCGGCAGGACCAGCTCCCAAACTTCAAGCACCCACAAGAGGCCGATCAAGACGCCGAAGAGGCTCAGCGTGATGAGAATGCCCCACATGTTGCTGGGCGATAGGCCGAGGAACGGGACGATGGCAGCCCCGATGAGAATGAGAAACGTCGGCACGCCCCAGCCGATCGTGCCGATCAGGTAGCGCCGTGTCCACCAGCCCTGGACGCAGGCGTCGCAGGCGTGAATGCCGATTTGCTTCAAGTCGCGGTACAAGGCCTCGACGCGCGTCTTGCCGGACCACCAATCCGAGGTCCGTTTGCTGCTGACGCAAAACCCTGCCCATATGGAATAGGTCGTCCACTCGCCGGCGCTGCCGCAGAAGTAGCAGCGCGGGCCGTCGTCGCCTCTGTCGTCGTCCGAATTGTCCCGCTTGCGTTTCATGGTTTTTACACCAGCTCCGTCACCTTGTCGCGGTCGTCGAGCAGGTACACCGGTCGGCCCTGGTGATCGTTGATCGTGGTCGCCGGGTCGATGCCCAGGACGTGGTAGAGCGTGGTCAGCACGTTTTGCGGCGTGTAGGCCCGGCCGCGCGGGTTTTCGCCGCGCGCGTCGGTGGCGCCGACGACTTGGCCCATGCGCAACCCGCCGCCGGCGATGAGGCAGAAGCCGGATTGCGGCCAATGGTCGCGGCCGGCGACGGTGCCGCGCTGCGTGCCGACTCTCGGCGTGCGGCCCATCTCGCCCCAGATGACGACGGCCACATCCTGATCGAGTCCACGCTGGGCAAGGTCGGTCAGTAGCGCGTATACCGAGCGGTCATATGCCGGCAGGATCGCCCCCAGGCAATGGAAGATGTGATCGTGATGGTCCCACTGCCCGTTGCAATCGCGGTCGCGCGGCACCGGATAGTTCTCCGGCGTCAGCGTAACGACCGGAACGCCCGCCTCGACCAGCCGCCGGGCGCGCAGATAATCGGCGCCTCGGCCATATAGATCGCGGACATGCTGCGGCTCGCGGGTGATGTCGAAAGCGTCACGGGCGCGATTGCTGGTGATCATCTCCAGCGCCTGCGCGTTGAAGGCATCCATCGCGCTCAAGCTGCCTCGCCCCGCGTCAAGATCTCGCTGCAAGGTGTCGAACGCGCCAAGCAGCGCCCGTCGGTCGTTGAGTTGATCGCGTGTAATTCCGGGAGCGAGTCCAAGGTTGGCCGCGCCGCGAGCGCCCGGCTGGTACGGCTCGAATGGCTTGCCCAGAAACCCTGGGCCGGGCACGTGGTTGCCGTCGCCCATCGACACGAACGGCGGCATGGCGTCGATCACGCCCGCGTCGCGGCGCAGCTTGGCGACGATGGAGCCGATCGATGGCCGGTTGCCCGTGAGTTGCCCCGTGTAAAGCTCCGGCGACGTGTGCCCTTGTTGGCGAAATCGCATGTTGCGAATGATGGCAAACTTGTCCGCGATGCGCGCCTGCATCGGCAAATGCTCGCAGATGTCCATACCGGGGACGTTGGTGCGGATGGGCCGAAACTCGCCGCGGTACTCGATCGGCGCGTCAGGCTTCATGTCATACATGTCCATGTGGCTCGGCCCGCCGTTGAGATAGACCATGATGATGGCCTTGGCGGAGCTACTCTCCCCTCTCCCCCCGGGAGAGGGGCCGGGGGTGAGGGCATTCGCCCTGGCGCGAAGAAGGTCAGCTAGCGTGAGCCCGCCGACGCCGAGCGTGCCGACCTTGAGAAAATCACGGCGCGACAGGCCATCGCAGAGGCGATGGTTCGAGCCGAAGATGGTGAGCATCGTGTCCCCTTGACTTAGTTTAGCGCCCGCGCGTCACCATGCGAACGCTAAACGAAGAGGCTGTGAATCGGCTGCCCGGTGCTTGCGGGCCGCGTGAAGCCATCGGGCGATAGTCGCGTTTCGGGCGCGACGCCAAGGGCGTGGAAAAGCGTGGCGCCGAAGGCTTCGGGACGTACAGCGGCGTCGCGGACGTAGCCGCCTTGCCGATCCGACGAGCCGTGGACATACCCGCCGCGAATGCCGGCGCCGGCGAGCATGGCCGAGTAGACGGCGGGCCAATGATCGCGGCCCGCGTTGGTGATGCGCGGGCTACGGCCAAACTCGCCAACCATCACCACAAGGGTGTCGTCAAGCATGCCGCGCACGTCGAGATCTTCGAGAAGCGCCGAGACGGCTTGATCGACGTTCGGGAGCGCCCAGCCGAGGCCGAACGCTCCGGTGCCAAAGATGCTGCCGAGCCCCGCGCCGTTGCCGTGCATATCCCAGGTTTGCACGTTGCGAAAGCGCTCTCCCGGTGGCAGCCCAGCCCAGGCGGTGACGCTCACGAGCCGAACGCCTGCCTCGATCAAGCGCCGCGCCATCAGCAGGTTTTGGCCCAGGGCGTGTCGGCCATAGCGGTCGCGCATCGAGCGATTTTCGAGTTCAAGGTCAAAGGCGCGGCGAGCTTGCGGGCCGGTCAGGAGATCGACGGCGCGTTCTTGGAAGCGGTGCATGTTGCTTTCGATTCCAGTGGCTCGCTCCGCTCGCCCCTGGGCTTCGTTGAGCAGATTGAGACGTTGCCGCATGCGGTCCTGCGAAATGTCGGCGGGGGTGTCGAAGGCGCGGACACGGAAGCCGGGCTCGGCGGGGTTGTCCATGTCGGTTCCTACACGCAGCGGGCTGTAGGCCGAGCCAAGAAAGCCGCCGGTGAGGTAACGCGGCTGCACGTCGCCAGCCAGGTTCTGCAACCAGACGTACGATGGCATGTTCGCCGTGGAGGGTCGCACCTTGGCGACGACGGAGCCGAAGTAGGGCGTCTCCACGGTCGGCACAGAATGCCCGGTCATGCAGATGTGCATGCCGCCGTCGTGCCCGCCGTTGGAGTGCGTCATGGAGCGAATGAGGCAATACCGATCCGCCATGCTCGCCAGCTTCGGCAACAGTTCGCCGATCTGGATGCCTGGCACGTTGGTCGGAATCGGTCGGTAGGGTCCGCGAATGTCCTCGGGCGCGTCGGGTTTGAGGTCCCAGCTGTCGTGATGGCTGGCCCCGCCATATTGCACGATGAAGATGCACGATTTTTCCCGGCGAGCCGAGCGGCGTGAGCCGCCGGGTTCCGCGCTCGCTTGAAGCAGTTGCGGCAATCCCAGCCCGAGCGCTCCAATACTACCGATCTGCAACAACCGGCGGCGCGAGATGCGAAATATCGGATTCATCGATCCCCCCTTAATCGGATGAGCCCTTCCCGATTTCTGGTACCGACAATCGTCGGCAGATCTTACGAGCGAGAATATCCGCCACTTCCGTGTGGCGGGGCACGGCTTCACTCTGGCCCGTCTGCGGATTCAGCCAAAGAGAATGCCCACGACCTTCGCGTTTCAGAACACATCCATGCCGGCGCAGGTGCTTTATCAGCGCGATGCGTTTCATTCAACCGTTACCGTCTCGCGGATCGCACTTTTCGGGACGCCGCGTAGCCCGTCTTCGCGTCGATCTTCCAGAATCAATGCGATAGCGTCGGCAAGGCTCTTGCGACAAGCCTTGATCGTTCGCCCCTGTCCGTTCGCTCCAGGTATCTCGGGGCAATAGGCAATGTACCAGTCGCCATCGCGCTCAATCACCGCAGTGAATTCGTTATGCATGCCTCTCTCGCAATTCGGCTATTCTCTCTTCTCGAAATATCATAACCGGTGGGGCGTTAGGATGCACGTTCAAACCTCTTAGTCGGCGTATTTTTTTCTGACGGGCAACAAACGAAGCCGGAAACGCGAAGAACGGCGTTGAAGCCATCGCTTGCGTTTCCGGCTGCTTTATGGTGCAATCGCAGTTTCTATCGCGTGTCCTTCTTCTTCAACTCTTGTCGGGCCTCTTCGAGTTGCCGACGAACCGCTTCGAGGGCTCGCTCCAGCTCTTCGACGCGTTTGAGATCGGCGCCGCCAGCAGGCGGCACGGCGCGCGGCCGATTGACTTCGAGCTTCTTGATGGCGTCCTCGAGGCGCTTGCGAACAGCGTCTTTGATGTCCTTGCCGGCGTCGCCGCCAGGCAGGCCCCGGATTCGCTGAATGATGATCTTCTTCTTGTCGCCGTCCAACGGAAGGACCTGGATCCGCGGTAGAGCGTCGGTGCCTGGCTTGGCGTCCTTGCCGCCGGGGACAACTTGCCACACGCCAATGCGGTCGGCTGGCTTGCCGTCAAGCCGTTTCTTGATGCCATCGACATCACGGCGCAACTCATCGAGTTGCTTCAAGATCAAATCGAGCTTCCTGTCGACGCTCATCGGTCCTGGCTCGACGATTTTCTTTTTGTCGACGATGATAATGCGCGGCTTGTCGTCCCCCTTCTTCAGCTCGATCTCAATCTCGATCGGCTTGGTGATTCCCGGATTCTTGGCCGCGTCGGGCTTCTTGGGCGCGTCCTTGCCGGCTTCGATTTCATGGAGCTTTTCGAGTGCGCGGTGCAGGTTTTCCAGGGCCGCTTTGTCGTTCTGGAGAGCTTTGTCGAGCAGCTCTTCGAGTTCCTTCGGATCGATGCGGCCGCCGCCGATCACGCGCGGCTTCGTGTCGCCGGGGAGCGTGACGCGCTGATGAGTGATGATTTTGTCGGCAGGAACTTCCTTGCCGGTGTTGACATCGATCAATTTGATGACGCCGTCGGGTCCAACGAGAACCTTGAACGCCATCGGTTAGGCGGAATCCTGGGCCGTCACCACGGTTCCCGTCAAGATGACCGCCGCCGCCAGTACTGCATGCCATATGCCGCGCATTTTCGATCTCCCAATCGTCAACCGGTCGAGCCGTCAGCAGACCATCTGCCCCAGCCGCGACCAGCCAACATCCTAATGGTAATTACTCAATACCGAGACGATTTATTCACAAAAACCTGAAGAGACTCAAACATCGCTCACCCGTTACTGTCCCGCAGCGGAAAGGAGTTTCTTGGCGGAATCACGCAACGGGCCGTACGTCATCGGGTCATTGGCGAGCACGCGGAGTTGGCGGATGATGTCGGCCCGGCTGCCATAGAGCTGAGGGCCCATGGCTTCGAGGGCGGCCGTCGCCATGGTTCGCCCGTCGCCGATACCACGCTCCTTGACCGTGGCTGCGCCGCCTTTAACCTCATTTCCTCCTCCACCCACGCCCGTCGCGGTGGTGTCATACACTTTTACATCCTTGTCGCAGAGAAAATCATGGAGACGCTCGAGTGCTTTCGGAGGCGCGTTGCTTTGCCAGACCATGCCAAGCATGTAAGCGCAGTCGTAACGGAGCATCTTGTTCTCGAATGTCGGCGGCTCGTCGAGGATCTCGATGAACACGCTTTTCACACCAGCCAATTGGGGAAGGTCTCGGTTGTCTTTGTCTTTCCCCCGCAGGTCTCCTGCATGGACACGAAGGGACCACATGACGCGTTCGCGCACCTTGGAGTCATGCTTCGGTGAGCGGAGCACATCAAGAAGCGCGGGCACGATATCACGCGACGTTGGGACTTTGCCGATGCGCGCCAAAGCCATCGCACTCTCCACGCGGACCGCATGCGCCTCCTTGGCGTCCTGAATTTTTTGAAGAAGAAGATTGACGGCTGACTCAGAGGCTTTGCCGATGCCGCCCAGCGACAAGGCGGCGTGCATGCGGACTTCGCTGTCAGCGTCGTCGCGCAGGAGCCGAGTCAATTCCGGAACGGCCGGAGCCGCATGCGGACCGA
>VGZI01000217.1 GCA_016872605.1 Planctomycetota bacterium
GCTCATGTCTCTTCCTCCGGGGGTTCTTGTTTGCACTACACCCGGAAGAGAAGGTCGGCTACTTTAGGCTGTGTGCCATTCGGGCTGAAACACTACAGAACCGCATGCTACGTCAAAGGCGCTGCGGTCATCGAACGAATGCTCGAAGCCAAGCTCGGCATCCTGCCCGGCCAGACGCGCGCGGACGGAAAGGCGTCGCTGTCCATCGTTCGTTGCATCGGAACTTGCGGCCTGGCCCCGCTGGCGATCTTCGATGGCCTGGTCGTCGGACACGTTACTGCTGAAGGGGCATCAGAGCGCGTCGAGAAGTGGGTATGATCGGCTTCGAAGGGACAAGCTGCCAGCTTATCCCGAATCGCCCAGGTGATGCGGATATGCCAGGACAAGCTGGCAGCTTGTTCCTACGACGCTCGGAGAAACGATGGATCTTCCCGAATTGCAACAAATCGCCGACCACGAGCGGCATCAGTAGAAAGCGACACGCATTCGATGTTGCGCCGCCGCCGGTTGCATGTCGGCGGGCAGCGTCGCGGTAAAGCACGCCTTCGACCAGGAAATCGCGCGGCAAGGCCTCAGCGACCGCGCGCAAGCGACTAGCGTCGGTTGTTTGCGCCTGTGTTGTGCGGGGCCGCTCGTTCAGGTTGACCCGTCACAGCAGTTCTTGGAGAACGTCACCGTCAACCAGGTTCCGTCGATCGTCGCAACGCTGCGAAATGCAACCCCGACGGTCCCGATTCAGCGTGGTGATCCGAAGCGTCCGTTCTTTGCGAAGCAACAGTCGATCGTCTTGGAGAACTCCGGCATCGTCGAGCCGGAGCGGATCGAATCGTATATCGCGGCCGGCGGCTACCAGGCGCTGCATCGGGCCATCCGTGAAATGACGCAGGCGCAAGTCATCGACACGGTTACGCGCAGCGGCCTTCGCGGCCGCGGCGGGCTATCCGGCCGGCGTCAAGTGGAGCATGGTCGCCAAGATGCCGGGCGAGCGCAAGTTCGTCGTATGCAACGCCGACGAAGGCGATCCCGGCGCGTTCATGGATCGCAGCGTCCTGGAGAGCGATCCGCATCGCGTGCTGGAAGGCATGGCGATTGCCGCTCACGCCATCGGCGCGACGCAAGGCTACATCTACGTTCGCGGCGAATATCCGCAGGCGATCCATCGGCTCGAAGTCGCCATCAAGCAAGCGAAGAAGCTCGGCCTGTTGGGCAGCGGCATTTTTGAATCGCCTCTTAATTTCCGCGTGGACCTTCGAATCGGCGCCGGCGCTTTCGTCTGCGGTGAAGAGACCGCCCTCATCGCCTCGATCGAGGGCAAACGCGGCACGCCACGCGCTCGGCCGCCGTATCCCGCGGAGCGCGGACTGTGGGACAGCCCAACGCTCATCAACAATTTCGAGACCTTTGCCAACATCCCACCCATCATCAACCGCGGCGGTGATTGGTTCGCGAGCATCGGCACCGCCAAGAGCAAAGGAACGAAGGTCTTCGCCTTGGCCGGCAAAATCCGCTACACCGGCCTTGTCGAAGTTCCCATGGGCATGCCGCTCAAGGCCATCGTCGAAGACCTCGGCGGCGGTGCTCCCGACGGTGGAACCATCAAGGCCGTCCAGACCGGCGGCCCCTCCGGCGGCTGCATTCCCGCCAGCCTCCTCGACACGCCCGTCGATTACGAATCGCTGCAAGCTCTCGGCTCCATCATGGGCTCCGGCGGCATGATCGTCATGGACCAGACCACCAACATGGTTGAAGTCGCCAAGTACTTCATGGAGTTCTGCATGGACGAATCGTGCGGCAAATGCATCCCTTGTCGCGCTGGGACCGTGCAGATGTATCGATTGCTGAGCCAAATCGTCGATGGCCAGGCGACACAAGCAGAGGTGCAGCAACTCGAAGCGCTTTGCGACATGGTCAAGCACACCAGCCTGTGCGGCCTCGGCCAATCGGCCCCGAACCCGGTGCTCAGCACGCTGCGTTATTTTCGCTCCGAGTACGAGCAATCGCTGAAGCCGGGGCGCGTGGCGTTGCCGCTGGCATGATCCCGCTTGCGGCTTCGCGCTCACATGGCGCCGCGCGAGCGCGAAGCCGCAAGCGGCGAGGAAACTGAAAATGCCTGTAAAAACCCTGACGATTGACGGTCAGCTCATCACCTCGCCGAAGGACCAAACGCTCCTCGATGCGGCACGAGCGCATGGCGTCAAAATCCCGACGCTCTGTCATCTCGACGGCGTTTCCGATGTCGGCGCCTGCCGGCTCTGCCTCGTCGAGATCGCCGGCAGCAACAAGCTCGTGCCGTCGTGCCTGACGCAGGTCGCCGAGGGTATGGTCGTCACGACGAATTCGGCGCGTTTGCTGGAATATCGCCGCATGATTGTCGAATTGCTTTTCGCCGTCGGCTTCGAGACGACGGCTCCGGCGACGGCGCTGGCGGTTCGTCGGGCACGCCAGCTTGGGTTGCGCAACTTCTCGATGCTCGTCTCGCATGTGCTCGTCCCGCCGGCGATGGAGATGATCCTGGCATCGCCTGGCAATCGTGTGCAGGGGTTTCTTGCCGCCGGGCATGTTTGTACCGTGATGGGCTATGAGATGTACGACGAACTGGCAGCTCGGTTCCGCGTGCCGATCGTTGTCACCGGGTTCGAGCCCATCGACCTGCTCGAAGGATTGCTCATGCTCGTGGAGCAGTTGGAAGCGAAGACGTTTCGCGTTGAGAATCAGTACGTTCGATCGGTGCAGCGCGAGGGGAATAGGCACGCGCAGGCAGCGATTGCCGAGGTGTACGAAGTCTGCGATCGCGCATGGCGAGGGCTCGGCGTTCTGTCTCGCAGCGGCCTGCGTCTTCGGCCCGACTATCAGGACATGGATGCCGACCGGCGTTTTCCCGCATCGACTACAGCGTCGGTGGAACCCCGCGAGTGTCGCAGCGCCGTAGTGTTGCTCGGATTGTTGCGCCCCGACGCATGCGAGGCATTTGGCACGCGCTGCACGCCGGAGCATCCGCTCGGCGCCCCGATGGTGTCGAGCGAGGGGGCCTGTGCCGCCTATTATCGCTACTCCCGTCCCGCGAAGCCCAGGGGCGAGCGCAGTGAGACCCTGGGATCATGACGTTCAACCTCACCTGTCCGGTGTCCGCTTCAGTGGCTGACCGCATTTTGCTGGCGCATGGCGAAGGCGCGCGCCTGAGCCGACGGTTGATTCGCGAGGAGCTTCTAACAGCTTTCGCCAATCTGCTCCTTGCAGCGCTCGCCGATGGCGCGACGCTACCTTATATCGAAGGCAACGTCGTCATGACGATCGACAGTTCGGTCGTCACGCCCCTGTTTTTTCCCGGGGGCGATATCGGGAAGCTGGCGATTCATGGCGCCATCAACGATCTCGCCGTCTGCGGCGCCGAGCCGCTCTACCTGAGTGTCGCGTTCATTCTCGAAGAAGGTCTGCCGATCGAAGTGCTGCGCCGCGTTGTTGCCAGCATGAAGGATGCTGCCGCCAACTGCGGCATCGTGATCGTCACCGGCGATACGAAAGTGGTGCCGCGCGGCAACGCCGATCAGATATTTATCGCGACCACCGGCATCGGACGTTTGCGGCCCGGCGTCACACTCGCCATGCACCGTGTTCAGCCGGGCGACGTCGTTATCTCGAGCGGCACGATCGGCGACCACGGCCTGGCAATTCTCGCCGCTCGCGAAGGATTGGAACTCGGCGAAGGGCTCACAAGTGACTGTGCGCCACTTAATGAGATTGTAGCGCACTTGCTTGAGCTTGGCAGCGATGTGCATTTCCTGCGCGATCCGACGCGCGGCGGTGTGGCGGCGGTGATGCACGAACTCGTTGAGCAGACCGGCCTCGGCGTCCAACTCGACGAGAGCCGCCTACCCATCTCGCCGGCTGTCCGCGGCGCGAGCGAGTTGCTCGGGCTCGATCCATTGCACATTGCCAATGAAGGCAAGGTGGTCGCTGTCGTCGCATCTCGGTGCGCCGACCGGGCGATCGCAGTGCTTCGCCAGCATTCGCTCGGCGCCCAAGCGGCCGTGATCGGCGACATCACACCCGCGCCGGTCGAGGTAGTCCTTCGCAATCGCTTCGGGCACCTGCGTGTCGTCGATGAGCCTACGGGCGCCCCATTGCCGCGAATTTGCTGAGCGCGATGGTGAACAAGGATGCCATTGGCCGCACGTATGTGCGGTTCTGTAGAATAACCCTGACCCGTTCGCGGCGTGTGCTGCGTTTTCTAGATCATCGGAGAATCGAATGACACGAATCCTGACTGTCGCGATCGCGCTGGCTGCGATTGCCGGTAACGCCGATGTCGCGTCGGCACAAGCGAAGAAATACGCAACGCCGCGGGAGGTGTATGATGCGGCCAAGGCGGCGGCTGCGAAGAAAGACTACAAAGCCATCAGCGAGTGTTTCACCGCCGAAACCGTCGACGGCATGTGCGGCGGCATGATCTTCGTCGGTTCGCTTGTCAAGGCATTCGCGAAGTTTGACAAAGCCGGTAAAGGCGCCGATGCTGCAAAGCAGATCGACAAGATCTTCGAGAAGTATGGGCTCAGCAAGGACAAAATTGAAGCGTCGCCGAAGGTCGATTTCGGCAAAGACCCTGAGGGCGCCAACAGGGCTCTGCAAGCACTGGGCAAGTTGGTCAAGGACCAGCCTGGATTTTTCGGGGACATGAGCAACCTTCTGGATTCCCAGGGCAAGAAAAAGGACAGTCTGTTCGATGCAATGTCAAATCTCGCCAAGGATCCCGAGATCGATGAGAAAAACAAGAACACCGCCAAGGGCACGGTGATCCGCGACAAGACGGAAAGAGCAATCAACTTCAAGAAAATCGACGGCGGCTGGCGCATCGACTTGCCAATCGAGTTCGGGACCAAGAAGGCAAGCGGGACAACCAGCGATCAAAGCGAGCCGCGGCGGCTTGACGAAGCACTTGCCCTTGTTCGCTTTCGTTTAGCGTTCTCAGGGCGTTAGGCGGGCGCTAAACGAAGAGCCAATTCGCCATGGCCACCGAGCGCATTCAGGTTGTGGACTCACACACCGGCGGCGAGCCGACGCGGGTCGTCATCGACGGCGGAGCGGATCTTGGCCCCGGCACTTTGGCGGAGCGCCGTGATCGATTCCGCATCCAATTCGACCGTTATCGCTCGGCGATCGTCAATGAACCGCGCGGGTCCGATGTGCTCGTCGGCGCCCTTTTGACCCCGCCTATCGATTCGCGATGCGGCGCCGGCGTGATCTTTTTCAATAACGTCGGCTATCTCGGCATGTGCGGTCACGGTTTGATCGGCACGGTCGTGACGCTCGGACACCTCGGACGTATCACCGCCGGAACACATCTCATCGAGACACCGGTCGGAACCGTCGAAGCCGAATTCGACGGCAAGAACCAAGTCGCCATCACCAACGTTCCAAGCTACCGCCTTCGCAAGGACGTCGCCGTCCAGGTCGCAGGCTTCGGTCCGGTCATCGGCGATATCGCGTGGGGCGGCAACTGGTTCTTCCTGGTCAACAAACATGGGCATTGGCTGGAGTTCGCGAATGTGGAAGCCCTCACCGATTTCACATGGCGCATCCGGCAAGCATTGACAGACCAAGGCATCACCGGCCCCGATGGAGCGGAAATTGACCACATTGAACTCTTTGGCCCAGCGCGAAACGACGGTGCCCAGAGTCGCAACTTCGTTTTGTGTCCCGGCAAGGCCTACGATCGTTCGCCCTGCGGAACGGGAACGAGCGCGAAACTCGCCTGTTTGATCGCCGACGGCAAATTGCGGCCCGGCGAAATCTGGCGGCAGGAGAGCATCGTCGGCAGCGCCTTCGACGCTTGGGCGACCGTCAATGCGGCCGGCGAAATCGTTCCACACATCCGCGGGACGGCGCACATCATCGCAGAAGCGACTTTGCTCGTTGACGATGCCGATCCCTTCCGCTGGGGCCTGGGCCGATGAACTACGACGTGGCCATTGTCGGGGCGGGCATCGTCGGTGCGGCTTGCGCTCGGACACTTGCGCTGGCCGGCCTGCGCGTCGTCATCATCGATCGCGCCATCGGCGGGGGAGCGACGGCAGCGGGAATGGGGCACATCACGGTGATGGACGATTCCGAGGCGCAGTTCGTCTTGACCCGGTATTCGCAATCGTTGTGGACTCAGCTCTCGCCTCAGTTACCTGCCGACGTGGAGTTCGTCACGACGGGAACGCTCTGGGTAGCCGCGGACGACGAAGAAATGGCGGCCGTTCAGCAAAAACACTCGTACTATCAAGCTCGCGGCGTAGTGACCGAAGTACTGGACGGCAACCAAGTCGCCCGATGCGAGCCGAACCTTCGGCCCGGTTTCGCCGGCGGGCTGCGGGTGCCGGGCGAAAGCGTGATCTATCCGCCGCTTGCAGCAGTCTGGTTGATCAAGCAGGCGCTAGCGTGCAGCGCGGATGTTCGCCTCGGCGTGACAGTGCTCCATTGCGAGAACACAACACTTCATCTGTCGGACGGATCGGCTGTTACCTGCGGGGCCATTGTGCATGCCACGGGAGTCGGCGCCGACGCGCTGGCGCCGGGCGTGCCGATCCGCCCGCGCAAGGGGCATCTGGTTATCACGGATCGCTATCCGGGCTTTGCTCGCCAACAGATTGTTGAGCTTGGATACTTGAAGAGCGCTCACGGTTCCGATCGCGACTCGGTGGCGTTCAACCTGCAGCCGCGCAAGACCGGGCAGATGCTGCTGGGTTCGTCCCGGCAGTACGATACGACCGATCCGTCCATCGAACCGGTGATGTTGCGGCGCATGATTAACCGGGCGCTAGAATACATGCCGTCGCTGCGCGGATTGAGCGCCATTCGAACGTGGACCGGGTTCCGCGCCGCCACGCCCGATTCACTACCCTTGATCGGACCGACGGCCAAACCGGGCCATTTCTTAGCAACCGGGCACGAAGGGCTCGGCATCACGACGGCGCTAGGGACGGCGGACTTGATTGTCAGCCATCTGACCGGGCGACCATTCGCCATCGCGCCGGAGCCGTACCTGCCGACTCGGTTCGCCCGGAGCGCGTCGCATGGCTGATCGCATCTCGCTCACAGTCGATGGACAGTCGTACGACGTGCCGGACGGTTGCAGCGTCGCCGCGGGCGTGATGCAGTCGACGGGATTGACGTTTCGTCAATCGGTAGGCGGTGAAGCGCGTGGACCGTTGTGCGGCATGGGCGTGTGCTTCGAATGCCGGGTGACCATCGATGGGGAGGCGCATCAGCGGTCGTGCTTACTGTCATGCCGAGATGGGATGCAAGTTGAGACGGGCCAACAGACGGCCTCCTTCGCTTACGCTTCAGGCTCCGAGCGGCGCAACGTCGAATGCGATGTCTTGGTCGTGGGCGCGGGGCCCGGAGGAGTGTCGGCGGCGGTGTCGGCGGCGGAGCAAGGGCGGCGCGTCGTTCTTTTGGACGAGAACGCTCACATCGGCGGACAGATATGGCGATACGATGCCAGCGCGCCGACGGCGAACCCGGTGGACGCATGGCGCACGCGACTGGTCGATGCCAATGTGACGATAACTGCACGCGCCGCCATCGTGGCTCAGCCGGCGACGAACGAACTGCTGGCAGATGTTGCGAGCGGGCCAGTCGCCATTCGTTACACGAAACTGATCTTGGCGTGCGGGGCCCGCGAGCGATTTCTGCCGTTCCCCGGTTGGACGCTGCCGGGCGTGTTCGGTGCCGGCGGGCTCCAGGCGCTGGTGAAGTCGGGTTACGATATCGCCAACAAAAAGATCGTCGTGGCCGGCACGGGGCCGCTGTTGCTCGCCGTCGGTGCGTACTTGTGCAAGCGAGGCGCCGACGTCACGGTGCTCGAACAGACGCCGCGAGAAAAACTGTTGCGCTTCGCGGCATCGCTGGCCTGGCGGCAGCCGAGCAAGCTCTGGGAGGCGTTCTGGCTCCAGTGGCACATTGGCCTTTTCTCGTATCACCCCGGTTGCTGGGTGGTACGTGCCGAGGGAGCTCATCAAGTTCATGCTGTCATGGTGTCCGATGGGCAATCGACATGGTCGCTTGCATGCGATGCCCTTGCGTGCGGCTACGGGCTCGTACCAAACCTCGAATTGGCGCGGCTGCTCGGCTGTGCGATCGACGCCGGCTATGTTCGTGTTGATGCCACGCAGCAGACATCCGTCCCAGGCGTCTATGCAGTCGGCGAGTTGACGGGCATCGGCGGCGTCGACAAGGCGCTGGTCGAAGGGCAGATCGCCGGCTGGACTGCCGCCGGGCGGCACGATCTTGCTGCCGACCTGACGCTGGCACGTGACACGGCAGAAAACTTCGTGGCCGCGCTCGACGAGACGTTTAGCCTGCGCGACGAGTTACGGCTGTTGCCCGATAAGGACACGATCGTCTGCCGCTGTGAAGATGTCGCCTATGGACCGCTTCAGTCGCACAGGGATGGGCGCGAGGCGAAACTTCAAACACGCTGCGGCATGGGCCCATGCCAGGGACGCATCTGCGGACCCGCCGTCGAGTTTCTCTTCGGCTGGCATAACGATTCGGTCCGCCCGCCGATTTTGCCGACGACCTTCGCGAAACTAATTTGACGCCGTTCCCGTGGGGCACGTTTTTAACGTGCCCCACGGAGTCACCTTCGTGATTTCACGCTTGCCGCGACGCGCTCATGGTTGTTCCTGCAACAGAGATTCCATCGCTACTTTGATTTGATTGGCTTGCGGAACCGTGTTCTGCTCGTACACCTGGTTCAGTCCGATGCCCGGCACGTGTTTGCCCAGTAACACCCTTGGCTTCACCAGCAGGTCGTAAAAATGCTCATCGACGATGCGTCGCAGAAGGTGCTCGCCGAAGTTGGTGACTTCGGTGTCTTCGTTGACGATCAATACTCGACCCGTTTTCTGAACGCTGGCGCTGATCGTCTTCCAATCATAGGGAAAGATGCTGCGCAGATCGATCACGTCGAACGCTGATCCGCCGATCTTGTCGGCCGCTTGCACGCAGAGGGGCAACGTGCGACCGTACGAAATCACCGTGGCGTTGTCGCCTTCGCGAACCAGCGACGCCGTGCCGAGCTTGATAAACAGCTCCTTCACAGGTGGCCATTTCGGTTTCCAGCGGCTTCGATCCCCGACCGGTGCGTCGATCATCTGTTTGAGAATGTCGTGATCCTCGGGCTCGCCTGGGATTAGCTTGTCGCCGCGCAAGCGCAGCAAAGCTTTCGGCAGCAGCACCATGACCGGATTGGGATCTTTGATCGCCGACAACATCAAGCCATACGCGTCATAGGGATTCGACGGCATGACGATCTTCCACCCGGCGAGTCGGCTGGCCCAGCTTTCAAAGCTGTGCGAATGATACAAGCTCCCGCGAATGCCCGAGCCGCTCGGCATCATAACAACGAGGGGCATCTCCCACTCGGCGGCGCCGGCCCAGCGTTGATTTCCCGCAACCTTGAGTAGATCGATCGTGTTGAAGCCGTAGTCGCAGAACTGGATTTCGCAAACGGGTCGCCCGCCGGCATAAGCTATACCCATGGCGGCGCCGACGATGCCGCGCTCATCGAGCGGTGAGTTCCACGCGGTCTTCAGCCCTTGCGTCGCCGTGAAAACGCCGCCCAGCGGTGGTCCGACGTCTTCGCCGAAGACATCGGTCACGCCGAGATGTTCCTCGCCGTAATGCAACGCGAGGCGAACGGCCTGCACCATCGTTGCCATTCATCTTACCCCTACCAGCCCGGAACGCCAGCGACGGGCATGCGCGGCCCGTCGCTGGCGCTCCGGGCTGGTTTTCCGTCACGGCAGCCCCGTGTAATCGCCCGGATAAACGTCGTCCACCTCGCTGTCGGCGTACGTCCCACGCTCGACATCGCTCGGCTCGGGCTTCGGCTCGGCCATCGCTTTCTCGACCGCGGCATCGACCTCGGCATGCGCCTCCTC
>VGZI01000218.1 GCA_016872605.1 Planctomycetota bacterium
CTTCTCCTCCGCCGACCACTTCCGTCGCTTGCTCATGTCTCTTCCTCCGGGGGTTCTTGTTTGCACTACACCCGGAAGAGAAGGTCGGCTACTTTAGGCTGTGTGCCATTCGGGCTGAAACACTACAAATACCCACCGATCGCATCGCCATTTTTTTCCCTCAGAGTTCCACCGCACAACACAGAATGAAACCCGCCGCGCAATCCTCATGGCGCAGCTTCGCACCAGAAATCATTGTACTTGCATACGGATAATCGTAATAGTGCGAGCGGCCCCGCGCCAACGTGGTGGTTGACGCGGGGCCGGCTGACGTGTCGGCGGCGCGGATTCTCGTATCAGTCGGCCGCCGCCGGTGTAACCAAGGCTCGAAACGTGGCAACGTCAGGACGCAACGGCAGCAAGCGCACCGATCCGTCGCAGAGCATGATGTGGAATCCGTTGCTGAACAACCCGCCCACGGCAGGCAGTTTGTCCTTGTCTTTCGGCATCGTCAAATCGTCTGGCCGCGTCCAGGCAACCGGGTTGCTCGCTTCCACCGCCATGAGTGTGTTGGAAGTTCCGTCCGTGATGTCCTGAAATCGCATCTTCTTGGGTCCATCGAACATGGTGTCCGGTCCCGTAATAACCTGGTAATTCGTCTCGCCTCTCTTCGCCTTTCCCGCCGTCCCGGGGGCAGCAAAGGTCTTCGGCATCTTTTCCACGAGTTTGATGTTGTGCGGGCTGTCCCACGGTTCGTCGAGCTTGAATTGTTTGTAGAGTTGATCCTGGTCAATGAAGGGCAGAATCTCGACACGCCAACTGAGCAGCGGCTTTTTTCCATCCTTGCTGTAGATCGCATGACGCGGGAAGTGTTTGTAAACGGCTTCGTAGTTGTGCATAGCCAGAGCGATTTGCTTCAGGTTATTGGCGCTGATCGCCCGATTGGCCGCCTCGCGCACGGCATCCAAGTCTTTGAGGTCAACTTTGGGCTTCTCCTCTCCCGGCTTCGCACGCGCCAGATGCATCAAGACCTGTGCTGATCCTTCGCCGGCCGCGAACTCCGTGGGTCTTGCGTCTTTGCCATTGCTGAAGCAGATGGTCAGGCTGTCGGCGCCATCGAATTTGAAAATCCCCTGACTCAGATCGTTTTCATTGATATCGGACTTGAGGTCGATCCTCCCCGGCCCGACAAGTTTGTATCGGCCTGGCTTGGATTCCTCGAGAACCGTCATCGCGAACTTTCCATCGGCGTGAAACTGAAGCCGGGCGAACTGGATGAACTCCGCCGGCATGGGCTTCCCTTCCGCCACGCCGCTTGCAATGCGCCAGATGCCGGCAATGGGTTCCCGGTCCGATTTTGGACTTGTTTTGCCGTTGGCTTGTACAATCGCGGGCGGACCGAGTGTGACCGGCGCTAGCTCGGCGCCCATGGCGTCGTTGCCGAACGTCTGGTATCCCGCGTAGCCCAAAGCGACGCCGACGGCGCCGAGAAGCAACGCGATTACGAGCGAACTGATCCACTTGGTAATGTTCATGGTTTGTATCACTCCTTCAGCCATCGCAACGGCTGATGCCGACGCACCGGTGCTGATTTCGCCGGCAGCGAAGGCACTGGCCGCTTCCGCTGTAGTCTTGGTGAGTATGAAAGGCACGGACGCATCGACAGCGCCCGTTGTGAAAAGTGCGGCGAAGAACGCGCTCGCCGGCGCCAGGCCGCGCTGCACGAGGCGGCTGCCCAGCAACCGACGTGCTCGCTCCAAACATTTCTTGAACGCGTCGGCCGTGATGCCGAGCAAGGCCGCCGCCTCGTCGCGCGTCTTGCCTTCCCAGTAGCACAGAAGCAAGGCGGTGCGATAACCCTCGGTCAGGCGATCCAGCTCCTCATGCACGATGGCGCGAAGCTCGCCCATGGTGAGATCGTCGAATCCGTCGGTCTTGCCCGGCTCGTGGACGATCGGCTCGCGATCGCGGCGACCGCCGGCCTGGTCGCGCATCTTGAGCGCTAGCCGATACCCGACGCCGTGAAGCCAACTGCCGAGCGATTGCCGATTGCGAATTGAATCGGCCTTCCGGGCCAGGACGAGAAATGTCGCCTGAAAGACATCCTCGGCATCCTGCTGATGATGCAACACGCTGCGGCACACTTCCATGACCATGCCGCCGTGCCGTTTGACGATGGCCGCGAAGGTTCGCTCATCGCGGTCGACGAGGAACTGCTGCAGCAATTCCGCATCGGACTGCTCGCTGGCCGCCTCCGCCCGGCCAGCGCCCGAATCTTCCGAAAAACCATCGACCCCTTCGCCATGGCGAATCCTCGGCTCCTTGGACGTTACACCTATTAGTACCGCGCCGAGCGATGGCCGGGCCGATGTTTTTTTGGATTCGAACCAGAGCCCGAAGCGTCAGCGAGGGCTTGCCGCTGTCTCCCAAAGTCACAGGTCGTAGCCCAACAGCAGGATCTCAATATGGCCCCAGGTTACCCCATGTGATGAGGAGCTGGAATTCACGAAATTCCTTGTCTTTTTGAGCGTTTTTCCACCCACTCACTCATCTGCGCGCGTCACAGGGATGCGCGCCTATGAGCAGGTACTCACGGTAGTACGCTCTGCAGCCCGCGTCTTCGAAACTTGCATGCAGTCATTTTCTCACCAACCGACATTGCAAATCCCGCTCCTGCGTGGGATACCGACTTTAGCAAGCTGTGGACCGCGCGGGCGGGCCACGTTACCGTGGCCGGGGTCTGTAATCAGACCCCGGCGAGCCGTCGGTGGCCTTCTCGCTCCAGCTAACGTCAACTCTAGCGCCTGAAAGCGCACTCCGCCGTGGCACTTCACCGGGGTCTGATTACAGACCCCGGCCACGGCAACGTGCTACCCCGCAAACCCTCGCTGACGCTGCGGGCTCTGACTATCGCTGATAGACAATCTTGCCGCCGACGATCGTCATTAACACCGACGTCTTAGCGATGTTATCGCGCTCGGCTGGGGCGAGGATGTCGCGTGACAGCACCACGAAGTCGGCAAGCTTTCCCACTTCCAGGCTGCCGAGGTCTTTTTCCTGAAACGCGGCGAACGCGCTGGTCAGCGTGTAGCATTCGATCGCTTCGGCGACCGTGATCTTCTGCTCGGGGAACCAGCCGCCCGGATGCTTGCCGTCGAGCGTGCGGCGATTGACGGCGGCGTCGATGCCGAGGAGTGGGTCGAGCGGGGCGACCGACCAATCGCTGCCGAACGCCACCTTGGCGCCGGCGTCCAGCAGCGAGCGGACAGCATACGATGACTCGCAACGCTTCTTGCCGATGCGTCCCTCCGCCCAGCGGCCATCGTCGATGATGTGGTACGGCTGCATCGACGCGATGACGTTCAGGTCGGCGAAACGCTTGTAATCATCGGGCCGCAGATGCTGGGCGTGCTCGATGCGGAAGCGGCGATCGCGCGGGCCGTTCTTTTTGGCGACCGTGGAAAAGATGTCGAGCAATTCGGCGTTGCCCCGATCGCCGATAGCGTGGACCGCGACCTGGAGTCCGGCGCGGTCGGCGCCGAGAATGTTGTTCTGGAGCTTGCTCAAAGGCGTGACATAGATGCCGGTGCTGTCGGGTTCATTCTCGTACGGAGCGAACATCTTGGCGGTGGAGGAGCCGAGCGAGCCGTCGATGAAGTCCTTGAGGAAGCCGATCTGGACCCAGAGATCGCCGAAGCCGACTTGCACGCCGATCTCGGCCAGGCTGGTCCAGGCGCCCAAGGGGAAGTGAAGGCGGACGCGTAGGCTCAGCTTGCCGCCGCGCGACATTTCTTGAAGGATGCGCAGTAGTTTTGTGCGAACGAGTGGGACGCTGCCGTCCATGTCTTGCACGCTGGTGACGCCCAATCGCCTCGCCTCAGCGAGAGCGGCGGTGAGGCCGTTGACGATCTCGATGTCGGTCGGCGCGGGCACAAGGTGCGCGACGAGCGCCCTGGCATTGTCGCGCAGCAGGCCGGTCGGCTCCTTCGTCTTCGGATCGCGATAAATGACGCCGCCGACCGGATCGAGTGTGCGGGCCGTAATGCCGCCAAGTTTCAAGACATGTGTATTGACGAGAGCCATATGGCCGTCGTAACGGCGAATGAACACGGGCCGATCGGCGACGTGCTGATCGATGTCGCGCGCCGTCGGCAGTCGGCCGGCAAACGCGCGGTCATGGTCCCAGTCGCCGCCAAGCATCCAAATGCCGGGGGGCAGCTTTTTGTCGAACTCGCGCAGGCGCTTGCCGAACTCCTTGGCGTCAGCTGCGTCCTTGAGCGCCACCTGGCTCAGTCGCATGCCGCTTGAAAGCAGGTGGACGTGGCTATCGTGGAAGCCGGGAACGACGCGCTTGCCCGCCAGGTCCAGGATGCGCGTCGTTGGACCGACCAACTCCCGTGCTTGCTTCGACGAGCCGACGATGACGATGCGATCGCGAACGACGGCGAGCGCCTCTGCTTCGGGCTGCTTCCTATTGACGGTCCAGATCTTTGCGTTGAGCACGACAAGATCGGCGGGGAAGCGAGGCTGTTGCGCGCTGGCGTTAGAGGTGATGAAGAGCACGAGAAGCGCGGCGGTTGTTCGCATGACGAGACGTCTCCTGAAGCAGCGTGCGCGTGGGGCACGTTTTCAACGTGCCCGGCACGTTTCCAACGTACCCCACAGTAGAATCGAGCGAAATGCTCCGCTCGGTGTTGTATCGGTTTCGGCAGCGAGCAGCCAATGCGGACTACAAGCGTGCTCTCGTGGATGTCAACTGAAATTTTTTCTTACTGGCGCGATGTTCACCATACTTTTCTTTTTTTCCGAAAATTTCTCTGGGAGAAATCGCGCCGATCGTTTACAGTGGAGCGGTCATGGACGGCCGCGCGGCAGAGCGAACGGAAAAAGTTCCGGTCATGGAGGCTTGAGCGATGAAAATGCGATATCTGCTGGTCGATGGCGAAAATCAACTGCGGCTCATCCCGCGTGAGCATCTCAACGCCATCTGGCGCGGGCGGGCGAACGTCGCCGAATTCGGTTGTACCGACTTGACTGAGTTGCGAGTTATTAGCGTCTTGTGCGACAATCGCTTGGTTCCCGAGCGGATCTTTCTATTGCGTATGGCGTTGACGAAGGGCTACTTCACCCGGCGGAATTATCGGGTGTTGCGCAGCTTCGCGATGCCGAGCCGGGTGACGGCGCAGGAGATGTTCCAGCATCATAGCGAGGGGTGGCCGCTCGATTTCTTCACGCAACTCGCGATCGCGCTGGACGTGCCGCGCTCGGCGCTCGATGTTCCGTTCGGCATCGGCGGCCCGCTGCTAGTGGCGGCGGCGCTGCGGGTGTCGCCGGCGGTGGCGACGCGGTTCTTGAAGTGAATCCGATTTTCGCTTAGGCGAGCGGCACGAGTTAATTTACCCCCCTCTCCCTCCGGGAGAGGGGTTGGGGGTGAGGGAATACCCCGGAAAACTGAAGGCCACTCCCTCACCCCCGGCCCCTCTCCCGGAGGGAAAGGGGAGGAAAAGACTTGCCGGTCGCCTTAGCGCTCGCGCGGGGCCATGCGAGCGCTAAACGATAATCGAAGAGTGGTCAATTCATGCTCGGCGTCGGTAGACGGCGCGGGGCCAGGCGTCCCCACAGGTCGTCGGTCGGCGTGTCGAAGATGAGCTCGCCATTCGCCGGCATCACGATCCACGCGTCTTGCTGCATTTCCGATTCGAGCTGTCCCGGTCCCCAACCTGCGTAGCCCGTAAAGATGCGAAACTTGCCGGCCTCCGTCTCCTCGGCATTGGTCGCCTTCTCGAACTGCTCGGCCGTGCCGAGGAATACGCCGGGACAAATCTCCGGGACCGTTTCGTCGTCGGGTTTGAGCCAATCTTTCATGCCGTGAATCATCAAGAGCCCGTCCATCTTGCACGGCCCGCCGACGAAGATGGGGAAGGGCAGATCCTTCGCCTGGGCCGGCCGGTTCAGCGTCAGTCCCAGGGCGCCCTCGCCGTTGTGTTGCAGCATCAAGATGACCGAATTCGCGAAGAACCCCTCGTTGAGCATGGGGCGCGCGACCAGGAACTTGCCGGCTACCGAGGACATGATTGCCTCCGATCCCATGGGTTCGCGGCGCTCACCCCTGGGCTTCAATCACCGCTCACCACTCACCACTCACCAACCGAATTATACGATACCCTACACAACCTCGCGAGGGAACCTGACATGAAAGCGGAAGAATTGCGGGCGCTGCAAGCGCCGCTCAAGGAACGTTACAAGGAACAGGCGGCGACGGCGCTGCAGACGCTGAAAGTCGAAGGCGAGTTGCGACAAGATAAGGTCACGTGCGTCGTCAAGTCGGCGCGCGGACCGATCGAGGCGGGACTGCATCCGTCAACGGGCGGCACCGGCGAATTCGCCTGCTCCGGCGACATGCTGCTCGAAGCGCTCGTCGGCTGCGCCGGCGTAACGCTCGCCGCCGTCGCCACGGCCATGAACATCCACGTGCGCGGCGGCACGCTCCGGGCCGAGGGCGACCTCGATTTCCGCGGCACGCTCGGCGTCGCCAAGGACGCCGACATCGGCTTCAAGGAAATCCGTCTCTACATCCACCTCGACACCGACGCGCCGGCCGATCAAGTCGAGACGCTGATCAAGTTGACCAAGCGGTATTGCGTTGTGTTTCAGACGTTGCAGAAGCCGCCGACGATGACGACGACGGTGACGAAGTGATTTTCCTCTTCGTTTAGCGTTCGCCTGGCGCCCTGCGAACGCTAAACGAAGACTCGACAAGTTACCGCTTGAACACAAACTCCAGCGTGTTCATCAACGTCCACGCCAAATCCTCCGCGGCCTGCCGGCGACGGTCGCCTGCATTTCGCGCCAAGAACTCGACACCCGTCTTGCGTTCGGTCTCGCTAGGCAACCGGCTGTAGAACGTGAGATAAGTCTCCTCGACCAACTCCGTGTCGCTCTTCTTGTCGCGGACCCAGCGTGCGATGTTGCCACGCTCGTGTGTTAGCTTGTCGTGTATCTCTTGCGAATTGAGCAAATGCAGCACCTGGGACACGCTCGGTTCGACGACGCGCTCGCATTCGCAGGCCGTGAGGCGCTGCGGGCGTCCGTAGATTTTCAGAAAGTAGTGCGTCACTTTGCTGTCCCACAACTGAATGGCGCGTGTGCCTGGGGGCGTGCCGCCGAACTTCTCCGGCACGCCGAGCGTTTGGCTCACCATGTCGAGCAGCACCTCGGCCTCGATTCGGCGAAAGAGCGCTCGTGAATAGTTCATTTCGTCCTTTTCGTTCGACGCGTTCGGTTTGGAACTGAGCTGGTACGTGCGCGATAACGCGATGGCGCGGATCAGTTTCTTGACATCGAACTTCGTTTCGACCACCTGGTTCGCCAGAGCATCAAGCAACTCCGGGTTGCTCGGCGGATTCGTGTCGCGCACATCGTCGATCGGCTCGACAAGCCCCCGGCCGAGCATGTGCGCCCACACGCGGTTCGCCAGGTTGCGGGCAAACCACGGGTTCTTCGGTGACGTCATCCACTCGGCAAGCACCATGCGACGTTCGGCCGAGCCGGGAGCGTTAGCGACCGGGGAACTCCCAAGCACATGAGGCAGTATGGTCTCGCCTGTACGCGGATGCTTCGTGACCGGATCGCCGAGCGATTGCAAGCTTTCGCCGCGCGCGGATGGACGCAGCGACAACGGCGTGAAGAACGCCTGCATGCCGAAGTAATCCGTCTGCCCCCAGCGGTCGTACGGATGATGATGGCACTCGGCACAAGCGATACGCACGCCGAGCAGGACTTGCGTCAGCGTGCTCGCGGTTTCGCCCGGTTTCGGCACGACCTTGTAGAAGCTCGCCGGCCCCATCTCTTCCAGCGGACCTTCCGCAGTCAGCAATTCACGCGCGAATTCATCGAACGGCTTGTTCTTGGCGAGGCTCTCGCGGATCCAGCGGTAGTATGCATACGCTTTCTTGTGCCCCAGCGCCTGGCGATCGACGCGCAAAAGGTCGGCCCACTTCAGCGCCCAGTAGTCGGCGAACTCGGGGCGTTCGAGCAAGTCGTCGACAAGCAACTCCCGCTTAAGCGCTCGTTTGTCGCCGAGGAATCGATGTGCCTCGTCGGCCGACGGGAGTGTTCCGATGATGTCGAGATACGCGCGCCGGAGAAAATCACCGTCGTCGCACAAATCCGACGGCGCGATGTTTAGCTTCTTGAGCTTGCGAAGGACATGGCCGTCGATGAAGTTGTACTCGGGAAACGCCGGGTAGTTCGTGATCGCTTGCGGCCGGGGCACGATGGCGCGAAAGACGTCGACGCAATTGGCGTAGCTGGCCATCACGGCAACTTCACCGGGCGTGTCGGTGACCTGGACGTTCCCCTCGGCGCTGACGAACGCCAGCGCCTCGGTGTTGACCTGAAATCGTGCGTGAGCGGTCACATCGACCGTTCGCCCGTCGGCGTACCGCGCAGTCACGCGGAGTTGTTGCGTTCCTTTCACGGTCATCACGCGTTCCTTGGGTTCTACGCGTATCGACACGACCTTGGGCGCTTTCGGATCGCCGATCGGGGCGCCGGCGGCAACCCAGCCGCGCAACAATTCATACTCGTCGGACTCGGCTCGAATGCGAATGCCCCCGCCATGTGGCATCTGGCCCGATGCCTTTCGCAACAGCAGGCTTCCTTCCGGTGCTGTCGGCATGATGCGCCGGCCGCGCCCTTCCTTCACCAGCGCGTTGTAGTCGAGGTCCGAGGCAAAGCCGAACACCGACAACTTGAACCCGTTTTGTCCGCTCGAATTGCCATGGCAACCCGACGAATTGCAGCCATAGCGACTCAGGATCGGCATGACATCGTTTTCGAAATGAAAAGCGCGAGTTGCCCTCGCCCCCACGACGTCGATCTGAACTTTCGCTCTTAGGCCGCCGGCGGCCACGGCGATCTCGGCCTCGCCATCGCTGATTGACCGGAGAATTCCCAACGGCGAAATGGCGACGATGCTCGGTTGCCCCGTGGAGTACTTTGCCTTGTGCGTCAGGTCGATCAAGCGGCCATCGAGCGTCTTGCCGGTGACAAGCAGCGACTGTATGGCGCCGGGCCCGCGAAGCGTGTGGACGCACGGGTCCACCAGCAACTCCGAGAGTTTTTCTTGGGCATGCAACGGCACATGCAGGGCCAGAAGCGCCAACAGAACAGTCGCCGCGTTTTTCATTGCGCCCTTGAGGTAGGAGAACCGCGACTGCAACCGATTCACTTTCGGGCTGTGTCGCGCAGACGTTCACTGAATTGAGGTTAGTTTAACACACATGCCTCGCGGAACAAGGCCGGACCTCAACGCTTGTCGACTTTGACGCCCGGCGGCTCGTAGCGCTTGTGCAAGAGGTATGCGTATGGGCGACGTCCATCGCGTTCCGTCTGGGCCAACAGTCTTAGAATCTCGTTGATGTCAAGAAACCCGTCTTCATTGCCGTCCAGTTTTTCGAACTCATCGATCGACCATTTCGCCCGACGCCATTCGAAAAAGTGCAACCTGGACGTCCTCGTCGGTGGCAAGCTGCTCGAACCAAGCGGGTAGACCGGGCGGCAGGTTGCCGGCACGCGCGATACGCGGACGGTCTTCTTCAGGAACCATAATCGTCAAGATAGGCAATGGTTTTTCCGACCGCTGTTGCCATGATCGATACACCCGATCGAGGCGATACGCGAAGAATACCTGATACTCGCTGAGATTGATCCGGCCATCGTTGTCGCTGTCCCAGGGTTTCAAGCTGGTGCGCAACACGGGAGACAACTCATTCTGGGCGAGCACACCATCGCGGTCGCGGTCCAAGTGCTTGAAAAGCCGGTCCGCTTCGGCACCCGTGTCGAACGCCTGTGGCGGACGCCAGGGTGGCGACTT
>VGZI01000219.1 GCA_016872605.1 Planctomycetota bacterium
CCCTTTGCCGGGGAGGTTCGCTTTCCAGCGTAGCCCCTCGGAGGCGGACCACCTCACGGGGAGGTTCGTCTCCTTGGAGACGCCGAGGTTGCCCCGGAATTGCGTCACATCCTCGGCCAAGCACGCCGGCGAGGCGCTGAGTGTGAGTATCAAACTGAATAGCCTTGTGTTCATGTTCATTCATCCGAAGGCCAGGGGTGAGCGCAGCGAACCCCTGGGATGAGCGCTATCCCAGAGGTTCGCTGCGCTCACCTCTGGGCCTCCATCGCCTACTTGATTCGCTCGGTCACATTCGTGACGGGCACGGCGGCGCCGAGGTAATCGCATACACGCACCTGGAACGACCAGAGTTGCGCCCACGAGTCGGTCTGCTCGTTTTGGCACACTTTGATCAGAATCTCGTTTCGGCCAGCCTTCAACATGCCCTTGCCGGTGTGTTGGTCCATGGCCATGCCGTGGTGATACTCCTCGCGGAAGTAGATCTCCTTGCCGTTGAGCCACATGCGCACGGCATTGTTGCTAGCCGCGCGAATATCGACTGCGCGTTCGGTCGCCGACTCGAGGGCGGCGAATCCGTAAACGACCGATCCCTTCTCTTTGCCCACGGCTTCGTTCAGGTCGACCAGTCCGAGTTGCTTGGTCGTGACATGCTCGCGCCAGCGCGCTTGACCGTCATTCTTCGCCGGATAGACGGCCTTGATGTCGAAGCCTCGCTCCGGCGGATACACGGTGTTAAAGCCGATTCCTTTGCGGTTATCGAACGAGCCGATGAGTAGCCAGCGCGTAACGAAGCCGTAGTGTTTCGTGAGATCGATCTCGACTTGGAAGTCGTCCTTGAGCGTCTTGCAGATCGCGTCGACTTGATCCCGATCACGAGCGCTTTTCAAGAGACTCTCGTAGAACTTCTGCCGAACGGTCGGTGACTCGAACGCGGCGCGTTTGGCATAATCGAGCTGGCGCTGGACGGCGTCGCGGCGCAACTCGGCACTGGGATCGTCAAGCATCTTGGGCAAGTAGCGGTCGGGCGTCTTCGGATCGAGTTTGACCAGGCATTCGTAAGCCGATCGGCGCGAATGACCGGCGTTCTTGGTGTTGAGTAGAAAGTCTGCGATCTCGCCGTCCGGTATCTTGACCCCCTTGTGCCCTGCCTTGTCGTGAATGGCTTCGACAGCGTTGCGCAGCCAGTTGACGGCCACAGGATTGGCGTCGTTCATGCCTCCTAGAATGTCCGGCATGACGCTCGGGCCGAGCGCGACGAGCTCCTTCCACGCCTTGGACGCCTCGACGTTCCCCGCGCCTTCCTTGCCGACGGTTTTGATCTTGAGCAGGAGCGATTGCACATCCTGCGCCGACGAAAGAGCCGGAGCGAACGAAAGCACAAGCCCGCAAAGGGCCGAGCGGATCAGTGATTGCATAATCGCCTCGAAGAATCGTGGAGGTTGGATTATCGACGGTGGGACAAACAACATTATTATCTTTTTCACCCGGGTCGCCTATCCCCGGTCAACAGGATTTCCGAGCGCAGCGGAGTAGCCCCCCGGCTCAGGCGGTTGATATTGAACGCCAAACCGTCGTGGCCGTATAGTCGGGTCAGAAATGCAGTGAAGGGTATTGCAATGTCAACGGCCACCTCTCAACCGGTCACGTATGGGCTCGACGCGTCGATTGCGCGATTTTCAGTTGCTCGTTATCAACGGATGATTGAGACCGAAATTCTGACCGCCGACGATAAGGTCGAGCTTCTCGAAAAATACGTGGTGCTCAAAATGCCGCGCAACCCCGCACACGACGGCACGCTGCAACAAACAATGGAACTGCTTTTCCCGTTGCGGCCGAGGGGATGGAGTCTGCGCATTCTGATGGCGATCGCGCTCGCCGACAGCCAGCCGGAGCCAGATATCGCTTTCGTCCGCGGCGTGGCTTCGGATTACCTGAAGCGCCATCCCGGGCCAACGGACATCGGCAGCTTGATCGAGATTGCCGACGCCTCGTTGATCCGTGATCAACGCGATAAGACGCGCATCTACGCGCGGGCAGCCATTCCCTTCTATTGGATCGTCAATCTCGTGGATCGCCGGGTCGAAGTCTATTCGCAACCATCCGGGCCGACGGCGCAGCCGGCATATGGATCGTTCCAAATCTATCAGCCCGGCGATTCCGTGCCGATCGTTCTCGACGGGGTTCAAGCAGGCACGGTAGGCGTGGCAGATCTGATTCCGTAATCGATCGACGCTGAGCCGGAAACACGCTCCGAGCCTGAGCGCCAGCGAATGGAGCTTCGCTCGGTGCTCAGGCTCGGTGGGTTTCAGCCTATCCAACGACCAGGTGGCTCATGTTGGCGACGAACTGGTCCCAGGTCACCCAGAGGTAGCCGTCGCGGGGATTGTTGTCGCTGGCCGTACCGCCGTCGTGAGCCCAGGGGTTGCGGAGTTGCACCCAGCGGACGCCGTTGTAGACGCCGGCCTGGACAACCTGGTAGGCGTGGTTGTTTTCGAGAGACCGCGTGACCGGAGCGCCCACCGTTCCACACGCCACGACGAGTCCGCGCGATAGCGACGCCTGAATGGACGCGAACGTCGCCGTCGACATCTTGTTCTGATAGACGATGCTTGGGCTTCGGCCCAGGGCGAAGAGCACGTCGGCCGGCGATGCGCCCCGGTTGCCGTGGAACCGTACCCAGGCGCGGTTCATGATGGTCACCCAGGACGCATAGTCGGTCTTGACCTGGGCGTCGGTCTGGTCGGTATGCCCATCGAACTGAACGCGGACGGCAACCCCCTGGCGGCCGTTCCAGAGCGACACATCGTACTGGCCGACGCCGTTGTTGTCATAGCCGCAATACTTGATATACGCTCCGAGGTTGACGCCTGCTTTGGCCATGCCGCCGACGGTTGAGAGGAAGGCGCAGGTGTAGGATTGCGATCCCTGGGCGACATGGTCGGCGGAGTACTTGTTGCCTGGCGCGAAGGTGTTGGCGATGAAGTCATTGGACCCGTCATTCTGATCGGCGACGTAGCCGCGAGTCCCGCCGTCCATGAAGTCGATGCCGTATCCGCCGGTGAGATAGTTGGTGCCGTTGCCGCCCAGGAGACGATCGTCGCCGTAGCCGCCGAAAAGCTGGTCGTTGCCGCCGAGGCCAAAGACGATGTCGTGATCGTTTCCGCCGTCGATGTAGTCGGCATTTTCGCCGCCCATGATGTAGTCGTTTCCCGAGCCGCCGTAGATGGTGCAGGGGACGAGGAGCGTCCGGCAATCGACGTAATCGCCGCCGCCGCGCGCGTCGATCAGCACCGACTTGACGGCCGCCTGCTTGACGCCGCCGGCCATGCCGGTAATCGAAATGACGCCGTTGCCCTGACGCAATTGGATCGTCTCGCTGGCTTCGGAGCCGGTGATTTTCAAAACGCCGGCATTGGTCAATTCGACCGTGGACAACACCATGCGATCTTCGAGTTGTTCGACATTCAGGGTCGTGGTGGCTGTGCGGGACATGACAATCTCCTTGCGGTTGAAGTTTTGATGAACCGGCTCGTTGCCGTATGCCTGGGAATTGCCAATGCCCCTTCGAGGCGGCCAAGAATTCTGAAAACTCCCGGCTGGCCGTTTCTTGCCCGCCGCCTTGACGGATTCTTCATCGATCCTGCCAGGGTTTTTCCTAGGCTTTCCGTATGGCGGATGAGAAATGGATCGAGGGCCTTCAATCCAGCATGCCGGTGACCGAGGCGGCGGGAATTGTGCTTGCGCTGCGACTGGAGGCAGTGCGCGAGCGGCTGTCGGCAGCGGTCTTTCATGCGGATGACGACATCGAGCACGTCCATCGGCTGCGCGTCAGCACCCGGCGGGCGGCGGCGGGGTTGCGGCTATTCGCCGACTGCATGCCGGCTCGTTTGGCGAAAAAGACTCGCCAGGCATTGCGATCGCTCCGCCGCGCTGCCGGTGAAGCACGCGACTGGGATGTCTTCCTTCAGTTGCTTCGCCCTCGCGGCAATGCGCCATTGCCGCAGCGCCCGGGCATCGATTTCCTGCTCGGCTACGCGCACGGCCAACGTGTGCTCGCCCAGGAGCATCTGCAAACCGCTTTCGCCGATCATGCTGACGACTTTGAGAGGTGCCTGACTCGAATCAATAAGCACACCGAATCGTGCAAAGCTGCCAGATCGCCGCTGAATGAACTGGCCGGCGTTGTGCTCACAGACCTTGTCCGCCAGTTCGAGGCGGCCGCCGAAGCCGATCTCGCCGCGTACGAGGCGCTGCATCGCGTTCGCATTCTCGGCAAGCAACTTCGCTATGCGATGGAGGTTTTCGAAAGCTGCTACGGCAAGGCATTTCGCAGAGATTACTATCCAGCGATTGTCGAGATGCAAGACATTCTTGGCGACGCCAACGACAGCTACACGATCAGCCAACGGCTCACGGCGTTGCGCACTCGCTTGATGAAAACGCAACCACGCCAATGGCCGCAGTACCGCGCGGGCATCGAAGCGGTTTTGCATTTCCACGAGAAGCGTTTACCGCTGCAGCGCAAGAAGTTCGAGAAATGGTGGCGAGCCTGGCAGAAATCCGGCGCCGAACGGGCGTTCGCCGAGCTGGTGCGAATGGGCTAATCTCCTCGTTTAGCGATCGCAGAGAAGGGCCAGGTAATTGGCGCTTCTCTGCGAACGCTAAACGAAGAATCGATCACTTCTTCCGCGCCTCCTTCAACGTCACCAAATACTCGACGACGTCTACCATCTCCTGCGTCGTGATCAACTGGTGCAGATCGGCCGGCATCAGTGAGATCGGCGACTTGGTCGCGGACTCCACGTCGTTCATCTTGAAGGTGCGGACGATCGACTCCGCGTCCTTGATCGAGATCTCCTCGGCGGTTTTGCTGACTAGCAGGCCGTTGGCGGTAGTGCCGTTCTTGGTTTCGACGACCCACGTTTCGTAGCTATGGGCGATGGAAGCGCTGGGGTAGAGGATCGCTTCATACATGGCTTCGCGGGCGAGCTTTTTGCCGATCTCGGACAGGTCGGGGCCGACGTTTTTGCCTTCGCCGTTGACTTGATGGCACTTGGCGCAGGTGCCGGCCTTGGCGAAAACGCTTGCGCCATTGGCGGCGTTGCCCTTCGTCTTGACGAGATCGTTGATCGCCGGCAGCGGCTTCTTGTCCTTGGACTGCGGCTGCGGGAACAATTTCGCAGCTTGCTCGCGAATGTCTTTCGAGCTGGAAACGCTGAGCACGCTGCCAGCGGCGACCTCAAGTTCCTTGGCGAGTTGTTTCGTTTGGGCGAGCTTGATCAGCACCTTGGCGCCGGCTTGATTGCGAGCCAAGGCACGCGTCGCCTGTCGGCGCAACTCAAGATCGAGCGACTTGTCATTGACGATCGGCAACAGCAGAGCATTCGCTTTGTCGTGCCCCGCGCCCGCGATCGCCATTGCGGTGTTCGCCGCAATTGCCTTGTCCTTCGATTCGAGGGATTGCTGAATCAACTTCACCTGATCCTTGTCGAGCAGAGTCCGGATCGCATCGACGCCGATCTGCTCGGTCGGCTGCTTTTGGGCAATTGCTAACAAATCGGGATACCGTTTGACGACATTGAATCGGCCGACCATTTCAACAAACGACGGTGTCCCCTTGGCGCCGTCGAGCACTTTGTCGACCGCTGCCGCGTGCTTGGGATTCTTGGCAACATCGAAGTTCTTGAGCCGGCTGAGGGCTTCGGTCGTGATGAGCTTGCCTCGGTCGGGATCTGAGTAGGCGCCGAAGGCAAGTTTGACGAGGGCTTCGGTCTTGGAGTCGGAGTCCTTCTGGAAATCGAAGGCGCGCATCAGCCGTGGCAAATCAGCGCTCGGGGTATCCTTGGTCGACACCAGAACGCCCAATAGCGTCGGGGTCACTTCTGCGCGAGATCGCCAGATGATGTCAAGGCGAAACTTCCTTTCGCTTACGAGCACGGGGCCGGGGAGGCTTAAGTACGCCTTAAGGTAATCATCCCAATTCCCTTCGGCCGCGATCCCGAGCGCCTCCAGGTACCATCGATCGCTCCATCCGACCGGTCGATGCAAGAATCCGTCACCATGCCACTTCGCCAGCTCGGCCCAGTGCTTCGCGCCTTTGCCCTTGCCCGCGTGGCGCAGTGCGATCAGAGCCTCGCGGCGAACCGCCGCCGATCTGGAGTTTTGCAGTCCCCCCAAAGGCCTCGGTCCACCCAGCGCGATAATAGCGTCCGGGTCGAGCTTTAGCTGGCGGGCTAATCGAATTGCGACGATTTGTATTTCCTCGGCGTCGGCACCATTAAAGGCCTGGACGACGTACGATTTTCCCTTGCCTTCGATTCGTCCCAGCAGCCACAACGCCCGAGCACGCTCGTGCAAGATCGTCGAATCACGAAACATTTTGACAAGCGCATTCTCCGCCTTTGCTCCCGCCTTGTGCAGATTCGTCCACGCGATGTAGCGCGTCGCGCCGTTCGGGCTCTTGAGGGCTTCGATATTGCCTTCGATAGTGTCGAAGTTGAGTTTCGGCGCCTTGTACTTCGTGCCCGGCGGGGCGACGCGAAAGATGCGGCCGCGGTCGAGGTCGCGCTGCTGATGGCCGCCGACGCCGGGGTCGTACCAGTCGGTGACGAACAACGAACCGTCCGGGGCGACGCAGACATCGGCCGGGCGGAACCAGTTGTTCCGCTTCGAGCCATTGAGGATGTCGACCGTCTGCGTCACTTTGTAGCCTGCACCGTCGGGCACGACTGGATAAGACCGCACCACGCTTGGCAGCGCGTCGCAGTGGATGATCTGATTGTGAAACACCTTGGGCAATAGCGATCCCTCGTAGAAGCAAATGCCGGTCGGCGAGCCCGCGCCGGTGTGCAGCAGGTTCGGCACGACGCCGGGATCGTTCTGGTGCCAGTGCCTGGACGCTTTGTCTTTTTCGAGGTTGGTACGCGGCTTCGTCCAGCCGGCGCCGGTGAACTCGTCGACATAGCCGAAGTTACCGTACTCCATGACATAGTTGATGCGGACGCCGAAGTTGCCGTCGTCATCGTTATCGGACTGCCACAGGGTGCCGAAGGAATCGACGGCGACTTCGTAGTTGTTGCGGAAGTTGTGGCCGAGCACCTCGAAGTTGGACCCGTCAAGCTCACAGCGAAAGACCATGCCCTTGCGGTACGGGTTGCCGGAGTTGTTCACGAGATTTCCTGCGAGATCGACGACTGGTTTGCCGTTCTTGTCGTGGACGGCATAGCCTTGGTCGCCGAAGTTCCAGTACAGCCGGCCATCGGGGCCGAAGACGAAGCTATGGGCGGAGTGATCGTGTTGTGGAATCCCGGTCTTGGAGAAGAGGACTTCCTTCTTGAGCACCTTATCGTTGTCGTCGAAGGTGAAGACGAAGACGTTGGGGGACGCGGAGACGATAAGCTTGTTGCCGAGCACGCAGATTCCCATGGCGGAGTCGATGTCGCGGCCCTGGTAGAAGGTGGTGACTTTGTCGCAAACGCCGTCGCCATCGGTGTCCTCCAAAATCAGGATGCGGTCGCCTTCCTTGCGTTTGCCGTTGTTGCCTCGATAGTTAACAACATCGCACAGCCAGACACGCCCCTTGTGATCGATGTCGATGTTGGTCGGGTTGGTGATCTTCGGCTCGGAGACGAAGAGCGTCGCTTGCAGTTCGGGATGCACGTCGAGATTCGTGACGGCGTTTTCCGGAAGATGGATCCGGTCATCTTTGGCAGGCCCTTTTTTCTTCTGTGCGGAAACGTCGCCGATGGTGAACAGCAGCAACACGGCGGGAAGGATCAACCAGCGAAACATGGCGCAGTGCCTCCGGGTTCTTGTCGCGGGATTCTGTTGATACATGATAGGAAATCGCCGCGGAACCCGTTAGCCGGACGCGCCAGCGACGGAGGGCGCAGCGTCGCTGGCGCGTCCGGCCAACAGGTAAGGGCTTGCAGCGACGCGAATCGATACAACAACACCGTCTCATATTTCTCTAATCATTTCATTGCGAGGAGCGCTCACGTGCGACGAATGAATCGGGCGTATTTCCCCTGCTTGGCCATCGGCGCGGTCCTGATCGTGACGGCGATTGGCTGCGGACCGGCGCGCTATCCGGTCGAGGGGAAAGTCGTCTACGAGAACGGCGAGGGAATGCCCGGCGGCGGGACCATCATCTTTGAGCCCGTGGACACAGCCGCTAAGAGCGCTCGTGGCAACATTAACGACGACGGCACGTTCAAGATGGGCACGTTCGCGGAAGCCGACGGCGTCATCGAAGGCAAATACCGCGTCGCAATCATGCCGACGCCGCCGCGCAACCCGAACAAGCCGCCCAAAGGTTACCCGCCGATTCAGAAGAAATACACGCACCACGAAAAGTCCGGGCTCGAGATCACCGTCACGCGCGGTACCAACGAGTACAACCCCAAGGTTTCGAAGTGACGCGGCATCTGCTACAATGAACGACGATCGCACTTTTGAGGTGAAGCATGAGCATCGCCACCCCACCAACCCTCGATTTCCAGATAGCCCAATACTGGTTGAATAATCCGATCCAACTTCTGCCCGTGATTTCGATGACGCAGGACCAGTTCTTCGAGTTCTGCCAGATCAATCGCAAGCTGCGCTTCGAACGCAACGCGAAAGGAGAGTTAATCCTTTTGCCTCCTGCCGGTGGAGAGTCCAGTTCCCAAAACTTGTCCGTCGCGTCGCAACTCTACTCTTGGCACTAGCGCTCCGGCATCGGCAAAGCGTTCGATTCCAGCGGCGGGTTCATCCTGCCCAACGGCGCCAATCGGTCGCCGGATGCGTCTTGGATCTCACCGGAACAATTGGCGTCGATCACGGCGGAGCAAATGAAGAAATTCCTCCCGGTTTGTCCCTTCTTTTTGATCGAACTACTTGCTCCGAGCGATAGCCTCAAGAAGACGATCGAAAAGATGGAAGGGTACATCGCCAACGGGACCAGGCTCGGCTGGCTCATCGATCCGGAAAAAAAGCAAGTTCACGTCTATCGCCCCGGACAGCCCGTGCAAATCCTTGACAACCCCCAAAGCGCCAGCGGCGACCCCGAGTTGCCGGGTTTCGTGCTCGACCTCGATCCCGTCTGGCGGCCATGATCCTCTGCTTTGATCACGCGGCGCAAGCACGTGCGACAGCGGCACTTGCTTGCGCTGCGTGCTCGACTACAATCGAGCTTTGACACTCAGGAGCCAAAGGTTGCGCTCCCCCGCTGGCAACCAGGCGTTTGCACATCTGGAGGATCGTCGAAATGGACATGTTCCTGGCGTATGCCGCATTGAGTTCTGTCTCCCCCAGAAACCGAAGCATGAGCCCGGGTTCCGTATTCCTGGTGCTCATTCCGCTATTCGGGTTCATCTGGTACTTCATCGTCGTATCGCGCGTGACGGCGGCGATGGAAGCGGAGTTCATGGATCGAGGCCTCAAGGCGAAAAGCGATTTCGGTCGGCTTTGGGGCTTTCTGGCCATCATTCCCTGCTGCGGGTTCATCTTCATGATCCTGTGCGGCCTGCAACTGGCCGAAGGCATCTCCGAGCTTGCGCAAGCCGGACGCTCTTCTAGCCGACGCCGCGATGACGACGACGACGATCGGTAAAGAAACGCGCCAAAGAAATTTCTCGAAATGGCGATCACGAGAGGCGCCGCGCACGTAGTAAACATTGCACGCCGCTGCACAGCGACACCAGGCAAGCGGCTTTTGCCTCGGATTGGCCGCCTCTTTTGTGCGTGGCCCTTGTCGTGCGAGTCGGCGTCATAAAATAATTCCCGTCTCGGCGAATCGGAGAATGAAATCGGCCATGTCCACGACGTTCTTGCAACTAGCGCCGCTGTGCATGTTG
>VGZI01000220.1 GCA_016872605.1 Planctomycetota bacterium
GCCGACACGCTCCCCGCGATCATCCAGGAAATGCTGCTGACGAAAACGAGCGAGCGACAAGGCCGCGTGATTGATCACGACCAGTCGGCATCGATGGAGAAGAAGAAGCAAGAGGGGTATTTTTGATTCATTCACAAAATCATGTTTCACAAAATCATGTTTCAATGACGGAATATGAAGTTGAATCGATGATTTTGTGAAACATGATTTTGTGAAAAGGCATTCATGAATGGCACACATCTCCGACCTCATCGCCACCGACATCAACGAGTACCTCCGCGCTCATGAGCACAAGTCGCTGCTGCGCTTCATCACCTGCGGGTCCGTCGATGACGGGAAATCGACGCTCATTGGCCGGCTGCTGTACGATTCCAAGATGATCTTCGAGGATCAGCTCACCGCCATCGAAGCGGACTCGAAGAAATTCGGCACGCAAGCAGGCAAGCTCGATCTCGCTCTGCTCGTCGATGGGCTGGCGGCCGAGCGCGAGCAGGGGATCACCATCGACGTCGCGTATCGCTTCTTCTCGACCGATAAGCGGAAGTTCATCGTCGCCGACACGCCGGGGCATGAGCAGTACACGCGCAACATGGTCACCGGGGCTTCGACCGCGTCGCTCGCGGTTATCCTCATCGACGCGAACAAAGGGGTCCTCACGCAGACGCGCCGGCATAGCTATTTGGTCTCCCTCATCGGCATTCGCCACATCGTTCTCGCCGTCAACAAAATGGACATGATCGGCTTCTCGCAGGAGGTCTTCGCGAAGATTTTGGCCGACTATTGCGAGTTCGCCAAGCAGATCGGGTTGACCGACATCGTGGCGATCCCGATCTCGGCGTTGAATGGCGAGAATATCACGGAGCCATCCGACAAGACGCCGTGGTACAAGGGGCCGACGTTGATGCACCACCTGGAGACCGTGGAGATCGACGACGAACGGCAAGCGGGGCCGTTTCGTCTGCCGGTGCAGTGGGTGAATCGGCCTGACCAGCACTTCCGCGGCTTTTCGGGGCTGATCACCGGCGGCAAGGTTCGCAAGGGGGATCGGTTGCGCGTGCTGCCGTCGGGGAAGGAAAGCAAGGTCGCGCGGATCATCGGTTCTGCCGCTTGCGGCTTAGCGTTCGGGGAGAACGTTGCGAACGCTAAGCCGCAAGCGGCGGAGATGGACGAGGCAGTCGTCGAGCAATCGGTGACGATCGTCCTCGAAGACGAGATCGACGTGAGTCGCGGCAACATCTTGGCGCGGGCCGATGCGTTGCCGGCGGTGGCGGATCAGTTCGAGGTGACAGTGATCTGGATGGCGGAGGAGCCGATGTTGCCGGGCCGGCAGTACTGGATCAAAATCGGCGCCAAGCAAGCCGTCGCGACCGTCACCGGGCTCAAGCACAAGACCAACGTCAATACCCTCGAAAAGCTGCCGACGCGAACACTGGAGCTTAACGAAATCGGCGTATGCAACATGAGCCTCGATCAGCCGATCGCATTCGATCCGTACGTCGAGAACCGCGACACCGGCGGGTTCATCCTGATCGACCGCCTGACCAACAGCACCGTCGGCGCCGGCCTCATCCAGTCGGCCCTGCGCAAGGCCGAGAACATCCACTGGCAGGCGCTCGAGATCAACAAAGAGGCCCACGCCGCCATCAAGAACCAGAAGGCGTGCATCCTCTGGTTCACCGGCCTGTCCGGCGCCGGCAAATCGACCATCGCGAACCTGGTCGAGAAACGCCTCTACTCGATGGGGCACCACACGTTCTTGCTCGACGGCGACAACGTCCGCCACGGGCTGAACCGCGATCTCGGCTTCACCGACGAGGACCGCGTCGAGAACATCCGCCGGGTCGCGGAGGTGGCGAAGCTGATGGTGGACGCGGGCCTGATCGTGCTGGTGTCGTTCATCTCGCCCTTCCGCAGCGAACGCCGCATGGCCCGCGCGTTGGTGTCGGAAGGTGAGTTCATCGAGGTGTACGTGAATACGCCGCTCTCAGTTGCCGAGGCGCGCGATCCGAAGGGGCTTTACAAGAAGGCCCGCGCCGGCCAGCTCAAGAACTTCACCGGCATCGATTCCGCGTATGAACCGCCGGAAAGCGCGGAGCTGGTGCTGGACGGCTCGCAGTTGTCGCCCGAGGAAGCCGCGGACCGGATCGTGCGCTACTTGGCGGACCGCGAGTCGATCCGGGAGATGGGGTTGGACTTTTCGATATGACGCTTCGGCAGCGCTGTTTCGGAGCCTGAGAGTCAGCGAAGCGCGGCTACTCCGCGCTGGCGCTCAGGCGCCGATCAACTCTGGCAAGAACCCCACGCGCGATTCGCGTTAGGTTCTCTTGCCCGGATCGTTCCTACGGCAAGGCCTCGTACACCGATTATCAGCCGGAGTCTCGCATGTCACCGTCCAATGCTCGCCATGCCATTCCCGTCCTAATCGCCGTCATGATTGCGACGCTTGTCGCCGGACCCGCACTCGGGCAGGAGCCGACAGACCGTGCCGGGTGGATCAAGCTGATCGACGCGGCGTTGGAATCAGGAAAGGACCAGGACGCGCTCGTGATCGCCGGCAAGGCGGCCAAGGCGTTGCCGAACGATCCGAATTTCCGCTACGTGGCTCGATGGTTCGAGCGATTCGGCGAGAAACGCATCAAGGAGAAAGGCTATGACGCCGGCTTTGAGGTCGCGGAGCGAGCCTTGAAAGTCCTGCCGGCGGACGAGCATACGAGCATCGTGGTTTGGCGCAACAGCCTCTATCGATACTGGTCTCAGGAGTTGCTGCAGAAAAAGGACTTCGACGGTTCCTTGAAGGTGCTCGAAAAGGGCTATGCGCTTTACCCGACGGACCCGCATGTCCAGGGGGGCATCGCCTTTCATACCCAGGAAGCCCTGAAGGTCGCGGAAGCCAAATCGCTCGATGCCGTGATCGAACAGTATCAGAATCTGAGGAAGCAATTCCCCAAGGTCGAGGACATTGTCCAGCGCGGTCAGCGAGTCGCGGAGGTCGCTGTCACGAAGCTGGTGGACGGGCAGAAGTTCAAGGAAGCGATCGATGCTCTCGAACGCTACGGCCCGTTGCTGCCGAGGCCGGAGCAGCGAGCTAGCGTGGGCGGCATGGCCTATGAGGGGTGGGCCCTCCATCTGGCAGACAAAAAAGAGTGGGAATCGGCTCTCGCCAAATATGCCGAAGGTCTCAAGGCTTATCCCGGCCACTCCCGGCTCTTGGGAAACGCCGGCATCATCGCCAACAATTGGGCTCGACCCGCGGTCCAGGCGGAGAAGTGGGACGAGGCGATTCGCATCTACACCATCGCGATGAAATACCTGCCCGATCACCCCGTGTTGCTGCAGCGGAAGGCGGAGTGTGAGGCGAGGAAGAAGGAGAAGAAGTAAGCGAGTGATGCTTCCACACATCGCAACTTGGCGGATGCGCCGGCATCCACTATGCCAACTGCATGAACTCCGTCGCATTGATCACCGGCGCCGGCAGCGGCATCGGGCGGGCGCTCGCCAAGAAACTGGCGAGCGAGGGGCACATCATTGCCGCCATCGATCGCCGCGACGACGGGCTGCGCTCGCTGGCCGACGAAATCGCGGGGAAGCCGTACGCTTGGGCCATTGCCGATGTCACCGATCCGCCGGCGCTCATCGTGGCCACGCGTGAGCTGGAAGCGAAGCTCGGGCCGATCGATCTACTCATCGCCAACGCCGGCATCGGGGCGGAGACTTCGGGGCTCAACTACAACATCGACGTCATGAACAAGGTCATGACGGTGAACCTGCTCGGCGTCTCCAACAGCATCGGCGCGGTGCTGCCCGGCATGATCGAGCGCCGCCGCGGGCATCTCGTCGCCATCTCCAGCGTTGCCTCATATCGCGGGTTGCCTCGGATGCTCGCGTACTGCGCGAGCAAGGCCGGGGTCAACGCCATCATGGACGGCTTGCGCGTCGAGCTGGCGCCGCTCGGCATCGACGTCACGACGGTCTGCCCCGGTTGGGTGCGAACGCCGCTCACCGAAAAACTCGAAGGCACGCTCGAACACATCCTGGAAGTCGACGACGCGGCCGAGGAGATCGTGTATGCCATCAAAAACAAGCTGGCCTTCTACGCCTTCCCGCGCATGATGCGCTGGAAGCTCGGCTTCATGATGATGTGGCCCCGTTCCTGGCAAGACTGGTACATCACGCGAACGATGAATCGCATTAAGATGGTGGGTGGTGAGTCGTGAGTGGTGAGTGTGCATAATCACCCCGGAGCGCAAGCGACGAGAAGCGCGACCCGTCGCTTGCGCTCCGGGCTGGTTTCACTTTTTTTGAATCCGATAGAGCTGCGTTTCCGACCGCAGGAAGATGGCGCCGTCCACGACGGCGTAGGAGGCGAAGGTGCGTTCCTTGACGTCGCTGGTCGCGAGAATTTCGAAGGTCGTGCCGGCGCGCAGGACCGTGGTGACGCCGGCTTCGTTCTGCAGATAGATTCTGCCGTCGGCGAAGAACGGGGACGCGGAGTAGCCGCCCGGGACGCGTTCTTGGTAGTGCACTTTTCCCGTGCGGGCGTCGACACAGCTTGCGATGCCGCCGTCGGAGACGGCATGGAGTTCGTTGTCGATGAGCAACAGCGATGGAGTATGCGGAGCGCCTTTCTTTAGCGTCCAGGCGACGTGCGAATCGGTGACATCGCCCTTCCCGTCGACCTTGATGGCCAGGACGACGGGGGAATTGTAACCGGTGCCGATGTAGACCATGCCGTGGCCGTAGACGGGGCGTGGGATGACGGAATAGCCGCCTTCGTAGCGGACGCGCCAGATTTCTTTGCCGTCGTCGGCGTCGTAGGCCATCACCGCGCCGCTGGCGGGGCTGACGATCTGAATCTTCCCGTTGACAGCGATGGCAAGCGGTGTGCTGAAGGAGAACGGCTGGCCGACCTTGGTTTTGCGAGGCGTCTTCCAGGCGACCTTGCCGTCCGCAGTGTTCAGAGCGATGACGAACTGTTTGTCGCTGCCGTCGGTGGAGAAGACGAGTCGGTTGTCGACGAGGATCGGCGTGCCGCCGTTGCCATGAACGGGGGCGTAACGATGCTCCTTGGTGCTCCAGACGATCTTGCCGTCGAGATCGAGACACGCGGTTCCCTGATGGCCGAAGTGGACGTAAATGCGTTTGCCGTCGGCGATCGGCGTCGGGCTGGCGTGGCTGTTCTTTTTGTGAATATTCGGCGCCGCAGCACTTTCCTGGCGAAAGACTTCCTTTTTCCAGATAATGCTCCCCTTGGCCGCGTCCACGCAGATCGCTTGCAGCGACAGGTCTTTCGACCCGTCGATCGGCACTGCCGACGTGAGGTACACGCGGCCATCGAGCACGATCGGCGATGACCAGCCTTTGCCCGGAATCGCTTGTTTCCACGCGACATTCTTGGTGACGCTCCAATCGATCGGCAGAGCTTTGCCGAGGTAGTGCCCCTGACCGGTGGGACCGCGGAACTCGCGCCAGTCTTCGGCATAAGTTAGATTTGCAAGCGCGGCAAGAGCCAAGGAGGCGATGAGAATCGTCAATCGAAGCATTGAGGGATCTCTTGATTACGTTTGGCGGGGCAAGGCAGGCCTATCTTATCGCGCCGACAGATTCGGAGAAGGGTCAGAGTCTGAAGCGTAAGCGAAGGACGCACTCGCCTTCGCTCACGCTTCAGGCTCTGACGCCTCCTTATTGCGTAACATCGGCTGCGATGATAGATTATCCTCATGCGAGCGATGAAGTTTCAGGCTCGCCGGCCGAATCGAGTCAATCTGTGCTGCGCGATTTGTTATCCTGGTCGTTTCCGATCACTCAGATGTTCGGCGTCATGGTGCGGGTGCACTTCACCATGCCGCTGCTCATGCTGGGCCTGATTGGGCGCGAGTTCGTCCGGAAGGATGCGCCGCCGCACGCCTGGCACGACGCTGCGATGCTGATGGGCTTGATGCTCTTGAGCATCCTCTTGCACGAGTTCGGCCATGTGTTCGCGGCGCGGTATATGGACGGGGAGTCGGATGAGATCATGCTCTGGCCGCTCGGTGGATTGGCGATGTGCAAATCGCTGCCGCACACCTGGCGAGCGCATTTTGTATTCGCGGCGGGCGGTCCGCTGATGGACGTGGCGAAGTGCGTGGTGCTCGGGCTGGTGCTGTTTTTTGCGTGCGATTTCGTGCCGCCGCTCAATCCGCTTTGGTATCCGTATCGGTTGAGCAACGATTCGATCGCCATCGGGCTGACTTCGTGGGACGGACAGCAGACGACGACGAGCAACATCGTCGTCATCATCCTGGCACGCTTTTTCTGGATCAGTTGGATTCTGCTGATCTTCAATCTGGTGTTGGTCGGCTATCCGTTCGATAGTGGCCGCATGCTACAGGCCGGCCTGTGGCCGAAGCTGGGGCATTATCAGGCGACCTATGTGGCGATCTACGCCGGGTTCGTCCTGATGGCGATCGTCGCCATCCTGGCGATCATGGTCTCCGAGCCGATCCTGGCATTCCTGACAATTTTCATCTATGTGTCGTGCGCTCAAGAGATGACGCTCTTGGAGACGACGCAGGAGGACAGTCCGTTCGGTGATTTCTCGGAGGGCTACACGAGTCTGGAGAAGGATCAGGACGAACCGGAGCCGGAATCCGAGGACAACCAGAACTTCATTCAGCGCTGGTTGTCGCGTCGCTCCGCTCAGAAATCGCAAGAAGAACAAGAACAGCGCGAGGCGGATGATCGCCGCGTCGATGAACTGCTCGAGAAGATTCACAAGCTTGGCAAGGACTCGCTGACGGACGAAGAGCAGAATTTTCTCAAGAGCGTCGCCGAACGGAAGAAGAACAACCCATAGCCGCTTGCGGCTTCGCGCTCGCTGACCGAAGCAAACGCAACGGATCACGTTGAGCCAGCGCGAAGCCGCAAGCGGCGTTTTGTTGGGACGAGTTATGACCGACAAATTGATCGAACCGCGAACGCTCAAGGGATTTCGCGACTATCCGCCCGAGTTGATGATCCCGCGCGAGTGGATGCTCGAGCAAGCCCGCCGCGTCTATCGCAGCTACGGGTTCGCGCCTATCGACACGCCGGCGCTGGAGTACGCGGAAATCCTGCTCGGCAAAGGCGGCGAAGAATCCGACAAGCAACTCTACCGCTTCATGCACGATCGCCATGACGTGGCCCTGCGTTTCGACCTTACGGTGCCATTCGCTCGTTTCGCGGCACAGTACATCGCACAACTGGGCACACCGTTCAAGCGCTATCACATGGGTCCCGTGTGGCGCGGCGAGAATACGCAAAAGGGCCGCTATCGCGAGTTCTGGCAATGCGACTTCGACACGATCGGCACCACGTCGAACGCCGCCGACATCGAGGTCGCGTTAGTCATTCACGACTTGATGCACGCCGTCATTCCTCCCGCGCCTTCCGGGGATCGGGGTGAGGGGCGCTTCGTCATCCACGTCAACAATCGCCTCGTGTTGAATGGACTGCTTGAAGAACTCGGCCTTGCCGGCCACACCGCGTCGCTCCTGCGAGCGCTCGACAAGCTCCCGAAGGTCGGCCGCGATGGTGTGCTCGCAGAGATGGCCGAGCGCACCGGCATTTCGTCGACACAGGGCGATCGCTTGCTGACGCTGGCACAGACGACGGGCACTAACGTTGAGATTCTGGCGAAACTCAAGAGCGACTTCGGCACAAATCCGAAAGCCGCCGACGGCATTCAGCGCCTTGAAGAACTGTTGAGTGCGACGCACAAGGCTGGCGTTCCCGACAACCTGATCGTGCTCGATCTGTCAATCGCGCGCGGACTCGATTATTACACCGGCATGGTGTACGAGACGTTCCTGACCGACCTGCCCAAGATTGGCAGCGTCTGCTCCGGCGGCCGCTACGACAACCTCGCGGGTCTGTACACGAAGCAGTCGCTGCCCGGCGTCGGCGCGTCGCTCGGCCTCGATCGCCTGCTCGCCGCAGTGGAGGAACTGAAACTCCTCAAAGGAACAGCGACGCCGGCGCCGGTGTTCATCGTTCAGTTCACACCCAACCGCATCGGCGAATACCAGGCGATGGCCCGGTGCCTGCGAGCCGCCGGCATCGGCGCCGAAGTCTTCACCGACGCCAAGAAGATCGGTCAGCAGTTTCAATACGCCGAGAAGCGCGGCCACAAGCTCGCCCTTATCGCGGGGCCGGACGACTTCGCCAAGGGGACGTGGAACGTCAAGGACTTGGCGAAGCGCGAGGAGAAAAAGGGCGTTCCGGACGCCGAAGTCATCGGCGTGGTACGATCAATGCTGGATGTATGCGTGTAGAGTTGTTTACGTTTAGCGATCGCATGGCGCCATGCGAGGCCTAAACGTAAACACGAACGCTAAACGATTACGGGCCAAACTCCATGGACCGCAGCAATCCCTACGAATCGGCGTTCGAGGTGTTCCTGCAGGAACAGGGGTTGTGCTACGTTGCCGTCGATGAGACCAGGCGGGCGACGCTCGGCGATGTGCCGGTCAAGAACCTCGACTTCATCGTCTTGGGGCCGAGTGGAGCGAAGTTGCTCGTCGATGTCAAAGGGCGACAGTTTCCCGGCGGGCCGCCGAACAAACCGCGTTATGTGTGGGAAAGCTGGGCGACGCGCGATGACGTCGACGGGCTAACGCACTGGCAGTCGCTCTTCGGCGCCGATTATGTACCGCTGTTCGTTTTCATGTACCGCGTGATGCCGACGGTGACGCTGAACGAAACGCCGGACCTCTGGCGGCATAAGAACGACCTCTACCTTTTCCGCGCGGTGCCGCTCGATGATTATCGTCAGCACATGCGAGTGCGCAGCCCGAAGTGGGGCACGGTGGGTTTGCCAAAGGGCATTTTTGAGCAGATTGCAAGGCCGTTTCGATATTTCAGCCATGAGCGATTCGTGGCCGCAGCGAGCGAGGAAAGCGATGGGCCGGATCAAGTTAGGCATTTGTCAGAAGTCACTCGGGCTGCCCTTCAGGCGTTCGTTGGCGGCGGCGCGTCAGCTTGGCGTGGCGGGACTCGAGCTGGAAGCGAGCGGGGAACTGGCGCCGGCGAACCTGACGCAGACGGGCCGCCGTGAAATCTTGCACCTCTTGCGCTCCGACGACCTCACCGTGTCCGCGATCTACTGTCCGCTGCGCCGCGGCATCGACGTTGCCCTGAATCTCGAACCTCGCCTCGAGTACATCCGAGACACTATGCAACTGGCGTTCGACCTCGGCCCACGCCTTGTCATCGTGCCCATCGGTCCGCTTCCGCAGAAGGACGACGATCCGGCCTCGGCGGTGTTCCTCGAATCGCTGCGCGATCTCGGGCAACACGGCGATCGCACCGGCGTGACCATCGCGCTCGACAACAGCGGCGACAGCCCCGAGTCGCTCGTCGCATATCTCGGCCGGTTCGACACCGGCAGCCTCGCCGTCATCTACAACCCGGCGAATCTCGTGCTGGCCGGGTTCAACCCGTTCGACGCCATCAAGACTCTGAACAAACGGCTCGTCTACGCCCAGGCCCAAGACGCGCGGCGTGTCAGTCCGAGCCGACTCGCTGCCGTCCCGCTCGGCCACGGCGATATCGATTGGATGAATCTTCTGGCTCACTTCGAGGTGATCGACTACCGTGGCGCGTTGACGGTACTGGGCAACGACCACGCCGAACTCGCCACCGGCGTCGCGTTCCTACGCCGATTCGTGGCGTGATGCGAACCTGAATGTCAGCGCAATGTTCCATGTGGAACATACCTGGCCGGTATCGTTTTGAAAAATACAAGCTCGGTTGTGGCCGAAAATTGCCCGCCCGCACATCATCCGGGCGTATGCG
>VGZI01000221.1 GCA_016872605.1 Planctomycetota bacterium
TCACCACCATCGGCGGCCGGGCGCGACTGTTTCGCAACGTCGTCAAGGATCGCGGCCATTGGCTCAGTATCCGTGCCGTCGATCCCAAACTCAAGCGCGACGCCATCGGATCAACGGTCAAGGTTTTTGCCGGCGGTCAAACATGGATTCGCTGGTTCCATCCGTCCGAAAGCTATCTGTGCAGCAGCGAGATGCGCTCGCACTTCGGTCTCGGCACGGTTGCGCAGATTGACCGTATCGAAGTTACCTGGCCGGACGGAATCCGCGAGACTTTCCCGGGAGGCGCCGTGGACCGCCGAATCGATCTTCGCAAGGGCGAAGGGAATTGAGTGCTGAGTACTGAATCCAGGAGTCAGGAGTCAGGCCGTCCGATCCCTGATTCCTGACTCCTGATCCCTGAGTATTGTGCCTCACTACCACACGTCGGTTGGACTATGGACGTCATCGTCACATTGCTGGAAGGCAAACGTTGGGTGTTTGCACTAGTGGTGATCGTGTTATTAGCAGGCGTCGGCCTGTATCTTTGGCAACGGCCCGTCGCCGACATACCGGAGTTTCCGCTGGACCGACAGGATCCGGCGGTGGCCAAGGCGATACAGGAAGCTCGCGATGCGGTGGTGAAGAGTCCACGTTCGGCCGACGCATGGGGACAGCTCGGTAGCCTCCTGCTGGCCAACCAAGTGTTCGCTGACGCCGCCTACGCCTGCTTTCTTGAAGCCGAGCGCCTGGACCCGAAGAATCCGCGTTGGCCTTACTTCGCGGCTGGTTACCTCGTTGTCAATTACGGCAGGCCTGCCGAAGCCGTGCCATTGCTCGAGCGTTCGGTGACTGCAGCGGAAGCAACCAACCCGCCACACAACACGCCGCGACTTTTTCTGGCCGAGACCTTGCTCACGCTCGGCCGCGTCGATGAGGCGGATAGGCACTTTCAAACCGTCCGCGAAACCGATCGCAACAACGTGCGTGCTCTTTTTGGCCTGGGTCGTGTTGCCGTCGTTCGGGGACGCTGGGATGAGAGCCGCGCAGTTTTCGAGAGGTGCTTGGGGGACCCACGGGCGCGCAAACGGGCGAGCATCCAACTTGCGGCCGTGTGTGAGCATCTTGGCAACAAGCCGGCGGCCGACGTTCACTCGCAGAATGCCGAACGTCTTCCGAAGGATGCTGATTGGTTTGATCCGTTTGTGCGGGAATATCTACCGCTCGCAAAGCGGAATCGTGATAAGTATCGAATCATCGATCATCTCGAAGCGGAAGGCAAATTTGCGGATGCCATAGAGAGATTGGCGCTGATGGCGAACGAGAACCCTGACGATGACTCGGTTCACATCGCGATGGGAAACCTACTTGGAAAGGTGGGACGCTGGACTGAAGCGGAAGTCCACCTGCGTCTTGCCCGCAAGCTCGCGCCCCAAAAAATACAGCCGCATTATCTCCTGGCCGCGGTTCTCTTAGGTCGAGCCGAGTCGATTCACGCCGCAAAAGGGGATGAGGCGAGGGTCAATGCCGCACTTGCTGAGTCGGTCGACCTGGCCCAGCACGCACTAAAGCTTCGATCCGATTACGGCTTGGCCCACATGATCCTGGGCCGCGCACTGCGTCAATTCGGGCAGCGCGAAGCAGGGCTCAAGGCCCTTCGGGAGGCGGCGCATTGCAGTCCTCAATACTCGGAAAATCACCTGTTCCTGGGTCAGGCGTTAGCGGAAGACGGCAACAATGCCGAGGCTCGCGTGCACCTTCAGCGTGCCCTGTTATTCTCTGCGCCAGACGACACCCGTGCCAAGGACGCACTTGACAAGCTCGACGCGAAAGGCAAGTAGCCTTTGCGCCTGAAGCGTGAGCGAAGACGCTGACCACGGAGGCGGCGGAGCGTATATTGGTCATCGGCGTACCCGGCCACCCTTGCCTCGCTCGCCGCACTCTCATGGAGAGGCGATTTATGCGTGTCGTACACTGTGTCACCTGGCTGTTGGTCGCGGCATCACCGTCCGCGGCTCAGCCTGCCGATTGGTCCGACGCCAAGAAGAGCCACTGGGCCTGGAAGCCGGCCGTTCGGTCCGCGATTCCGCTGGTGAAGAACAACGCCTGGGTCCGCAATCCGATCGATGCGTTCATCTTGGCCAAGCTCGAGGCGAGCGGCATCGAACCGGCCCGACAGGCCAGTCGAGACCAACTGATCCGCCGCGCGACGTTTGACCTCATCGGTCTGCCGCCAACGCCCTCGGAGATCGACGCCTTTGTCAACGATCGCGGCGCCGACGCGTGGGAGAAAGTCGTCGATCGGCTACTCGCCTCGCCACATTATGGTGAACGCTGGGGCCGGCATTGGCTCGATCTGGCACGCTTTGCCGAAAGCAACGGCTTCGAGTTCGATGAGCCCAGGCCAAATGCTTGGCGCTATCGCGATTACGTCATCGACGCGTTCAACGCCGACAAGCCGTACGATCGCTTCATCAAGGAGCAATTGGCGGGTGACGAGCTGTTCCCGGACAATTCGCCAGCATTAGTCGCGACGGCGTTCAATCTTCTCGGCCCAGACATGACCGACGCGTCGAGCCAGGCTCAGCGTCGTCAGAACACGCTCGACGACATGACCGATACGGCCGGGCTGGCGTTTCTTGGACTCACGGTCGGCTGCGCTCGCTGTCACAATCACAAATTCGAGCCGATTGCCCAGGCTGACTTCTTCCGTATGCAAGCGTTTTTCGCGCCGGCGGAGTTTCGTCGCGAGCATCCGGTAGCCAACGCCGAACAGAAAGCAGCGTTTGACAAAACAATGAAAGCGTACCAAGTGCTGACCCAGTCAGCACGCGCATCATTGGACACGTTGGAAGCCCCGTATCGCAAGAAGCTCTTTGAAGCTCGCTTTGCAAAGCTATCCAAGGAGTCCCAGGCGGCGCATCGCACGCCGGAGGAGAAACGCAACGGCGGGCAGCGCGAGCTTGTCGCCGGCACGGCGCGTTTCCTCGTCGTGCCGGCCAAGGAGCTTTTCGGCGCCATGTCGAACGAGGATCAAGATCGACAGCAGCGCCTTCTGGCAGAGATCAAGACGTTTGACCATCGCAAACCGGCAGCATTGGCGAGCGCCATGGTGCTCCAGGAATCGGGCAAGGCGCCGAAGACGTTCGTGCTGCGCCGCGGGGAGTTGACGAATCCCGGAGACGAGGTTCATGCCGGTTGGCTGACCGTTCTCTCACCCGGCTTTCGGGCGGCGGCAGCGCCGATCAAGGCGCCGACGGCCACAACCAGCGGCCGGCGATCTGCCTTGGCCGAGTGGATTGCGCGCTCCGAACACCCGCTTACGGCGCGCGTGATGGTGAACCGCCTCTGGCAGCATCACTTCGGCCGAGGCATCGTCGCCACACCGAGCGATTTCGGCCTGCGTGGTGCTCGCCCGACGCATCCCGAACTGCTTGATTGGTTGGCCTGTGAGTTTTCCGCTCCGCTTCCGCCCGGGGGAGCAGCCTGGAGCATCAAGCGCATGCACCGCCGGATCATGCTCTCGGCGGCCTATCAGCAATCGACCGCCGGCGACGCGAAAAAGGACCCGAGCAACACGCTATTCGGCCGAATGAACCGCCAGCGGCTCGAAGGCGAGATCATCCGCGATGCGCTCTTGGCGGTGAGCGGGCGACTGAATCGCAAACTGGGCGGTCCGGGCGTGTTTCCGCCGATCCCCTCCGACGCTGGAGCATCCAAAGACTGGAAGGCGAGCCCTGACCCGGCCGACCACGTTCGCCGCAGCGTCTACATCTTCGCGAGGCGCAACGTGCGGTTCCCGTTCTTGGAGCCGTTCGACGTGCCCGATTCGAATCAAAGCTGTCCAAAGCGCGAACGCAGTACGACGGCGCCGCAAGCGCTCGCGTTGCTGAACGCATCCGACGTCGCGGAGGCGGCGAAGGCGCTGGCGACGCGATTGCAAAAGGAAGCCGACACCAACGACGAGCGCGTCACCCTGGCGTACCGATTGACGTTGGGCCGAACACCGACTGACGTGGAGCGCCGCCTGTCGCGCGACTTTTTAGTCGAATCGCCGCTGAGCGAGTTGTGCCGGGCGTTGTTCAATGTGAGTGAGTTCGTCTACATTGACTGATCGATCACGATCTGGGAATGACGAAACCCGAATGACGAAGGAATGGTGAGATCCGAATGACGAAACTATGCTGGGCCATTTCGTCATTCGTTGCGTGGCCTGTAGGTCAGGTTTTCCAACCTGACAACTGGGGATTGTCGATCCAGCATTCTAGCGGTAGAGAGCCTGACCTGGATGGGAGGACCGACAGCTTCTGAGACGAAGGAAGCAAGGCCCGGGTTTAGTGTGCGGGCCTTTTGTGCGGTCCAGGGACTGGCGAAACCCTCGTTTTATTCTTGGCGGCGTGACAGAAGCGCAGCGTTTATGTCCCTGTTGCGTCCGGGAGCGTCCGGCCAACCCGCGACGCCTCTGGGCCAGCCCACCATCGAAGCCATCGTGAAGGGATCTGCCAAAGACGACTACGGCCTGCGCTCCCTGGTTCACGGCATCGTGCAGAGCGAGACGTTCCGCTCGAAGTAAAGCTTCCGCCCTCGTGAAGGCCCGTTTGATTTGCTTAGAATAACGTCTGTCACCGCAATGGATACTCGGAGATATCACAATGAATCGTCGCACGCTTTCAAACAACGCACAACTCACCCGCAGGCAGATGCTGACGGCCGGTTCGGCGGTGCTGGCCTTGCCGTGGCTGGAATCTTTGGCCCGGGCCGATGAGAAGACTCCGCCGAAGCGGATCGTCTCGATTTGCACCGGATTCGGGCTGTATGGTCCGGCGTTCTTCCCGGCTGCGGATCAGGTGGGCCGTGATTTCAGGGCGAGCGAATACATCGAAGTGCTAGGCGACCTGCGGAGGAACTGCACGGTCTTCTCGGGCATCTCGCATCCGGAAATTGGCGGCGACCATGCGTCGGAATCCTGCTTCCTGACCGCCGCCAGGCACCCGCGCCGGCCCGGATTTCGTAACAGCGTCTCGATGGACTATCTGGCGGCCAGGCACGTGGGCACCGCGACACGGTTCCCCTTGCTGACGCTCAAGACCGACGACGGCGGGACTTCGCTCACGTTCACCCAAAGCGGCGCCTCGGTCAGCGCCGACTACAGCCCATCGGCACTCTACACGAAGCTGTTTCTCGGCGGAAATCCAAGGGAAGTGGCGGCCGAGACCGAGCGGCTTAGGTCTGGGCGAAGTGTTCTCGACCGCATGGCGGGCCGGTTTGCCGAGCTTGAGAAAGGTCTCAGTAGCCGTGATCGACAGCAGCTGTCGGACTATACGGAAGCCGTGCGCGAGATGGAGAGACAGCTCCATGCGAACCAGGAGTGGATTCAGCGTCCGCGGCCCACGGTTAGTGATCCCAGACCGGACGACATCGCAAGTAAAGCGGACATCCTCGGGCGAGCCAGCCTGATGCTGCGCATGGTTCGCCTCGCCTTGCAGACCGATTCCACGCGTGTTTGTTCACTCTTCATCCGCGGTATGGACCTCACGCCGCCCATTGAGGGAGTCAGGGAAAATCACCACGGTCTTTCTCATCACGGCAACAACCGGGCGAAGATCGACGAACTGAAGGTCATCGAAAGGGCGAAGATGGGTGTTTTCCGCGATTTTCTTGCGGCGCTTCGCGATACTCGTGATGGAGACGGAACCCTGCTCGACCATACCCAGGTGCTGATCGGCAGCAATCTGGGCGATGCCAGCGGTCACGGGACCAGCAACCTGCCGATCATTCTGGCCGGTGGTGGTTGGAGACATGGCCAGCACATCGCCGGCGATCGCCGTCCACACGCGAACACGCCATTGTGCAACGTCTTTGTGAGCATGATGCGGCGTTTCGGCATGAGAGTCGATAGGTTTGGATCGAGCACCGGAGCGATGAATCAGCTGGGTTAAGCTAAGAACTTCCGTTTGGGGTCAAACATGAATCGTTATTCCACCGTAATGGGGCTTGCAATCGCCCTTTTCGGATCCGATGTTCCCGCGAACGCTCAGACTGCGTCTTCTTTCAAAACCAAGGTTCTGCCGATCCTCGAAAGTCACTGCTCCAGGTGCCATGGCTCGAAAAGGACAGAAGCGAAGATCAATCTCACCGGCGAGCGATCGCTGGAGCAGTTGACTGGGGATCAGCACCTGTGGTTCCGCGTACTCGACCAACTCGAGTTCGGCCAAATGCCGCCCGAGGGAGCGAAGAAGCTCGCCGATTCGGATCGCAAGGCCGTGGTTGACTGGATCAAAGGTGAATTGACGGACAGCTTCGCGGCCAAGCGGTTGAAAGAGGGACGCAGCCAGTTCCGCCGGCTCAGCCGCGCCGAGTATGCGGACAACTTCGAGGATCTCTTCGGCATCCGGCTCACCGGCAAGATGCTCAACATGCTGCCGGAAGACGGACGCGTGGAAGGCTACACAAGAGTGAGCCAGGCCCTGCCGTTATCCACCGACGGCGCTTTCGGCTATTACCAAATCGCGAGGACCTTCCTCGATCAATGGGTTCTCAAACCAATTCCGAAAACAGATAAGGATTCCAAAGTGGTGCGTCTCCTGGCCCAGGATACCGGACAGTCGAAGGGGCACGCGCTGGAATTGCCGGATGGCTGGTTCGTTTACTTCAATTCAGACGACACCTCGGGGCGCCTCGTGCTAGAGGGCAAGAAGGTGGGTGGCTTCCGGTCACGCATGCCGGGACTTTACAAGCTGCGTGCCCACATCTACTCCTACCAGACTGACAAGCCGCTGACCGTCGGCATTTACACCGGTCATACCTCCGCCTATCCGCAACAGATCGATCTGGTGCAAATCATCGAGGCGCCTCCCGGCAAGCCTACCATCGTGGAGACCGAGGTTTATCTCGGGGTACATCGCTCCGGTCAGAATGGACTCCGTCTGATCCCGTTCGGTATCGGCGAGCAGGTCCCGAAAAACACGCTGGCCAGCAAGTGCAAGGGCCCCGGCCTGGCCGTTCAGTGGGTCGAAGTTGAGCATCCGCCGTTGCCGACCGCCGACCGCTGGTTGACCGCCGATTTTCCCGAGGCAATTCGGAATGCCATGCGGAAGCCGGCCCCCACGTTGAAAGGCAAGGGACCCAAAGGTCCGGACTTGATGAGTGCCGCCGACTTCACCGCGCTGATGCGAAAAACACTGGCGCGCGTCGGCGCTCGCATGTGGCGACGCGATCTGACCAGCCTGGAACTCGACAAGATGGCCGCCGCGGTCAAGCAGGACCTTGGTCAGAAGCGGAACATCAAGGAGATCTTTTTCGATCGCATCGCCGAGCTAATGACCGCGCCGGACTTTTTCTGCGTCGTTGAATCGCCGGGCTCGCTGTCGGACATGGCGTTGGCATCAAGGCTCTCTTTGTTCCTGTGGAACTCCAGCCCGGACGATGCCTTACTTGCGATCGCCCGCCAGGGGAAATTGCGTTCGCCCGACGTCCTGCGAAAAGAAACCGATCGGATGTTGGACGACCCGCGTTCCGACAAGTTCGTCAACAACTTCCTCAATCAATGGCTCGATCTCCACGCCATCAATGACACCACTCCCGACAATAAACTCTATCCTGAGTACGCTGACGATCTGAAGTTCAGCAGTATGCGTGAAACCGAGGGGACCTTCCGCCGCATCCTTCGTGAGAATCGCAGCGTGCGTGACTTTGTTGCGCCGGACTGGATGCTGGTCAACGGTCGGCTCGCGCGGCACTACGGCTTGCCGGAAGTCAAAGGAGCGACGCTGCAACAGGTGAAGATCTCTGCCGACTCGCCGTACGGTGGACTGTGGACGCAGCCCGCCGTCCTCAAGGTGACCGCCGACGGTTCCAGTACCTCCCCCGTCAAACGCGGCGTCTGGATCGCGAAAAGGCTTCTGGGGGTCGATGTTTCGCCGCCTCCGCCGAACATCGAGCCGATCAATCCCGACACCAGTGGAGCGAAGACACTTCGCGAACAACTCGCGCTGCACAGCAAAGACAGCTCCTGCGCAAGTTGCCACAAAAAGTTCGACCCATACGGCTTTGCGCTGGAGAGTTTTGACGTGATGGGGCAGTTCCGGAAAAACTACCGTACCCTGGATCCGAAACTCTCAGGGCTGAAACCGGCTCAAAAGAAACGCACCGTCCTCTGGACGGATGGCCTCCTGGTGGACCCCAGCGGCATCACGCCCGAAGGGCAACGTTTCGAAAATATCATTGGCCTTCGCAAACTGCTGAGCCAGCAACCGGAGAAACTCGCCAGGGGCGTCACGACGCACCTCCTCACCTACGCGACCGGTGAACCCAGCGGCCCACTCGACCGCAAGGCGATCCAGCAAATCGTGGACTCCGCCAGGCCGAACGACTACGGCCTGCGATCCCTGGTTCACGGCATCGTGCAGAGCGAGACGTTCCGCTCGAAGTAGAGCCGCCGATACTCATCGACGCCGAAGCGAAGTTGCTGCGATCCTGACGGATGTCGAGGGGAACGTTGTGCGTGAGATCATGGCCTGAGGTTCGCGATACGCTGGCAATAACCGCGCCTCAATCGAATCGATCCCGGAACTCTTGCACGCATCTACGAAATTGCGCCGCATGCCAACAACCAGCGAAACACCCGAAAAATCGACGCGGGATTCCACGGTCATCGGCTAATCCAAAGATGGATATGCGCAGCGAGACGATCGCCGACACTCGCTTTTCCAATAGAGGAAAAAATGATCCACGTCATCGCCACCATCGAACTTGCACCGGGCACGCGCGAAGCGTACCTGGCCGTGTTCCGCAAACTCATTCCCGATGTCCGCGCCGAGAAGGGCTGCATCGAATACGGGCCCGCTGTCGACGCCCAGACCGATCTGTCCAATCAGGCCAAGGTCGGCCCCGACAAGGTGGTCGTCGTGGAGAAGTGGGAAAACCTCGCCGCGCTCAAGGCGCACTCGGTCTCGCCGCACATGCAGGCGTACCGCGTCAATGTCAAAGACTATGTGCGCGGCGTGCATTTGCTCGTGCTCGACCCGGCCGGTTAAGTTCGATCAAGAGAGGAGCGAGAAAGGACGAGCGATGAACCAGGGGGCTATTTGCGGAACGAACGCAGCTTCCGGTTGTTCGAGAAGGAATTTGCCAAAGGCGCCACGGTCAAACTCGGCCCGAACGGCATGAATCCTGACCCACCCAAAAAGCCGGCAGATGCACCGTGGATGTACCTCGCCATCGTGAAACCCGTGAGGTGAAATCTGGTGGCTGCAGCGCACGGCAAAAGAACAGCTCAGGAGAATTCGCCCCATGACCCAGGCACGCTCGATCACGAACGCCTCATCTACCGCCACGCCGGCCGCGAATTTCGGCCGTCGGCTCGACCTGGCCCAGCACGGCTGACGAAACCAGCACGGCTCGGCCGGTCGGGCCGAGCGCCCGAACAGGGCGTACGGCTTGGCGCGTGTCCCGGCCGGTTTCCCTATCTGAGGATCTTGCATTTCGGCAGGGCTTCCCGAAGTTCCTTCAGACCCGCGTCCGTCACCTTCGTGCGAAAGAGGCCCAGCGTGGTGAGGTTCTTGAGCTCCTTCAGTTCCTTCAGACCCGCGTCCGTCACCTTCGTGTTAGCGAGGTACAGCGAGGTGAGGTTCTTGAGATCCTTCAGTTCCTTCAGACCCGCGTCCGTCACCTGCGTTTCACGGAGGTCCAGCGTGGTGAGGTTCTTGAGCTCCTTCAGTTCCTTCAGACCCGCGCCCGTCACCTTCGTGTAACCGAGGTCCAGCGAGGTGAGGTTCTTGAGCTCCTTCAGTTCCTTCA
>VGZI01000222.1 GCA_016872605.1 Planctomycetota bacterium
GAAGAAAAAGGCGAAGGAAGTCTGGACCGACGCCGCCGATCCGACGCTGCCGATTGATTTTAAGTATCAGGGTGAGTATGTGGCCGATGACATTGGCTGTCAGGTCATCGCGCTGGGCGGTGGCGCATTGCAGGGCGTTATGTTCAAGAAGGGCCTGCCAGGCGCCGGCTGGAACGGGAAAGACAGGGCACTCATGGACGGGAAGCTCGAAGGCGATAAGGTCGTTCTCACCGCAGCGACCGGCAAGCGAAAGTATCTCGCGCAGTCGCCGCTCGAATTCTCCGCAACGGCGAAATTCCCCCCCGCCGGCCACATCGCCTTTAACGGCACAATCATCGGCGACACGATGAGCGTCATCGGGATGGACAGCGGCAAGGAGTTTAAGGTCGAACTGAAAAAGGCCACCCGCAAAAGCCCAACGCTCGGCGCCAAGGCCCCGGAGGGCGCCGTTGTGTTGTTCGACGGAACCAACAAAGACCAATGGAACGGCGGACGACTCGACAAGGCCACCGGCCTGCTCAATACCGACGGAAACGACATGACCACCAAACGCAAATTCTCCAGCTACACCGCCCATGTCGAGTTCCTGCTGCCGTTTCGGCCTCTTGCTCGTGGCCAGGGCCGAGGCAACAGTGGCTTTTATCAAATCGATCTCTACGAAGTCCAGATACTCGACTCCTTCGGGCTCGAAGGAAAGAACAACGAGTGCGGCGGCATCTACAGCCGAGTCGATTGCAAGGTCAACGCATGCCTGCCGCCTCTGCAATGGCAGACGTACGACGTCGACTTCACGAACGCCGTCCGCGAGGGGGACAAACTCGCAAAGAAATCTCGCATCACGGTTCGGCTCAACGGCATCGTCGTTCACGATGATGTGGAAATCCCAGGCGTCACCGGCGGCGCGCGCATGGAACCAGAAGGCACGCCCGGCGTGTTGCGCTTGCAAGGCCACGGCAATCCGCTTCAGTTCAGAAACATCTGGGTGGTGGAGAAGAAATAACTTGGTTTACGTTTAGCGCTCGCATGGCGTCAAGCGAGCGCTAAACGAAGAGGGTAAGCAACGCCATGCAGCCAACACGTCGTCAAGTTCTCAACCTCGGCCTCGCCGCGAGTGCCGGCGTGTTCATCGGCCACGCGGCCGCACAGGACGCCCCTGTCTGGCCGCCGCCGTTGCGCGGCGCCAAGAACGGTACGGTGACGCTGCGTAGCGACCGCTTTCTGGAAGTTCCCGAAGCGGTCGCGCAAGCACGCCGTGCCCAAGGGGCCGCCGAGTTCACCGTCGCCAAGGCGCCGCCGACCGTCGATCTTGCTTTTCACGGCAACCTCGGCCCCAATGCGATTGGACGCCGACTGTGGTCCTCCTGGGGCGACATCGGCCTGGCTTCGGACGGCAAAGTGTACTGCGGCATCGGCGATCATGCCGACGACGCCGGCGGCGATGCACGCTGTTTTCTCTACGTGTGGGATCCCGCCGCCAAGATACTGACCCAAGTCGTCGACATGAACCGCGTTATTCCGCCGCAGCCGGGTCGGCCCGCCTGGTCCAAAGTGCATGCCAAGATCGACGAAGGCGCCGACGGCCAGATACTCTTCAGTTGCACGCTGAACGACGGCAACCGCGCCGCCAACGCCAACTTTCGCTGGACGAAGCAACTTCCCGGCGGTCAGCTCTACCAGTACGATCCGCAAAAGCGCCAGACCACCGTGCTCGCCACGCTGCCGGGCGCGCCCCGCTGCACCGCCACCTCACTCTACGATCGACAACGCAACACCTGGTGGTGCAACCTCGAAGTTGGCGGCAACGCCCTCTACGGCCTCGACCTTGCCAAGCGCAGGCCCGTCTTCCAATCCGCCGACGGCGCCGTCGGATTCAATCGCAACTTCGCCCTCGATCGCGCCGGCAACATCTACTTCAACGGTCCGCAGAGCAATCTTTGGAAATACGACCGCAATACCAACCGCGTCGCACAAACGAAAACCAACTTCGGCAAGTCGCCCGGCATGCGCTCCTCGTCTCGCGAATCGCGCGACGGCCAAATCTTCGGCACGCTCCAACAGACCGGTCAACTCTTCCGCTATTCCCCGGCTCGCGACAATCTCGCGCTCCTCGGTCCCTGCTGGCACACGGGCGATTACGTCACCGTCGCCGAGTTATCGCCAGACGAACGCTTCGTCTACTTTCTGCCCGGCGCCCATGGCCAGGCGACACGCAGCGGAACGCCTGTCATTCAGTACGACATCGCCAACAACCGCCGCAAGGTCATTGCTTTCCTCGCCCCCGCGTTTGCACAAACGCACGATTACGCCCCGGCCGGGACATACGGCGCGAAGATCAGTAGCGACGGTAGCACGCTTTACGTCAACTTCAATGGTCACCCGACCAAGAATCTGCCGAAGCACCTGAGGCCAAACGGATTCGGTATGTGTGCTTTCGCTGCCATACACATTCCACGAAGTGAACGTTGACGGTTACGGAGGCTCTCGGAATCTGATTGCATCTCCGATAGACATCTGAATACTCTCTCACTATTGCTTTTCATTTTTTCTTTTTTGAGGGCCTTTACATGCCACGTTTTCGTCCGCGACGTTCTTTTACACTCATTGAATTGTTGGTGGTTATTGCGATCATCGCAATCCTCATCGGCTTATTGTTGCCCGCCGTACAAAAGGTCCGTGCCGCCGCGGCCCGGATGCAATGCTCAAACAACTTGAAGCAAATCGGCCTGGCAGCCCATTCCGCGCATGACACGAACAAGTACCTGCCATCGTTTGGCTATCCCTACCCGCGCGGTAGCACGACGCTTCGCCAGAGTTCGACGTTCTGGTCCATTCTGCCATTCCTCGAGCAGGAACCCTTGTTCAAGACTTTGGCGGGCCTGTCGACGTCGAGCGCCGTGTACAACGGATCGAGCCGGCCGGCGCCCGTGTCGGCGTACATCTCCCCCCGGATCCAACGAACCAAGGCGGCCTGGGCGCCGGCTGGAACTTGGCGAGTTACAACGTCAACGGCATGGTCTTCATGATGTTCTATCCCACGTTCTCGGCCAATATCCCCGACGGCTCATCGAACACCATCTTCTTTGTGGAACATATTGCGTTGTGCCGAAATCCGGCGGGGGGGCAACAATGCGACGGACGGCCGCGTCGTTTGGCCGGCGATCAATCTGACTACGGGCGATCCGATCGTTTATTGGCCGACGCAAAGTACCACGAACAGCGTCGCTAGCTACTCCGGCTTCAACGGTTTCGCCATCCAATATCCCGGCTCCGGAACTCCAGGAAACTGGAGGCTGCCTCAGTCGAGTCCAACGCTCGGCACGACAGGCAACTGCGACCCGCTCACGGCGAGTGGCATGCATTCGGGCGTCGTGCTAGTCGCCATGGGCGATGGCGCTGCACGCAGCGTCGCCATCGGCGTTTCCAGCGCCAGCTGGAACGCGGCTCTTTCGCCCGCCGGCAGCGACACGATCGGGTCCGACTTCTAGCACCAGAGGTCAGATGGCAGATGTCAGAGATCACCGTCGGAAGTCGTAAGTTTTCGATCACTGGCAGGATTCGCTTTTCTGACTTGTGACCTCTGACTTCTGGCCTCTGGTACTAGTCTGTCAACGCGATGGCAAAACGCCTGCAGCGTGCTTCACTCACGCTTCTGGCCTGCAATTCCTCACTGCCACGGAGTCCGCGCATGGGTTCTCGTCTCTCGTGCATTTTCTGCATCGTCGGTGCGTTCAGTGTGATCGGCTGCAGCCCAGAAATTGCGCCGATCACCGGCACGATCACGATCGACAAATCGCCGCTGAAGAAAGGCATCATCATCTTCACCGACCAAAAGGGCGGCACGGTGACGGCCGATGTGGTCGACGGCAAATACGAGGCACGCCTGTTGCTCGGCAAAATGCGCGTGAGCATCTCGGAGCCGTTGCCCGGTGAAAAGAAAAAAGAGTATGACGACCCAAAAGCTCCCTGGGTCGAGACCACGATTGAAGGCCTTCCTCAGCACTACAATGTCAAATCCGACCTCGCCTACGACGTGGTGGCGGGCCCCAACACGAAAGACTGGCAACTCCAACGCAAATCGCGAAAAGAATGATCCACGGCGCCCGCACGGCCGTGCGCGGGCGCTCGCCCGTCATGGTCAATCTTTGATCTCGAAAATCGCCTCTACCTCCACGGCCGCCCCATTGGGCAGCGAGGCAAATCCAAGCGCGCTGCGGGCATGCCAGCCGTCCGTTTTGGCGCCGAAGATTTGGTGCAACATGTCCGAGCAACCATTGACGACCTTCGGTTGATCGACGAAATCGGGATGCGAGTTGACGCAGCCAAGCACCTTGACGACGCGTAGATTGTCGAGCGTGCCATGCGTGTTCCAGACAGCGCGGAGAATCTCCACACAGCATTCCCGCGCCGCTTTGTAGCCATCCTCCACCTTGAGATCGGCGCCGAGCCGGCCTTTGATCTTGCTGGTGTGCCCCGACGTGAAGAGCAGCTTGCCCGCTTTGGCGCACGGGTTCAAATACGTCGGCTTCAGCTTCTCGAACTTGACGCCGAGCGCTTCGGCCTTCTTGGTCGGCGTCATGCCGGCGTCCGCCTTGCTCTTCGGCCTATCGCTCGCCTCGGCCGAATTTGGGACAGTCGCTTGGAGAACGAAAAGAAAACCGGCGATGGCGCATAGCACCGCACCGACAATGGCACTGGATCGGAACATGCTTGACTCCTGATACGTGATGAGTGGACCACGCGGAGTATTGTCGGCGTCCGTACCGAGCATGTCCAAGAAAATCGGCGGAGTCTATTTACGCGAACTCATGTCATTCCAGAATCTTGAACGAATCGAAAAAGCCACTGACGACTGCTTCGTCGATGTTTCGGCCCTGAACGAGGATGCTGACGACGTAGGTGCGCGTGCCGGACGCGTAGCCGCGGAAGCTGGTTCGCCCGTCGTCGGATCGGCGTTCGATGCCGGGACGGCCTTGCAGTGTGAGGGGCTGCTGACTCTTGAACATTGGGACCTGCGGATTGGTCGCAGCGGCTTCCTTGGTGGATTGCGTCGCCGACTTGCCGATCCGTTTGGTGGAAAAGACCGCCATCATGTGGCCGTCGAAGGCGCCGGCGACCTGGCCCATGGGGTCGCCGATGCCTCCGAGGTTTCCGTTGTCTTCGAGGCTTCCCAGCGGCAGATCGATGGCGAACTTGCCGTTCTCCGAGCGCGATTCACGCCGCTGAGCAAAGCGCGGATCCTCGTTCTTACCCTTATCCTTGTCGGCCTTTCCGGCACGTGGATACACAAGGCTATTTCTTCTCACGCCGCTCATAGAGGTCCGCGCCGCGCGGGCGGTCGTCGAGCAAGTGCTCCGCGAAATACTCCCAGAGGCGTTGCGTGAAGTAGGGCTGATACGTGCCGAACCCGTGCGCTTTACCCGGAATGAGGAACATGTCAAAGCGTTTGTTGGCCTTGATAAGGGCATCGGCCAGGCGCATGGTGCCGGCGTGATGGACGTTGTTGTCCATGTCGCCGTGAACGAGCAACAGCCTACCCGTGAGATTCGCCGCCAGCTCGGCGTTTGTCGGGACCTTGATGTCCCAGCGCGTCGCCGGTTTGGCGTCATCTTTCTTTTCTTCCTTCTTGGCGACATCTTTCTTGTCGGTCGTCGGCTCTTCGTCGGCGGCTGGCATGAGCTTGACTTTTGCTTTCGGCGGCGTCTTCGGGTCTTCCTTTGAGGCGGCAGGAATTTCCTTCATGCCGTGGTAGCGCTCGGACCAGGTGTTGTTGTAGACGTTGTTGTCGTGGTTGCCGGCCGAGGCGACGGCGACTTTGAAGAAATCGTTGTACGGTTTGACGAGCATGGCCGCCGCCGACATGAATCCACCTCCAGAATGCCCGTAGATCCCGACGCGCTCGATGTCGATCCACGCATGCCGAGCGGCGAGTTGCTCGATGGCGAACTTCTTGTCGGCCAGGCCGTAGTCGCGCAGATTCCAGTAGCTGTAGTTCTGGTAGGGCTTGGAACGCAACGGCGTGCCACCGCGATTCCCGACCTGGATGACGATGAAGCCCAGCTGGGCTAGCTGCTGTTGCGGGCTGGACACCCTGAACGAGTGCGGCGTCGACTCGGTTTGCGGCCCCGGATAGACATGTGCGATGATCGGATATTTCTTGCTCGAATCGAAATCGAACGGCTTGTAGATATTGCCGTAAAGATCGGTCACGCCGTCGGCTGCCTTTACCGTGAACGGTTGCGGCATCTTCCAGCCGATCGCATTGAGCTTGGAGACATCGGCGGTCTCCAGTTCCATGATCTTTTCGCCCTGTGCGTCGCGCAAGATTGAAACGGGCGGCATGTCGACCCGCGAGCAGTTGTCGACGATGACTTGCCGTGAGGGCGAGAGTCGCGAATCGTGATCGGCGTTGCCCGGATCGAGGAGCGTCAGGCCGCTGCCGTCGAGGTTCACGCGGTAGAGGTGGGTCTGATAGACGTTCTCGCCGCGTTCGCGCGCGTTGCCGCGGATGTAAATCTGCCGTTGTTTGGCATCGACGGCAACGATCGTGCTCGCCCGGAAGTCGCCGGCGGTGATGGCGTTCTTGAGCTTCCCGGAGCGTTCGTAGAGATAAAAGTGGCCCCAGCCGCTGCGCTCCGACCACCAGATCATCTCGTTGGATTCGTCAAGGTAACGCATGGCCTGCACGGAGATGCTGGAATTCTCGAAGCCCTCGCCGATCAGGCACTTCGCCTCAGCCTTGGCCACGTCGTAGGAGCAAAATTCGATGTTGCGCACCACGCGATCGGTCCGCAAGAATCGCAGCTTGTCGTTTGATTTGTCCCAGTGGAGATCGCTGTAGGACTCATCTTTCCACTTGCGCTCGATCTTCACCAGCGCATCCTTGTCGCGGTTGAACACATAGAGTTCGCTCTTGCGGACATTGTCCTCTCCCGGCATCGGATACGGGTACTTCATCAGCGTCGGCCGGGGCTCGGATAGGGAGTTGACCAGATAGAGGTCCTTGATGCCGCGCGTGTCGCGACGAACGACATAGAACGCCTTGGAATCCTTGGACCATGTAACGGGCGCGCGCGATTTTTTCTCCTTGTCGGGCGTGCTTGACTTGCCCTCCGTAGTTTTTTCTTTGTCCTTGTCGTCTTTTTTCTGAAACTGCTGTCCGCCGAATCCGCCGAAGGTCACGACGAACGTGTAGTCCTCGGCGCCGTCCTTCGTGAGTTGCTTGGCTTGCTCCTCCTTGCCGGCTTCGGCGATGAAGAGGTTGTGATTCTTGACGAAGGCGTACATCGATTTGTCGGGGGAGAAGTTGCGATAATCGCCGAACGCGCCGCCCCCTTTGAAGCCGCCTTTGCCCTTCGCTTTTTGAGGACCGCTCTCGTCGTCGGCGTCTTCGTGATCCGCTCTGTGATCGCGTTCCAATCGACGCATTTCGTCCTGGAGGAATAGCCGTTCGTCTTCGCCGAGAATGCCGTCGTCGAACGATTCATCGTCCTTCTTTTCGCTGGTGTTTTTTTTCTGCTGGTCGAGCATTTCCTTGAAGCGTTCCTCGCCGAGAATCTCGCGCATGCGTTGAAGTTGATCGGGCGACATGCCGCCAAATCCGGTGGCGAGAGGCGGCGCCTTGCCGAGCTTGACCAGCTTTTCGGTCCGGAGGTCGTATTCGAATTGCAAGTTCTCCGTGACAAATTTGAATTTCACGCCACCCTCGCTGACGCTGCCGCGTGTCACGGGAAGCTGCAGAGGATCGAGCGGCTTGCGCACCTCCTCCGAAAGCTGTGCGGCAAGCTTGACGCGATCGAAAAGCGGCTCTTTCTTGGCCTGGCTCGGCGTGACCTTGTGCCACACCTTTCCGGCGCTGGTGCGGTACTCGTACCAGAAGTTATCCGTTTTCCCGATCCATTGCGGCTCGACGGACAAGCTATAGGTCGCCTGCTTGAGGAACGCATCGGAGTACTTGTAGGCCTGCTTCCAGTTGGCTCCGCTGACGCGCGTCGGCGCCTGAGCGCCGGCCGCGAACGCGAGAATCAGGCTTGCCATTCCGACCAAGCCGACGGATCGTAGGTTCTGTTGCAACGACATGGGAGTATCCTCAACGAGTGCGTGGAGAGACTGGCTGGACAGAGGGGATTTTGCCAAAGATCGGGTCGAAGTCAAGCAGGAATGAGCTGCAGCGAAAAAAACACTGAACCGCTTGGGAAGGTGACGAATGCTATGCGTTGAGCCACTCTTCGACTGTGAGTCCAGCATTTTCCAGGATACGCCTGATGAGGCCGAGATCGATGGCGCCGCCGTGTGGGTTCGGAATGATGACCCGCAAGCCGTCTCGACGCATCCATTCGTGCTTGCCCCCCCCAGGAAACGGGCCTTCGAAGCCGAGCACTCGGAGCTTGCGTACCAGCTCACGCCTGGACACGGGTCTTAGACTTGCCTCGCCTGGTTTTCCCTGGCGATTGCGTGATTGCCAGTCGACAACCGTTAACTAAGGGCAGATCCTCGCCGCTGCGCAACCCGGACATTACCCAAACTCGATCGCATCGCCGAGATTCTCGCGGGCTTCTTCGAACGAAGCGCCTTGCGTTGCGCAGCCAGGCAGATCCGGCGCCTCCGCGACGATGACGTCGAGTTGTTCGCCTTTCTCGTAACCGGTATTCCGAAGAACTTCGGCGCGGTACTCCGTTAGGCTTCAATGGCGGGATTTTCTTCGCATCATTTGTCCCTCCCTGACAGCATGCCGAATGTTTGGATGAATCGCAACGCGGTGGCTCGCAAGCCAATCAACGTACCTCGCGCCACGTTCGGCCCTTTGCCGAGTCGAGGATCGCGTCGAGCACGAGCTGCGTTCCGTAGGCGTCGCGGAAATCGGGCTGGGCCGGTTTGCCGGACTCGACGCCGTTGATGAAATCGGCGACCTGGTGCGTGAAGCTGGCGTCGTAGCCGATCGCCAAACCGGGGACCCACCATTTGCCCATGTAGGGATGGTCGCCGTCGGTGACGTGGATCGAACGCCAACCGCGGACTTTGCCTTCGTCCTTGTGGTCGAAGTACTCGAGGCGGTGCAGGTCGTGCAGGTCCCACTTGATCGATGCCTTTTCGCCGTTGATCTCGAAGGTGTAGAGGGCCTTGTGGCCGCGGGCGTAGCGGGTCGATTCGAAGAGGCCGAGGGAGCCGTTCTTGAAATGGCAGAGGAAGGCGCAGGCGTCGTCGATGCCGACCTTCTCGACCTTGCCGGTGAGGTTGTGTTTGCGTTCCTTGATAAAGGTCTCGGTCATGGCGCAAACGTCCTTGACGCCGCCGTTGAGCCAGATGGCGGTATCGATGCAGTGAGCCAAGAGATCGCCCGTGACACCGGACCCCGCAGCCGCCACGTCGAGCCGCCACAGTCCCGCTCCGCCCTGTGGCAGGTCCGCCGAGATCGTCCAGTCCTGCAAGAAGTTCGCCCGATAGTGGAAGATCTTGCCGAGCCGGCCTTCGTCGACGAGCTGTTTCGCCAAGCTGCAAGCCGGCACGCGGCGATAGTTGTACCAGACCATGTTCGGCACCTTCGCCTTCTCGACCGCCTCGACCATCTTGAGCCCCTCCGGCCCATTCATGGCCAGCGGCTTCTCGCACAGGATCATCTTGCCCGCCGCCGCCGCCGCCAGGGCAATCTCCGCATGCGAATTGTTCGGCGTGCAGATATCGATGCAATCGATGTCCTTGCGGTCAACGAGTCGACGCCAATCGGTCTCGGTCGATTCCCACCCCCAGTTGTCCGCAAACGCT
>VGZI01000223.1 GCA_016872605.1 Planctomycetota bacterium
AGCCACTTCTGGACTTCGGAGACTCGGACGCCGTAGAGGTAGGCGATATGGGCGAGGGAAACGTACTTGTCATCTTCTTCATTCATGTGCCTCCTTCTTTGATTTCTGTTTGTTGGCGAAGTGTTGCTTGGCGTTCTTCACGTCGGCGTCGGTGAAGACCCGCATGGTCCCAAGCCTCAACGCAGGCTGGGGAATGAATCCGCTCAGGATTGCGTAATCAAGCTGGTGCGGTCGAACGCCGATCCGCTTGGCTGCTTCTCTGAGCAGAAATAGTTCTTTGGGCATATCTGCCTCCTTTTCTGTATGTATGCAGCAGGTTCCGTTTTTTTCGTGCGGGCAAAAGGAAAACCGTGGCCCGGAAAAAGGGGTTGGGGCTAGGAGCACTGTCGCCTTGTCAGATACCCCCACGCTTCTTCCCAATCCCAGCACTCGATCTTCCGATGTTCGTTATCGAAATCGCCCTCATAGACCCAATTGAAGCCTGCATCTTCGTCTGGACGTAGAACACGCCCCTGAAACCAGATTGCGCTTCCGAGCAGTGCTGGTTGGCGGTGCGGTTCATTTATCCGCAACCGCTGAAACAACAACATGCGGCTGTGTTCATCAACGCAGTGGTTTGCGCCGGGCCGTGTCCTTGCCACTCCCAGCAAAACGTCTTGGTGATACACATAATAAACACTGCGATATTCAGAAGGATTATGTGATCGGACATACTCGATCCGAAAGCCGTCATCAACACCAGTGCCCTGCCAGTGGCGAGGGCCAATAGATTTCCAACTCATTGTGCGTTGCTCCATTTCAATAAGTCATTTCCGTCCGCAGCAGCCATCCCGTCGCCACAACGAATGACGACGGGAATGGTCTGCGGTTTGGCGTTCAGCGGAAAGCTCTTGGGCTGAAGGCCGCCTGCTGTCAGACAGCAGGCAAGTAAGATTGTCTTGACCGCTCGTATTGCTGTGCCTCCTTGCGAGTGTCGAACGGACCCGCAATATCGAGAAGTAAGGCGTTCAGTTGGTCAGCGGTCTCTAGGGAAAGGCGAGTTACAGTGCGCCACCCATTGCCTCTATTGATGGAATACCAGCGAGGCATGGACACCCACTCATTCTGTGTGGAGAGAATGTAACGATGGGCGATCACACATTTGCTGTCCCAGTGCCATCCGCATAAATCTGCTACACGGATTTCTACGTGGTGCTGGTATCTCTCTTTGATCCATTGTGCCAAAGCCGATGGATGTGTTTCGGGATCATTCCACAAAGGCCCGGTCCCTACGAGATATACTGGACTGTCAACGTGTGATTTGACCATCCACGCTAAGTTTTGCAGTAAGGGTTTCCGTCTCATTGCGCACCTGACTTTCAAAAATAAACGAGGGTGAATTCCCCAGCAGCCAGCCGAAAGCCAAAAACGAAATGGCACGGAAATGGTCTGGGGTTTTGCTCGCTCGCCGAGAGAGGCGTGAGCAACTGCCGAGATGCTGAAACCGATCAGCGGGCAGGCCAGTTAGAAGTGGAGCGTGAAGTCGTGTTGCAGTTACTTAACTATAAGGTTCTCGTCGTCATCAAGACAAGAGCGACGACAAAGAAAAGTTTGTTGCGGATGATGAGTGCCTGCCACTTTCACGGATTACTATTGCGCATCAAGAAGCGATAGGCATCACCCCACTCAAATAAGGGAATAAATGTCTTTCCACCATCGTAAGAGCCAATAAACCAGCGAGGATAGCGACGACGCAACCCCAGGCGAATGTTGCGAAAGGTGATGCTTCCGTCATCTGATAAACATGGAAACGCCTCCGGAACGACTGGCGTTCGGCTGTGCTGAATCGCAAGTTTACGGGTGGTCGATCCGGTGGTAAAATCACGGGCAGTGCCGGGACACTCTTTTTTGTGGCCACTTAGCAAGATTCCCGGCCTGCCTTGAGGGACGATGGCCCGAACCCCTCTGGGCAATTTCCTGCGTAAACACCGCACTCGTTTGGTGCGGGCGGGAGATTGTCCAGAGTCGCAGCGTTCGGCTCTTCATGCCGTCGTTGTCTGCCATCGGACGACCTCCCGAAGTTCAGCTTCCGCTTGATCTTTCGTGGAGAAATTGTCGTGGCCAAGAAATCCAATCGCCGTTCCGACTGTGTGTTCATTCGCAAGTCCACCCAGAGTCAGGATGAGCAGGGGCAGATTGCCAACGTCCAGAATATGCTCCGAGAACAGGGCGTATCGGTGCCCGCTCGAAACTGGTTCGTCGGCACGGTCAGCCGCCGAAAGGTCAGCAAGAACGCCGACTTTGCACGCTTGATGGACCTGATCGAAGCTGACCAGATTGGGACTGTGTACATCGAAAGCCAAGACCGATGGGGAAGCGCCGACCGAAAGGAACTCTTTCATCTGCTCTACATCCTTGAGCAGCATGGCACTCGTCTCTTCGATCTTCGAGCCAAGAAGGACTTGACCGAGAGCGACTTCGCAACGGAGATGCTCACCATTGTCGGCAGTCTGAAAAGCGAGAAAGAACTTCAAGACATTTCGTATCGGTCACTTCGCACGAGGGTGAACAACTTTCGGGATAACGGCTCGTGGCCGACAGGCACGCATCCGTTTGGCTACGGCAAAGCGTGCTACGCCCCCGATGGTCGGCTGCTCTGGGTCTTTCAGCCGATTTCCCGCTCACGGGGGCAAGTGTTCTACGCCGATGCCACGGGAAAGCTCGCACCCGGACCTGAAAACATCAAGATTCCTCGAAAGGATAAGCGTGACCGAATCGTGTTGGTGCCGTCCAACAACGCTCGGTTCATTGAGGCTGTCCGAATGATCTTCGACCTTTACGTTCGAGCGGGAATGAGCCGCAGGGCGATTTCCAAGGCACTCAACGACGCCGGGTACAAGTTCTACGAGATGCGCTTCACGCATCCACTGGTCACGAACATCCTCGTCAACCCGGCTTACGTTGGCGACACTCACTTCGGCAAACGTCTTTCGGGGGAACTTCACACGTTCGATCCCAACGGCATCGTCGTGGCGCTCAAGAAAAGTTCGGAGAAGAGATTCCGTGACGAAGAGGAGCGAATCGTCCGCACCGGAACCCACGAGCCTTTAATCGAGGACCGCAAGACTTGGGAAATGGCCCAAGAAAAGATCGCTGACGAAAGAAAGCGAACGAGTCATTCGCCCCGCAACCCCGCTTACTACCTGAAGCAACTGTTCCGATGCGGGCACTGTGGAAAGAATCTGACCGGACGAACAGAATCAGATCGAAGGACGGGTAAAAGGACTGTCGTGTACGTCTGCGGGACGTACATCGCTGGTCGCTGCAACGGGCACCCGGTTGACTGTGGGTATCAGAGCATTACCCATGAGGAAGCTGAGCGATTGCTGCTCGACAAACTCGACAGCATTGGACAGCAGCTTGATGAGGAGGCCAGCAGGCACTCAAAGCTCGCTTTCGATGAGCGGCTGAAACTGATCGGAATCCGAGGGGAAGCGGCGTTTGATGCGTTTGTCGCATGGGTTGCTCAAGGTGTAGAGGCGCTCCTCGATTACTTCGAGGCAACCTACCAAGTTTCCGGCGATGATCTTGAAAAACTCGGTGAACTCGCCAACCGCTTCTACGAGGGACTCGGCCTTCACGAGACTCAATTCGACGGTCTTAAGGTTGACCTCGAAAAGTTCACCAAAGCGATCCGAACGGTTGAGAGCGTAGCGGTCGCAAAGGCCGAGGGGCAACTCGTAGCTTTGGAGGAGGAGTACCGCCGCTACACCATCAATTGGGTCAAGGCTACCGAAATGCAGCAGTCGATAATGAGGGAGGAAATGGATCGACTCGAAATCGAGATTGAGGACGCCAAGCGTCGAGCGGTCAGGTTGTCCGAACGGGTCGAGCGGCTTGTGAAGGAAGAACACCGTCTGATCCGAGAACGCCGCCAACTAATTGCCGAATACCCGACGATGGCCGCACGAGAGAGGGGCGAGGCGTTCCGAAGAATCTTCAAAACGGTGACACTTTTCTGGAAGCGAGTTTTTCACCCTGCGGTGGAAAACCCGACGAAACCCCGGAAAACGAACCGCCCCGGAAGGTACAGCTTCGAGCTTCAGCAAGATCAGATCATCTGGGTGTTCGCTGACACGACCGAAACGGGCGACTCTTGGTAAAAAGCTGGACCGTATCGAAGTCGTGCTCGCACGCAGCGATGAGGGCGTTGTGGCATCCGCCGGCGATCGACATATGCGCTCCGAATAGCGGCATCGACTCCTCCTGGTTCCGCTTGCGGCTTCGCGCTCTCATGGCGCCGAGCAAGCGCGAAGCCGCAAGCGGCAGAATTATTTCCATGCAGTTCAAATAATCCGCATGCGCCAACGAAATACCTGATGTAACGATCGGACGTCCTCTCGCGGCTTAGCCGGACTCCGCATCGGCAACATCATCTTTTTACACAGGAGTCCCTCGATGAAAACCTACTTGATTGTCGGCATGCTCGGCGCCGTCGCCCTCGTCATCGTTGCCAAGAAAACCAACGCCTGGAGTTACGTCACCACGGCGTGCAGCCAACTCACCGAATCGGCCAAGGAACAGATTCCGACCAAGTTCGAGCTGGAACGCATCCGCAATGAAATCGCGGCGCTCGACAACGACATCGGCCAAATGGTCCGCCCCGTCGCCGAACAGAAATCCGCCATCGAAAAACTCCGCAAGGACATTGCCAAGGGACAGACCAACATCGAGAAGCAAAAGAGGGTGTTGCTCGATACGTTGGAGGAATTGGACACCAAGCCTGAACGCATTGTTCGAGACAACATCAGCTACACCCCGGAGCAGGTCCGCAAGCAACTCCAGCGCAACACCGACAGCTTGAAGCACCTCGAACGGCACGTCAAGACTCAGCAGGAAATTCTGTCGGCCAAAGAACAGTCGTTTCTCGCCATGAAGGAGCAGATTTCCACGGTCATCGCCAAAAAGCGAGAGTACGAAGTCCGATTGGCCGAGCTTGAAGCTGCCGAGGAGAATCTGCAACTGAGCCGAATCGGCACCGATTCGAAACTGGATACGACGCGCACTTCGACCATTGAAGAAGCGATCCGTTACGTCGAGAAGAAACAGGACGTGGAGCGCCACATCAATGAGCTGAAGAAAAACGATCTCGTGGAGATCCCGCTCGGAGGCCGCAAGGACACCACGCCGGACTTGACAGCCATTCGCAACTACCTCGAAGGCAGGAGTGAACCGGCGGCCCAGAAGACAGCCGATGATCGCTAATGCCAACGATTAGCCCCGCCTCGCAGAGGCGGGCTCGCCCTGAGCCCGCCCGCCTCTACGAGGAGGGGCTAAACCACCTGATATAATAACCCTCACCGACCCGGCTCCTACTATTCGGAAATGTGACCGTGAGCGACGAATCGCCAGCTCCCATCACGGATGACGTACAGGACCACACTGCTCCGTATGCCCTGTGGATCGATGGGGTCGGCGGATACTTGTTGTGCCTGAGCCATTGCGTCACCATCGGCCAAGCCCAGGTGCAGCAACATGGCCAGGCCGACATCGCCTTGCTCGCCGACATCTCACGGCACCATGCGACCCTGCATCGCGACTCGGAAGGATATTGGCTGGAAGCGCTCAAGCCGGCCAGGATTCACGGCAAGCCGATCGCAAAGGAGTTTCTGCGAAACGGAGATCGGATCACGCTGGGCAAGTCGTGCCAGTTGCAGTTCTTCCAGCCCGTGCCGATGAGCATCTCGGCCCGGCTGGACATCGTGAGTGGGCATCGTTTTGCGGAACCGATCGAGGCGGTGTTGTTGTTGGCCGATACGCCCGTGGTCATTGGGCCATCGGCGCAGGCACATGTTCAAGTGCCGGAAATGACGGAATCGCTGAAGCTGCTTCGGACGAAGACAGGAATGGTCGTGTGTTGGCCGGGCGAGATCAGTGGACCCGACGGTGTGGTACAGGGCCGAGCGCCGCTTGTACCGGGAACAACAGTGTCAACGGACCAAATCACGTTGGCGCTCGAACGCATGCGGTAGTAGGGTGCGTGAAACGCACCGTCGGGAATGCGGCGATATCGGTGCGTTTCACGCACCCTACGGGAGCAATGATCGCGATGAAGTTCACCTACCAAAGCGGATACAAGCCCCTGCCCGGCTACACCATCAAGCGCGGCATCGGTCAGGGCGCGTTCGGCGAAGTCTACTTTGCCGTCACCGACAGCGGCAAGCAGGTCGCGCTCAAGCTCATCCACAACAAGAACCTCGAAAAAGAGATGCGCGGCATTCAGCAATGCCTCAATCTCAAGCATCAAAATCTCGTCCACCTTTACGATGTTCGGACCGACGACGCCGGCTTTCATTGGCTGATTATGGAATATGTCGCCGGCGAACCTCTGTCGTCGATCGTGGCGCGGTATCCCAACGGGGCGCCCGCGGAACTTGCGATTCAGTGGTTTCAGGGCCTCGCCGCGGCCGTGCAGTACCTGCATCAGCACGGCATCTTGCATCGCGATCTGAAGCCGGCCAACATCTTTCTCGAAAACGGCCTGATCAAGGTCGGCGACTTCGGGCTGTGCAAGATCATTGCCGACAGCGCTCAAGCCATGACCGGCGAGGTCGGCACGGCCCCCTACATGGCCCCAGAGATTTGCAACGGCATCTACAAGGAAAGCGTCGACATCTACGCCGCCGGCGTCATCCTCTTCGAACTCGTGACGGGACGGGTTCCCTTCGAAGGACAGTCCGTCCAAGAAATCTTGAAGAAGCATCTGTATGATGCTCCGGACCTCACCACGGTGCCGATGCCGTTCAAGCTGATTTTGCAGAAAGCGCTGGCGAAAGACCCCCGGCAGCGATACCAGACGATCATGGACATGGCCAAGGACGTGGCGTGTGCGATCCCGACGACGGAGCCCGGTGCGACCCGACCCGCCGACGTCACCATGCCTGTCGGCGCCGACGAAATTCCCGAAGTCATCCCGGCCACGCCGAGCATGATCTTTCAGCAGCGCTGGTCCGAACTCACCGGCATCTTGTTGACGGCCATCATCGCGTCGGCCATCCTGGCGGTAGCGTGGCCATCGTTCTTTGGACGCGGCGACTGGTCGCATCTGGCGCCCCTCTTCTTCTTGGTGCTTGCGGCATCGGCGAGCGTAATGATTCCGAGCAAGCTTTGGGTTCCTAGTGATGACGAGGAGTCTTGGACGCGGCGACTAATGCACATGTCCCTCGGGTTCGTGTTAGCCCTCTTCGCCCTATGGCTTGAGGGTTACGAACTGCCGGCGCCGTGGGTTCCTGCGAACAGGCTTGAGGTGCTGCACACTTGGCAACCGGGACCGACCGATGTGCAAGTGCTCAAAGGCTCTTGGGCCGGCTGGTGGTACGGCGTCAACACCTCGATGCCGATCTTGGCGTGCTATCTGAGCTATTTCGGCCTGATGTTCATGGTGCTACGCTGGTGGAAGGTCACCGAAGTGCATCGGCCGTCGCGAATCTCCATCTGGTCGCTGATCTGCGTGGCGTTTTGGGGCTATGTGCTGTTGTTCCTCTTGCCCGGGCAACATCAGCGTGAGATCGGCTTCCTGACGGTATTCCTGACAGCCGTCGTGTGTCAGATCGCGTGCCCGTGGAAGGAAAAGGGTGCGCTGAAGCCGAAGAAGAAGCTACGCCTGGCCACTGCGTGATGCCGCTTGCGGCTTAGCGCTCGCAAGAGACCCGCTAGATTGCCGCGCCGCCACCGGCGCTGAGGATTTGTTCGATGCGTACCATTTTGGCATTCACCAGTTTGTCGATTGTCAGCCTGCTGTGCGGCGCCGGGGAAGCGTTATCCAAGGATCAAACGCTGCCCAAGGGACTGCCGAGCACCGTTGTCGGTCATGGTGAACGAATTGAGACTGCCAAAGAGCAGGCATTGAAAAACGCGGCGAACGAAATCGACAGGGCCATGAGGCGCCAAGACCCGCCGATAAAGGAGTTCGAATCTCCGGAATTGCTCAAGGCATTTGTCGAAGAGCAAGCGATAGACAAGGGCAAACCCGGCCCCGACGAGAAGTTCCCCAATGACATCACGAAGCGCGACGACGTGTTCAAGGCCTGGGTCTACACGTTTCGCTCCGATAATAACTGGTGGAACGAAATCGTTCGCCGTAACAGCGAACTAGACCGGACGGCCCGCGCCAAGAGCCGCGAATCGTTAACCATGCGCATCGTGCTCGGCTTGACGCTGGTCTTGGCTGCGGGATTCGGCTACGTGCAACTCGACGATTTTACACAACGGCAATACACGATCGTGCTCCGGCTGGCGGCCGGCACGGTCATGGCGGTGTTGATGGCGGGCTGGTATCTGATTGCGTTCTGAAATGCTCCTGGGGCACGTTTTCAACGTGCCAAGCACACGCATCGCTGAAAAAGGGCACGTTGGAAACGTGCCCCACACGTTATGCCGCCAGGTCGTCGTGGAAGCGGTTGCGCATGAAGTTGATGCCCTTGGTGCAGCCGCGCAGGAAGGCGAGCATTTCTTGAATCACGTCGAACTGACCAAGATCTCTTTCCATCTTGGCCATGGCCGCGGGAAGCACGAGGCCTTCGCGGAAGAGCATGCGAAACGCGGAGCGAACGGCGTGAATCTGCTCGCGCGCCATGCCGGCCCGTTTCATGCCGACCAGGTTGATGCCGCTGACCGTGTCCAGTCCTTGCTGGATGACGAAGGGCGGAATGTCCTTTCCCGTCGCGGAGCAGCCGCTGATCATGCCCAGCCGGCCGATGCGAACAAATTGATGCACGGCCGTGTTCCCCGACAGAATGACGCCGTCTTGCAAGAGACAATGCCCGGCGACAAGCGCGCCATTCGCCAGGATGCAGTGATCACCGATGACGCAGTCATGCGCGACGTGGCTATTGGCCATGAAAAAGTTATGGCTGCCGACGACGGTCTTCATGGAATAAGTCGTGCCGCGATGGATCGTCACATGTTCGCGGAAGATATTGTAATCGCCAATTTCCAGGGTTGTCGGTTCGTCGTTGTATTTGAGGTGTTGTGGTCGTTCACCCAGGATGGCGCCGGAGTAAACGGCGTTGCCCGTGCCGAGCGTCATCGGTCCGAACAGATAGGCGCCGGGGCGGATGATGCAATCGTCGCCGACGGTGACGGGCCCATCGATGACGGCCAAGGCGCCGACCTCGACCCGCTCGCCGAGCTGGGCGTCTGGAGAAACCACGGCAGTGCGGTGAACTCGGCAACTCGACGGAAAGGACATTCTCGACCCCCAGTCCTTTGGGTGGCGTCTGGCGCCGGCGCAATCTCCTGAACGTCCTTTTTCAGCGATCGCGCCAATCCCCCTCTGCTCCGTGCGGCAAGGGGACCGAACCTACGGCAGAGCCCCATCTATACGGGATGTCGCAGTCGAAATACCAGACCAATTTTGACTCGGCGGAGTCACGGGTATCTGCCAGAAAAATCGGCAAATGCGGCGCGGAAATCCAGTGAACTTTCGCGATCTGGCGAAGACGGAAGCGGGAGTCCGAAAAAAGGGACCGTGGCCGGGGTCTGTACCCAGACCCCGGCCGTCCCTCGCGAAGGTGATATCCCTGGCTTGAGACGCGTGGGACGCATATCCTCAGCACTAGCCCTCTTCCTATCACCCCATCGAGTTTCGCCATGCACTGGAAGAAACGAAGCTTGCGTCGGCCGGCGGTCAATGACCCGGGGCATGCCCATGAGCTGACTTTCTCTTGCTATCGCCACTATCCCTTTCTCAAGGCCGAGCGTGTTTGCGAATGGCTG
>VGZI01000224.1 GCA_016872605.1 Planctomycetota bacterium
TTACGAATGGGAGCCTCCGACCGGCGGCAATCCGATTCCACAGACGTTGATGTTGCTCGCCACCCTGGTCGGCATCCCGTTCTTCGTGGTGTCGACGACCGCGCCGCTCTTGCAAAAGTGGTTCGCCTACAGCGGCGACCCGGCGGCGAAGGACCCGTACTTCCTCTACGGCGCCAGCAACCTGGGCAGCTTGCTGTCGCTTTTGTTTTATCCGGTGCTGATTGAACCCTTTGCCGCATTGCCGTTTCAGACCGATATTTGGCTCTATGGCTACATTGCTCTCGCGCTGATGGTCGGCTATTGCGCGTTCTTGGTGTCGACGATGGCGCCGCCAGACGAACAGATCGAGGCGGAATCGGCTCAGACCGCAGCCGCCGCGGAGGCCGCAGCGCCGGCTGCTGAGTCGCTTGCTTCGGCCGCCGGGGAGACGCCCTCGGCCGAAACGCCTCCCGCGCCAGCGCCCGCTCCGTCTGCGCCTCAGCAGACCGCTGTCAAGCCGGGGCATGGGCCCGGCGGCAGAGCCCAGCGGCACAAGAAAGGCGCGAAAGCAGCCGCAGGCGCGCCCGGGACTCCCGAACCCGAGGAAGAAAAATCGGTCGCCATCGAGACCCCCGATGCACAGCGTGAACACTCCGGCGCCACCGCGGAAATGACCAACTGGCGCCGTCTTCGCTGGGTTCTGCTCGCCGCGGTTCCCTCCAGCCTGATGCTCGGCGTCACCACGTACATCTCGACCGACTTGTCCCCCTTCCCCCTCGTCTGGGTCGGCGCCCTCGCTCTGTACTTGCTTTCGTTCATCCTCGTCTACATGAAGTTCTGGACCGGCACCGAAGTCGCCCTGCTCGGCGGGTTCGGATTCCTGGCCAATCGTGATCGACAACACGCCGGCGTGACCTGGCATGACGCAACAATCTGCGCTTTGCAGCCGCTCGGCATTGTTGTCCTTTGTTTCTTGATCGTCTCGGGCGGCTTCGGCTTCGGCTACGCCTTCATGGCCTGGGTCGGCTTCTTCGCCTGTGCCCTAGCCTGCCACGGGGAACTCGCCAAAGACCGCCCCGCCACCAAACACCTCACCGAATACTTCCTGATGATGTCGGTCGGCGGCATGGTCGGCGGGCTGTTTAACGGCATTTTCGCACCCGTCCTCTTTCAGAGAGGCGTTATCGAGTTCCATATCGCCGTCGTTATTGCCTGCCTCGTTCGCCCGCAGTACATCGCCAGTGGCTGGTTTGACGAACTGGTAATGAGCGCATTTCCTGGTTTGCAAGCCTGGTTCCGCAATCAGGGGGACGAGATGGCCAAGTCCATGGGCCGCGAGCCTCCGCGTTCGACCTACCTGTTCAGCACGTTGATGGACATAATCTTTGGCGTGTTTATCCTGGCGATCTCGTATTACCTGGCCAAAACGTTCTGGTTGGGGCAGTCTCGATACAGCGAAGCCATGGAGTCGGCCATCAAATTGCTAGGCCTCACGCAGGGCTGGCAAGTGCGTATCCTTTACCAGTTCCTGGTCTTTTTCATTCCGCTGATCTTTTGCTTCTTTTTCGCCGGGCGACCGTTGCGTCTGGGATTGGCGGTCACCGGGTTGATGATCGGCAACGTCTACCTGACGCAGTACAGCGAAGACGCGACGCTCGAAGCGCGCCGAACCTATTTCGGTTTGCTCCGCGTCAAGATGGACCGTGAGGGCATCAGCGATCCGGATGAAGTGCAGCTTTTCCGTGACAACTATAACGAATTTCCCGAGGAACTCAAGAAGCGCGGCATGAACGCCCCACCGTATCACTTCACATTCCTCATGCACGGCACGACCTATCACGGGCGAAACTATCTTGCCAGCTATGACGAAGACAAGATGCAGAAGTTTCGCGTTGACCTGAGCCGCCTGGCCACGACCTATTATCATCGCTACGGCCCGGTGGGCTACGCGATGGAGCAGTACAACTGGTTCTCTTCGGGCGCGTTGCTTCGTCATCCAACAGAGCGGGAGGATCCGAAGAATCCGAAGAGCCCGTATCGGCTGCAGGCGCCGACCAAGCTCCCGGACAAGTGGGCCGACATTTCGCCCGGCCGACAGAACGACTTCAGCGCCGACGCGCGGCTTCCAGCGTCGATTGTGGCCAGCGCCTTTGGCGCTGCCATGAACGGAGGCGGCGCGGTGCTCGAACCGGTGCTCGCTCCGTGGTCCGAGCCTCCCATCGCGACAATCGGCCTGGGCACCGGCACGATGGCGTCGTACGCCCGACCGTTCGGGTTCATGACCTATTACGAAATCGACGATGTGATCCGCCATTTCTCGCTCCCTGAAAGCGGCGAACAGGCGAGGTTCACCTACCTTCAGCAAGCAATTCGTCGCGGCGTCAACCTCGAAGTCATCATGGGCGACGCACGGCAATCGCTGGAGCCCAAACGCGAGTCGCTCAACAAGGCCAATTCCTTCGTTTACCAAGGCAACTTCAAGCTTGGCGAAGAGTTGAGAGCATACTCCAAGATCAACTACAACTCACGTTTGGATCAGCAGATGAGTAGCAAAGCACCCGACCGCGACAAGTTCTACAAGATCATCAACGTCGACGCGTTCAGCTCCGATGCGATTCCGATCCACCTTGTAACGAAACGGGCGATCGAGATCTACCTGAGCAAGCTCACCGACGACGGTGTGCTGTGCGTTCACACGTCGAATCGTCATATGGACTTGGTCCGCCCGGTAGCACGTATCGCCATGGAACTCGACAGGATCGCCCAAGCGAAAGGCGAGCCGCGCATCAACGTTCGCGTCGGCAAGGACAGCGACAAGGGCCGGTACATGGGCCATTTCTCTTCCGAATACGTGATGATCTACCGCGGCGATCATTTCCACAAATACCTCGACACGCTGGCGGCGAAAAAGAAGGAGTTCATCAAAAACCGCACGGACGCCGTCAAGGGCGCGAAGTCGCAGCAAGAGCGCGATGCCGCGATCGCGAGAGCGGAGTCCGAGGGTAAGCTGATGCTCTATCCCGTACACGATGAAAAAGGCAACGTGGCCTACCAGGGCCGGGCGAAGGCTGGCTGGCAGATCCTCAACGCCGACGTGTATTGGTACAACCCGTTTGAAGAACACAAAGTGATCGAAAACAACCAATATGTCGATCGCCCAATTACCGCGCAGGATTCGCTCTGGACCGACGACTACAGCTACATCATCGGCGTCCTGCGATAAGTTAGCCATTAACCGGACGCGTATGCCACGGATTTTCGTGAACATACGTCGCGTGCGCGTCCGGCTAGCGAGTCGCCCGCACTATTCCTCTCCCCCTGCTTCACGAGGGCCAACCATGAAACGTGCGATGTGGTTCGTGCCGACGCTGGCGATCCTGCTGATCAGCGTCGGCGCTGCGAACGCCCAAGACGTCATCAAGGACCGCAAGAGCTATTTCCCCAGTCGCAAACAAGTCCCGCTTCAAGGCAAGGAGATCGGCATTCTGCTCACCGACGGGCAGCCGATCCTGAGCACCGAAGGACGCTCCGGCCCCGCGGACCAGCTCGTCTTCTCCGCCGGCGGCAATAGCTACCGCTGGGTCTACGTGCCGACGCAGGACAATCCGCTCATCCGCAATCTTCAGGTTCCGGTCGGCAACAACGGCGAAAAAGTCGTCTATGCCTCCCTCAACATGGCCAACCCGAAGTCGGTCCTTCCCTGGGCCGTCACGCAATCTTACGCGCTCGTTGAAGTCGAAGTGAACAACGGCCGTGGCAGCCCTGCCAATGACAGCTTCGTCGGCACCAGCTTTCGCGTCCTCGACGCCACGAAAGATTACCCGCTCAAAGTCGTCGATGTGATCAAGCTCGTCAAGGACAAGTACGCCGAGCACATCGCCAAACAGCAGAAGACGATCGACCACGCGATGAAGACCGCCGGCGAAAAAGCGCTCAGCGGCAAGGCCCCGACCGGGCCGCGCGAACGCAAGGATTTGATGTACGTGACCTGGCTGACCGACTCGAATACGATGCGTGTCCACTTCAAGACAACAATCACGGACGGCGCTTACACGATTGTGAACAACGACCCGCGCCGCGACCCGCCGCCTCTCAAGCTGCCGCCCAAGAAGGTCGGCGGCAAGATCGTCCCTGGCGACAGCCCGGTCCTTCGCATCGCGCCGAAGAACTTCTCCGTCAAGACCGGCACGACCTTCGGGATCGAGTTTGGCGTAGCGTACACGGTGAACAAGAATGGCGAGGTGGTCGGCACGCAGGAACTGTCGATCGAATCGTTCTCCCAGCAGATCAATCAGCCGTTCTTCGGCCCCGGCGGTGGCCCGCGCCCGGTTCCTCCGCTCCCCGTGCCGCCGGCGAAAGATCTGTAAACAACTCCGCATTTCGTTTGGCGTTCGGATCGCGCCTCCCGAACGCTAAACGTAAACATCGCTTATCCCTTTCGCGGTGGACGACGCTCCGGCAACGGTTCCTTTCGCTTTGGCTCGTCCAAGGGCTGTGCCGCGTCGAGCCGAATTGTCTTCTCTCCCAGGTGAGTGTACTTCCCTCGCTGCGGTCCCGGCGTGAACGGCAGAATTACGCACACGTCTTCCGTCGGCGTTGAGTCGCACGTGCGCGCTCGCTGATTTTCATGTATCATCGCGAACTGATGTTCTTGCCAGATTCGGCGAAACTCATTGTTGCCGTGGTTGTGAAAGAGCGCCGCCCGCAGCTTGGCGGTGGCTTCCTCGTGACGCCCCTCGCGCCTGAGGATTTCCGCGACGCGGCGCACGATCTCGGCATTCGTCAGGGCGAGCCCAAACGCGCGGCGCAGGTGGGTCAGCGCTGCCTTTACTTTGCCGATCTTGAACAAGTACGAAGCGAAATCGAGTCGATAGGTCGTGTCGGTGCCGTCGAGCTGAACGGCTCGCGCGTAATACATCTCGGCTCGCGAGCCGTCGGCTTCCTGATCCTCGTCAATAGCCGTCGCCATCAGGTAGCAGTACTCCGCCTTGCTCGGGCGCAGGGCGATCAATGCCGTCAGGTGGCGCCGCGCTTGCTTGTAGTTTTTCTGATGCAGATGAATCTCGGCGAAGAGCGATTGCGCCTCTTCGTTGACGTCGCGCGGCAAGTTGCGAAAGTTCCACAGCTTGGTGAGTGGAACGAGGGCCTCGGTGAATCGGCCCATGAAGAAAAGCCGGCGAGCGTGGGTAAGCAGTGCGTCGAAGATGTTGAGCGTCGTGCTCATGGCGTGCCTCCGTGCCGTGATCGGCGCGCACTCCGTGCGTGCCTGAAGAGAGGATTATAACTTCGCGAGATGTCGCCGCAAGAGGAGATTGGCGGAAAATGAAAGCGAGTCTTGCTTGCGCGGCGGGCCTGTCAGTCGTTCTGATACGGCAACGGCCGGGATTTCCCAGAGCATGCCGACCATGAGCAACCCCGACACGAGGCCCAACAGCGCAAGACCTTCCGCATGGGTCATGGCTGCGAACAGAGCCGTGCCGCCCAGACAAACCAGCGTCGCGACGCAAAGCCACCGCCCCCACGCCGCCCGCCGAGCGCACGGCTTCACGCACGCCCAGTAAATCGAACACGCGCCCACGGCCAAACCGAGCAGCGTGGCAATCAACACGATCAGTTCTACAACCATTGACACAGTCGGCATCCTCCATGAATTCGTCACGCCCGCAATCCATGCGAAGCGTTTCATCGGCGTCGTTTGTACTATGCCGAGCCCTCGGTGTAAAGGCGACTTCGGGAACAAAGATCTGCGGTGGGCTTTCGGCCGCGTTACACGAGCAGCTCGCCGGCACGGCGCTGCCCGCGATTTCGATGACGGCGGGCAGATTGGTGTTTTTGTCGCGGGCCATGCGATTAGCTACTTTCCCTTACTTGAGTAGCGCCACAAACCCCGCTTGGTCGAAATGATGGTCGCGCGTCAGCGCGTCCGTGATGCCAACGCGGTTCATCACGACGAAAAAAATGCAATCGGTCAACGACCAATCCTTGTCGGGCCGACCTCCGTAGAGGGCGAGGCCCTGCTCATACGCCGCCAACTCAAACGTCACGACCTGATACTGTGTCTCCGTCAGCAACTTTTTTCGGACCTTGGGAAACAAACTTCGCTGCTTGGGCGATGTCAATCCATCGGCCAACTCAAGCAGAACCCATTCCGACGTCACCAACCGGCCGCGATAGGCCTTGCTCCATTCGACAGCTTTTTCGTGGGCTTCATCCTTGTCGCTCAGTAACGCGAAGAAATAGAACGTGTCGGCGAAGACCAGATTCATTTCTTGGGCGCTCCGTGGAGGTAATGGTCGTGGTTTCGAGCCATGTCGGGCGACAAGTCCTGCACCGCGCCGGCCTACTCGAGCAGCCCGCCCAGGCTCGACTCGGAGTCCGCCTGCTCGGATTTCACAACGACCTCGACGCGAGCGCCGTTCGGAAGTTGTACTCCGTTGTCGAGAACGATCGTTCCATTCGCAACAGTACCCCGAAAGCTCATGGTCCATCCTCCCGCTTTGACTGATGTCGTATCATAACAGCGCATGCACTGCCGCCAGCCTCAAACTTTGGAAGGGCACGAAATGAGAATCTACCTCGCCATGCTCACCTTCATCCTCGCCTGCCCGCTGCTCGTCAGCACCAGCCACGCCCAGATCATCTTCCGCGATGTCACCAAATCCGCCGGCCTATACGAACCGCTCGCCGGCATCATGGGGCATGGCGCTGCCGTCGGCGATTTCGATGGCGATGGCAAGGTCGATATCTACGTCGGCGGGTTCTGCGATCGGCCCGACTCCGAGTACAAGCCGGCGAAGGGGCCGGTGCGCAATTATCTCTTCCGTAATCTTGGCAACGGCAAGTTCGAGGCCGTCGATCAGCCGGTTGTCAGCTACTATGGGCGAACCTCCGGCGCCGTCTTCGCCGACCTGCGCAACTCCGGCAACCTCGATCTTTATGCGGCCAACAACACCAAGGGCAAATCGAACAAGACGCTCGATCCGCAGAAGTCGGCTCAGCTACGCTACTCGAACCTCTTCAAAAACGACAGCGGCAAGTTCTCCGACGTCTCTGAAGCGAGTGGCGCCTGCCCCAAGCGGATCGGCACCGCACGCAACATCGGCGTCTTTGATTACGACGGTGATGGGCTGCTCGATCTTTTCGTCGTCGAGGACAAGTTCATCAAGGGCCCAAGCTGCCGACTCTTTCGCAATCTCGGCGACATGAAGTTCAAGGACGTGACGACCGAAGTCGGCCTGCCCGAGGACATCTACGGCCTGGGACTCGCGGTCGCCGATCTCAACGGCGATGGTCGGCCTGACTTCTTCGTGCCGCACTCCAATCGGCTTTTCCTCAGCCAGGTCAAGGACGGCAAGACGACGTACCGCGAGGCGGTCGAGTTGCGGCAGGTCTTCACCTGGCCCGTTCTCGGAAAGTTGAAGAACGAAGATTGGCCGTGCGGCGCTCATTTCGCGGACCTTAACAATGATGGCCTGCTCGACCTGGTCGTCACGGTTCATTGCACGCAGGCGCGAAATAAAGTTTTCATCAACGGCGGGCTCAAGGACGGCATCCCGCAATTCCGCGATGTGACAACAGAAGTCGGCCTCGGCGAGACCGTCCCGGTTCGCTGCCCGCACGTCGAGGTACAGGATTTCGACAACGACGGTCTGCCCGACATCTACACTTCGGCCGCCTGGCTCGATGACAAGGGCAGTATTACACCGCTGATTTATCGCAACCTGGGGATCAAGGATGGGCTTCCTCAGTTCAAAGCGCCGATGCCCTTTATTCCAGTTCCCAAGCCCGAAGGTAGCCCGGCCATGGTCTACTTCCCCGCCGGCCCGTCCCTCGACTTCGACGGCGATGGCCGAATCGATCTGTTCCTCGTCAACTGGTTTCAGGGCAATCATTGCCGGCTCATGCATAATCAATCGCCCAAGAAAAACTGGCTGGATGTGCATGTCGTCGGCAAGAAGATGAACCGCATGGGCATCGGCGCCCAGGTCAAGATCTACCGCGCCGGCACGAAGATACTGCTCGGCTTCCAGGAAGTGACCACCGGTTACGGTTACGCCAGCGGCCAGGTCGCGTATTGTCATTTCGGGCTGAACGATGTCGAGGCGGTTGACGTCGAGGCGCGCTTTCCGGATGGGCGAACAATTGTGCGTGCAGCGGTCATGGCGAAGCAGCGGTTAACGATTGCGGAGTGAGGATTGATGGCTCTTTGCTCATCGCTCACATCGCGCCATGCGACCGCGAAACGAAGACAGGATTGCAGTAGATGCCGTTCACTGCCGACTATGCGGATGTCGAACCGACGCGGCCGGAGATTGACGCAATCGCCGGGCCGGTGTTGCTTGAGTTCGGTGCTCCGTGGTGCCCACATTGCCAGGTGATCCAGCTGGAATTGCAGCGTCTGTTGAATCAGTTTCCCAGCGTAATGCACATCAAGATCTATGATGGTCCGGGGCAGCCGTTGGGCCGATCGTTCCACGTCAAGCTTTGGCCCAACTTGGTGTATCTGCGCGACGGCAAGGTGCTTCTGCAGTTGGCCCGGCCGAATGTTGACAAGATCGCAACATTGCAGCAATCGCTGAGTTCTTCTTGATTCCCCGTGCTCCCGCCGTGTTTTTCCAGAGCGGCATCGCCGTTGCAAACGGCTATCCGTAACCTGTCAATTCCAACGGTCCGACAACTCTCCGGGAGCACCACAATGAAGTACATCCTCAGCTTTCTCATTGCCTCCGTCGCCGTGACCTCCGCCGACGCCCAGGAACTGACACGCGGCATCCCCTACGTCAAGAACGCGGACAAGCTGCAGACACTCGATGTGTATGCGCCGGCCAAGGCCAAAGAGTTGCCGGTGGTCGTCTGGATTCACGGCGGCGGGTGGCAGGCGGGGGATAAGGCCGATGTGTATGACAAGCCCAAGGTGTTCACGGCGAAGGGATTCGTCCTTGTTTCCATCAACTATCGGTTGCTGCCCAAGGTCGACATGGAGACATTGACGCGCGATGTCGCGAAGGCGATCCGTTGGGTGCACGAACATATCGCCGAGCACGGCGGCGATCCGAAGCGACTTTTGATTATGGGGCATTCGGCAGGGGCGCAGCTTGCCGCGCTAATCTGCACCGATGAACGCTGGTTGAAGGAAGAGGGGCTATCGTTCGCCATCATCAAGGGCTGCGTCCCGGTCGATGGCGACACCTATGACATCCCAGCGATGATCGAAGTGGCGGAGACGCGTTGCCGAGTGCATGGTCTGTCGCTGCCGAAGTTCGGCCATCGCATCAAGTTCGGCAACGACCCGGTCAAGCACAAAGCCTTTTCGGCGGTGACGCACGTCGCCAAGGACAAGGGCATCCCGCCGTTCCTGCTTCTGTACGTCGCCGGCCATCCCGACGTGACCGCACAAGCTCAGCGCCTGGGCAACGTGCTGAAAGGGGCGGACGTGCCCGTCACGCTCTTCGGCGCGAAGGAGACGACGCACACCAAGATCAACGTCGACCTTGGCAGGCAGGACGACGCCGCCACCGCGGCGCTGTTCGCGTTCGTAGAAAAGGTTTCGAAATAAGAAAGCGCAACTGGGCGCTGAGGGTTTCGAACCCCCGACCCCCTGGGTGTAAACC
>VGZI01000225.1 GCA_016872605.1 Planctomycetota bacterium
AAGCGATTTGTGAAATGGTCATCTAGATACTCGTGGGTTTGCCTGCCTGTAGCGGTCGCACCGAGTTTGCGCGGGATGATGGGAAAACGGCAGCGAACGCGTTCGAGGCTTCGTGTTGATTTATGTACTACAATCGGATTAGGGTAGGCATGTTTAGCCGCTCGCCTTTGGCGAGCGCGAAAGCCACGCTCGTCAAAGGCGAGCGGCTAAACCAACCAACGGCAGCGCACTCGTGAACTCCTACGCCGCGCATCTCGAATCTCTCGCCGAATCCATGCACCCATCCGGCGGCTGGGGCTACGCGCCGGGGCAGACGCCGCAGCTCGAACCGAGTTGTTTCGCCTTGCTCGCTCTCTCGCTCGACCCGACACGGTTTGCCGACCACATCGCAATGACGCGAGCTTTCATCGAACAGCATGCCAACGACGACGGCAGCTATCGTCCGCTCGACGGCCGCGAGGAGGCGATCTGGCCGACGGCGCTGGTGCTGTTCACCCAAGCCGCTTGCGGCGTAGCAGGCAGTGCTACGCCGCAAGCCGTCACAATCAGCTACTTGCTCGGCATCCGTGGCCGCGTTCCGGATCAGCCCGAAGCCGGCGAACTGCACGACATCGATCTGAATTTGGTCGGCTGGCCGTGGGCGGAGAAGAACTTCTCATGGGTTGAGCCGACTGCCTGGGCCGTCCTCGCCCTGCGTTTCGTCGGTCAAGCCGAACATCCGCGCGTCCAGGAGGGCATACACATGCTCCTCGATCGCGCCATGGACACCGGCGGCATCAACTACGGCAATCGGCTCATCCTCGGCAAGATGACTGACCCCATCCCCGGCCCCACGGCGATGCTGCTGCTGGCGCTCCAAAATAGCCGTCTCGCTCCGCGAGACGAATCCGTCTCGCGGAGCCAGACGCCTACCATGGGGACCGTCTCGCAGAGCGAGTTAGGTACCGAGCGCGTCGCCGCCGCTGTCAGCTATCTACTGGAACAGCTCAACACCGACGACATCGAGCACCTATGCTGGACCAAGATCGCCCTCGATCTGTATCGCCGCTTGCCGAGTATCGACGCCAGGCTGCTTGAGATCGACGCGCACATCCTCGCCGCCGCCGAAAAACGCCGACGCACCGGCTGGCTGAAACCGAACTGCTACCGCCAGGCCCTGATGGTCCTCGCGCTCGGCGTCGAGAATCGCAACGTCTTCCGTCTGCCGGAGCAGGTCGCCAAGAGTGACCTTGGCGCCTTGACCATCGGCGATCGCCAGCCGTCATTCTTCGACTGGATCGGCGGTTGGTACCGCCGGTTCATCCTTGGCGCCGTCAGCCTGCTGCGCTCGCCGCCCAAGAATTCCGCGGTACACGTCGCACGAGCCGAGAGCTATGACGCCGACCTCGCTGGCATCATGCAGAAGCAATATGAGCATTTTCGCGTCACGGTTCCACTCAAGGGCAAGCGTGTCGTCCTGAAGCCGAACCTGGTGGAATGGCATCGCGACAAAGTGATCAACACCGATCCGCGCGTGGTCGGCGCGGTCATCGAGCTGTGCAAACGCGAAGGCGCGGCCGAGATCATCGTCGCCGAGGGGCCGGGGCACTGGCGCAACGTCGAATACCTGGTCGCCGAGAGCGGGCTGGGCGAGGTGCTCGAAAAGCATGGCGTCCGCTTCGTCGATATCAACCACGACGAGCCGGTCAAATGCCCGAACATCGGCCAACTCACGGGCCTGGAGTTCCTCTATCTATCGCGGACCATCGTGTCGGCCGACGTGCTCATCTCGCTGCCCAAGCTCAAGACGCACCACTGGGCCGGCGCCACCCTCGCGCTGAAAAACCTCTTCGGCACCCTTCCTGGCATTTACTACGGCTGGCCGAAAAATGAGCTGCACTGGCGCGGCATTCACAACAGCATCGTCGACATCGCCCTGACCCGCACGCCGCACCTGGCCATTGTCGACGGCATCATCGGCATGGAGGGGGACGGCCCGCTCAACGGCGAGGCGAAGCCATTCGGCGCCCTGGTCATGGGCCAGGACCTCGTCGCCGTCGACGCCACCTGCTGCCGACTGATGATGCTCGACCCTGCCAAGATCGGCTACCTCGTCCTGGGTAACGACAAAAGTTTGGGCCGCATGCATGAAGCCGAGATTCCGCAACTGGGCGAATCAATCGCATCACTCGCCCAACCGTTCGCCACCGTCCCGCACCTGAATGACCTGCGCGTCCGCAGTTCGGCGTGACTAGCGGTGTGGGTTTTCGTGCTTTCGTCATTTCGCGCTTTCATGATTCGCATTTGTTTTCCACGCCGATCTGGGACAAATCCGAAAGTTTGTGCTTTTTTGTCGGCGGATCGCACGATAAGATAGGAGGCGAGCCTACCCCCCCCCATGCCTTCCTCTACCTGGAGCGAATCCATGAATCGAGATGCTCAGCCGGCCAGGCCGCATCGGTTGTCGCGGCGAAGTTTTTTGCAGATCGGCGGATTGGGCGTGGCGGGGTTGGCGTTGCCAACGCTGCTGAAAGCGGAGGAGCAAGCGGGGGTGCGGTCGTCGCGGAAGTCGGTGATCTTGATCTACCTCGTCGGCGGGCCGCCGCATCAGGACATGTTCGACTTGAAGCCGGAGGCGCCGCGCGAGATCGCCGGACCCTGGCGGCCGATCGCGACCAACGTCAACGGTATTCAGATTTGCGAGGCTTTTCCGAAACTGGCAAGCATGATGGATCGGCTTGTCGTCGTGCGCTCGCTGGTGGGCAATCAGGCCGACCACGACGCTCAGCAGGTCTTCCACGGGCATCATCCGCGCCGGCCGACGCCCAACGGCGGTTGGCCGCAGTTCGGCTCGATGGTGTCGCGCGTGCAGGGCCCGGTCGATCCGGCGACGCCGCCGTTCATCAGCCTGTGCTACACCACGACTCATGGTCCGTACAACGAGCCCGGCCCCGGCTTCCTCGGTACCTCGATGGCGCCGTTCCGCCCCATGGGTCCGTCGCGCAACGATATGATCCTGCAAGGAATCAACGTCGACCGATTGGCCGACCGCCGGACGCTCTTGCGCAGCTTCGACAGCATGCGCCGCGAAGTCGACGCCAGCGGAACGGTCCAGGGCATGGACCATTTCACGCAGCAAGCGTTCGGACTCTTGACATCGTCGCGCCTGGCCGAAGCGCTTGACCTCTCGCGCGAAGACCCGCGCATTGTCGCTCGTTATGGCACGGGTGATCCGCGCATCATGATGGATGGCAACGGTGCGCCGCGCGTGCCGCAGAGTCTACTCATGGCCCGCCGACTCGTCGAAGCCGGCGCTCGCGTCGTCACGCTCAACTACAGCAAATGGGATTGGCACGGCGGCCTCAATGCGGAGGGGCGAGCCAACAACTACATCTTCGTCCGCGAAGAAGAAGACTTCCCAATCTTCGACAACTGCGTCAGTGCTCTCGTCGAGGACCTGCACGTGCGCGGCCTGTCGGACGATTGCACGGTGATCATCATGGGCGAATTTGGCCGCACGCCGCGGATTAGCGCGCAAGTGGGCCGCGACCATTGGCCTCAGGTCAACTGTGCGTTGTTGGCCGGCGGCGGCATGCGCACGGGGCAGGTGATCGGCGCCACCGACCGCATCGCCGGCGAGGCGACGCGCCGTCCGGTGACGTTCGGCGAGCTGTACGCGACGCTGTTCCACAACCTTGGCATCGACGTGAACCGCACGACGATCACCGACCTCAACGGCCGGCCGCAGTACCTGGTCGAGGATCACGCTCAGGCGATGCGTGAACTGGTTGGATAATGACGACGCGAGACGGGAATGAACGAGCCGGCAGCGTGGGTGACAGCCCAACGCTACCGGCTCGTGTTGCTTACTTCTTCGCGGTCAACTGGATGTTGTGCTCGGTGTCTTTCGCTGTCACGGTGAGCGTCAAGCCGGACGTGTTGACATCGGCATAGGCCGGCGAGATGTAGAACCAGTTCTTGACATCTTCTGGATTGGGCCCTTTGCGATCACCACTCGGCACTTCCTTCGGGTTGACGCTGCGAACGGCGATTTTCACTTCCCCGCCGGCGAGGTCGGTGATTTCGTAGTTGCCGTCTTTGTCGATCTTGGAAGTTTTCGGAACGCCGTCGCTGCCGAAGAAAACGACTTCGCCATATTTCATGGTTTTGGCGCCGTAGGTCACCTTGCCTCGGACATTGACCCTCGGTGGTCCACCACAACCGACAAGGGTGAGCACGAGCAACAGTAGTGCCACGCCAATGAGCGACTTTTTCATGGGTTCCTCTGCGTTGACTGAATGCGCGAAAAAATGCCGCGAGCCGAGACGGGTCTCAACTCGCGGCGTCTGTTGCGGAACATTACGGAATCTGAGAGGCGTCAAACGACTCGCCGCCATTACGGGAAGCCATGGGAACGGTAACGGCCGAAGCGCTATAGACGATATACTTGACCGATCCATCGCCGAGCGCGAAGTTGGCGCCATCGGGATGAAGCGAATACAAATTGGCGAGCAAGTAGGAACCCTTGATTGCGGCCATCGATTGGGGAGCGAACGTGCCGGCGATGCAATACGTGGCGACGTCAAAGGTGGCGTAAGAAAATGTCCATCCCCAATAGCCATCGTAGGTCGGTAGCCGCTCGCCGATCAATAGCGTGTTGCTCAGGCCGTCCGTGACTTTGTCCATGGTGACATATTGGGTGCCGGCCATGTTGATGATGCCGTTTTGGCCCCGCGTGTCGTTACCCGCAATGGCGACATAGCTGGTCAGCGAATAGCCGAACGCGACTCGGCTGTTGTTGTTGACATCGACGGGACAGATGGTTGCCGAGACGATGGTGGCGATGGTCGAACTTTTGGTCAGTTCGAGAAACGGCGCGACGGCGCCGAGCCACGAGCCGCCGCCGTAGAACGTGGGATTGCCCACGGCAACGGGGAACTTCTTGTTGGAGTCGTGGAAGTTGTGCACCGCCAACGCCAACTGCTTGACATTGTTGGAGCACGCCATTCGCGCCGACGCCGCGCGAACCTTCTGAACGGCGGGTAACAGGAGCCCAATCAGAATGGCGATGATGGCGATCACCACCAGCAACTCGATCAACGTAAATCCAGCTCGCGTTCGGGATCTCATGACACTACCTCAAGAAAAGAACAGATAAAAAAAACACAGCCCTGGGATGCCGTCATTCACCATTTTTTCAGAAGAGTAGACCGGGCAAAAGAGAGATGAGAGTATGTTAATGAATTCCGGGATGAGAGTATGTTAATGAATTCCGGCCGGCTGGGCAAGGAAAAAGCTCATTTTTCCAAGAATGAAGCACCAACATCTTTGCACTTCTCGGAACGGAAACGCACGTCCGACTCCCGTTAACCGCGGCGAGCATTTGCGGTTGCACCGACATGGCCGCATCTGAGCACATCTGTCGGCGCACGTTGCTCGACTTGCCGCGCTTTATCGAGCTGGCGCGGTATTACGCCGATGCCGTGCCGAGCATCGCCAGCCCGGATCACAGCGGGAGCATTGCGGGTCTGGCGATCTTCTCGGGCCTCCTTTCCACCGTTGCGACCTGGCAGGTTAACCATCCGTACGTGTTCTATCTTGGTCCGGGGATTTTCTTTGGCCTGCTCGTCTTGTTGCCGTGGTGTCGGGCTTGCGGGATTTCGTGGTGGCAAACGCTGCTGACGGTGTGCCTGTCGCCGGTCGGGTACGCTGCGGCGGTGGGTCTTGTCCTGTCGCAGACCGGCTACACTTTGGCGGCGGGCCTGGCTGGTTGTGCCATCACGTTCGCTCCGCTTTTTGTCGGAACGCATCCTCGAATTCGAGCTTCTCTCATCCGCGCGATGTTCGTCGGCGGGCTCGTCGGCATCCCGATCTCGTTTTTGTGCCTGGCGATGGTCGGCGGCGTGGCGGTTTGGCAAGTTGCCGTCGCCTGGTGTCTGTGCGCGGCATTCGACAGCGGCGAACGCCAGTAACTCGAATTACACCCCCGACGCCTGAAGATGAAACGCAGAGTGCGCAGAGAACGCGGAGAGAATTTGAGCTACTGCTCTCCGCGTTCTTTGCGCACTCTGCGTTTTTTTTTCCGAAACTTGACGTACACTTGCGCGTGCGGAACGTCATTCGAATTGTCGTCAGCGCGACGTTGCTGACTCTGATTGCCTGGCGCGTCGATTGGAGCGACGTGGCGGACAAGTTTGCGCGGCTGCGCGTCGACTTGTGGCTCGCCGCAGTCGGGCTTTACGTGCTGGCAACCATCGTCAGCGCTCGGCGTTGGCAGGTGTATGCTCGGGATTTGGGCTTCGAGCAGACATTGCCGCAGTATTGCGCGTTCTCTTTCATCGGCATGTTTTTCAGCCTGGCGTTGCCGACGCTGGTGGGCGGCGACGTGATGCGCGTCTGGTATCTGAACAACGATTCAGGCCGAAAATGGCCCGCGATCGCCAGCGTGTTTCTGGAACGGGTCAACGGGTTGTTGATCCTGATCGCGACGGCGTGCGTCGGCGTACTGATCGCGCCGATCGAGTTGCCGACGTGGGTCATCGTCAGCGTTTGGAGCGTGGCAGGGGCGGCGGTACTCGGGTTAGCGTGCGTGCCGATCATGCGAACCTGGAGTTGGCTATCGGACGAACAACGCGAGCAGCTCGCCGAATTCGTGCGGTCGCTCCGGTCGCCGGCAACGCTGATCGAGGCGAGCTCCCTGTCGATCCTCGTACAGGCGATTGCAGTGTTGCTGGTGTGGTGCCTTGGCATTGGCCTGGGACTCGACGTGCCGATCGCGTACTACTTCGTGCTGGTGCCGATGGTGTCGCTGCTAATGCTGTTGCCGATCAGCCTGAACGGCATGGGGGTGCGCGAGGGAGCGACGGTGCTGTTCCTGATGCCGCTCGGTATCGACGAAACGTCGGCGTTGACCCTGGCGTTCTTGTGGTTCACGACGGGCGTCGCGGTGAGCCTGATGGGCGGAATGATCTACTTGTTCGGCGACCAATTGCAGATTTCAGATTGCAGTGAGAGACCAGAAAGCACGCTGAAATCTGCAATCTGAAATCTGCAGTCTGCAATTTTCTGACCTATGCTTGTGCCAGGATCCCCGAACTCTTTCCCTCCCCTGGCCATGAACCAAACTTCGTTGTCGTCGTTGATCACGCGCGCCTCGGAATCTCTCACCAATCTGGCAGGGAATCCTTGGGCATTATTTGCGGTTCTGCTTGCGATCAACGCTCTCGCTCAGCCGTACGCGGGCATCACGCATGATTCGCGTTTGTACAGCGGCCAGGTGCTCAATCGCTTCGAAAACGGCGCCTATGCCGACGATCTCTTCTTCCGCTACGGCTCGCAGGACGACTACTCGCTCTTCTCCCGGCTGGCAGCGCCCGTCGTGCAACTGCTCGGCATTCACACGGCTTTCTTCATGCTGTTCGTCCTCGGCAAGTCGCTGCTGATTTTCGGCATGCTGCGCATCGTGAACGCGCTTGTGCCGAATCCCTTCGCCGCGACGCTGGCGCTGTTCTACTGCATGGCGGTACCGATCAACTACGGCGGGCATCACGTGTTGTTTGTGCAGGAAAATTTCGTGACACCACGTATGTTCGCCTGCGGCTTCGTGCTTCTGGGCCTCGACGCTCTGCTGCGCGACCGGCCCGTTATGTCGCTTTTGGCGATTGTTGCTGCCATCGGATTGCATCCCTTGATGGCGTTCGGCGGGTTGCTCGTGTGGACCGGGTATCACGCGTGGAAGCACCTTGGCGTGTACGCGTTTCTCGGCCTGGCGGGGAGCGCGATCGCTGCGGCGGCCGTAGTTCTGGCCGTCGAATCAATCGGCAAACGCGTGTTCGGTGCGATGGACGCCGAGTGGCGCGAAGCGATCATGCAGGCCAGCCCCTTCAACTTTCCGTCGCTGTGGGACCGGGCCGACTGGCTGGGTTTGGCGTTTCAACTTGTGATCCTGGGCGTAATGATCTGGCGATACTGGTCGGTCGATGCGGAAAAAGCGCGATTCCTGACCGTGCTCGCGATCGTGACGATAGCCGGCGCGGTCGGCGCGGTGCTGGCGGAGCAGTTGCCGTACGCGTTGTTATTGCAAGGCCAACCGTATCGCGCATTGTGGATGGCGTCGTTTCTTCATCTGGCGTTTGTCGTGGAACTCGCTTTGGAACACGCAGCGCAAGCAATTTCCAAAGACGCACTTGCTTGCGCTGCGTGCTCGGGCGGATTGCTCGCGTACCTCTGCTGCATCGACGGCCTGGCGCAGGAGTTCGGACTGCCTGTGCTGCTTTGGCCATTGCTCGCCGTTATTCTTCGCGGTCTGGGCAAGGAGCCGAATCATGCCGATTGGCTGATCCAGAGCGTGCAAGCGGCGTTGATCCTTGGTGCGGTCGGCTGGGGATTGTACAAGTTCGCTCTCTTGGCGCGCGGATATGGTGACCTGGTGAATCGTCACGCGGAGGTGCGCGATGCGGTCGAGATCATGATTCGCAACCTCGGGCCGATCGTGTTCGGCATCGCCGCGGTTGCGCTGACCTGGTTCCTCGCCAGCCGGGGCGAGCTTCCCGGCGTCACCATGGCGCTCGCGGGCGGCGGCATCTTTTTGGCGTCGCACGGCTTCTGGTTCGCATTCCCCGAAACCGATTTCTATCGCGAACGTTGCACGGAATATCGTGCCGATATCCAGCAAGCGCGAGCAGTGCTGACCAAAAGCCGGGACGCCGACGCGCCGCTACCGACGGTGTACTGCAATCTTGCTTGCCTCGATTACGTTTGGATCGACCTGCACGCGAAAAGCTACTTCGACTGGTGGCAGGCGGGCAACTACATGTTTCGCCGCGAGATGGCGATGGAAGGCAAGCGGCGAGCGGCGCTCGTGGGACCGGCAGCGCTTGCCGGCTACCGCCGATTCGAGCATCAGCTGTCACCGGGGTACAAGGAGGCGATTGGGCGATTCTATCAGACCGATTTTGACCGCCCGTTGACAAGGGACGACATCATCCGCCTATGTTGCGAACCGGGGTTGGATTACCTGGTGCTCGATCGGCCCGTGGATGGCGTCGCCGCGATCCAGGTCGGCCGGCTCTTTGTGTACGTCTGTGCGGATCTGCGCCAAGCTGCTTCGCGAAATGATGGATGATACAATTCTCCTGCAACCACATTCACTCGGACGGTGCAAATGGCCGTCGTCAAAGAAATCGAGGTTGATCAGCCGGTGTGCGGCAAAACCGTGGTCGCTTTCGATGGGCACGCACTGAGACGGATGAAGGAGCGAAAGATCACGGAGACTCAAGTGCTGGCCACACTGCGAAATCCTGACAAGATCGGCCTGCGAGCGGACTCCGGGCGTTCGCGCGTGCGGCGATGTTACGGGTCCCATGCCGCGATTGACGTCGTGTATTAGGAAGAATCGTCTCGAATCCTTGTCAATAGCGCCATCCGAACAGAAAGAGATTGACGTGGCCATGAAAAGGAAATTTCTGCCCAAGAAGGATGTTTCGGTAGATGGGAAAACCGGCAACATACGCGCTGCGTACTTGCAAATTGGGACCGGGGCGGTGTACGACACTCGTGAGCTCTCCGAAG
>VGZI01000226.1 GCA_016872605.1 Planctomycetota bacterium
TGTTCCCAGGCTGGCCAAGAAAAACATGGTCAGCAGGCCGAGGATCCCAAAAAGGGGAATGGATCGTCGCATGGTGGCCTCGCTGGTTGTTGCGCGGAGCCAGAAATGCCGGCGCAATGCCGTTCATTCGCTGGTCCAACGCTCGTGCATGGGGACCAAAACAATTCTAAACGCACGGGTTCATCATTACAACGCCTTAATGTAACTCGCTTGCGCTTTTTTTTTCTTTTCGATTGTGAAGAGGCCTGTACACCTGCTAAACTAACAAGCAACAGGTCGTGGAATGACAGAGGGTTATGCGCATCGACCATTTCAAGCCAACGCATGATCTTTCGTCCCCTCCAGCACATGTTGAGGTAGTGTGAACCGCCCTGCGTGGTATCCGGCGCCCCCCGAGTTTTTTACGAAATACGAGCCTATTCGTAGGAGAATAGACCCATGGCCAAAGGTCGCGGCGACTTTACCGATCTTCTCATCAAGAAGGGGCTTTTGAGCCCCGATCAGATTGAAGAAGCAAAAACCCTACAACAGCAAACCGGCGCCAAACTCCAGGATGCGCTCGTCAAGCTCGGCTATGTCACGCAAGAAGACATCATGGCCGCCATTGCCGAGCAGTCGGGTCTGAAATCGATTGATTTGACCGACATGACTATCCCGCCGACCATTATCGAAATGGTGCCGGAGTCGGTCGCGCGCGAGAACGTCATTATTCCGCTGTCGAACGAAGGCGGCATGCTGCAGATCGTCATGAGCGACCCGTCGGATTACGAGACGGTGACCAAGCTGCAGTTCATTCTGAACAAGGACATTCAGCCGGTCCTCGCGCCGAAAGAACAGATCATCGCAGCCATCAACCGGCACTATGGGCAAACCGAGACGGAATCGGTCGACTCCGTGCTCGCGGAATTCACGGATACCCAGATCGTATTCAACGAAAATGCCGAGACCTCCATCGACCATGCGGCTACCGATGAAAACGAAGCGCCCGTCGTCAAGTTGGTGAACCTCATCATCCAGGAAGCGATCAGCTTGCGCGCCAGCGACATCCACATCGAGCCGTTCGAGGATCGTGTTCGCGTTCGTTACCGCATCGACGGGGTCCTCGTGGAACGCGACAGCCCGCCGCGCCGGCTGCTGGCGCCGATGATTTCCCGCATCAAGATCATGGGGAGCATCGACATCTCCGAAAAGAGACGCCCCCAGGATGGCCGTATCAAGATGACGTCGAAGAACAAGCACTTCGACCTTCGCGTCAGCGTCCTACCGACGAACCATGGCCAATCAGTGGTCATGCGTATCTTGGATCGCGCCAACATTCAGGTGAACGTCAAAGAGCTCGGATTCATGGAGGATGACTACAAGCGTTTCCTCAACATCATCAAACGTCCCAATGGCATTTTCCTGGTAACAGGTCCAACGGGCTCGGGCAAGACAACGACGCTTTATTCCGCGCTGAACGAATTGAACAGGCCTGATCGTAAGATCATCACGGCTGAAGACCCAGTTGAGTACTACCTGCCTGGCATTAACCAGGTTGAAGTCAAGCACCAAATCGGGCTCGACTTTCCGCGTATTATCCGCTCAATGTTGCGGCAGGCGCCCAACATCATCCTCGTCGGCGAAATCCGCGATCAAGAAACTGCGGACATTGCTGTGCAGGCGTCATTGACAGGACACTTGGTTTTTAGCACACTACATACGAACGATGCGCCTAGCGCTATTACACGCTTGAATGATATCGGAGTAGCGCCGTTCCTCACGGCCTCGAGTGTTATCGCCGTGTTGGCGCAGCGATTGGTCCGGGTCATTTGCCCGAAATGCAAGGAGCCGGACAAGCCACCGGCCCATGAAGTCAAAGCGATTGGGTTAACGCCGGCACAGGCGGCGCAAGCGTCATTCGCACGTGGGCGTGGATGCCCGAACTGTAATCATACTGGCTACCGCGGACGCAAGGGAATCTATGAGATGATGCGCATGAGCAACGTCATCCGCGAGATGACGTTTAATCGTGAACCCTCGCAGGCCATCCGTCGCCAGGCTCGTTTGGCAGGCATGAGAACATTGCTGGAAGATGGTGCATTGAAAGCAGTTGCGGGAATCACCACCGTTGAAGAAGTCCTGAGCATCTGTCACCACGCTGAAGAGTGACAGCCGTACGAAGTGCGTAAATCGCGTTTCATTCTCAGGTTCATTGGGCAGGCGACGAGCAAGGGCGAAGCTGGTATCGATTTGATATCGGCTCGTTGGCCCACAGTTCAAACCGATAGGTGCATTCGCGAATGGCTGCGCCAGCCGCGATCTGGACGCAGCCGAGATTCGCTTTGATGGACGCCGCCAAATGAGTTGTCGATCCACCCAGTGAGCATTCGTTCACGCAAGGCCTGGTATGGAAAGCCGGAAGTTTGCGGTTTTTGTTGACGTGAATGATGAAGCCTAAATAATGAAGAAAAGCGCCGCGCCCAGAGTGCATGTCAGTCGGATTCAATGTTCGCCCGAATAGGTGATTTCTCTCCCTCTCTCCGAAACGGAGTCGCAACGGTGGCAACAGGACTAACGACCCCGGCAACTGGCCTCATCCCAGGCGGCGCCGCGCCGCAGATGGAGAAACTCCTTAACACCATCATTCAGGCCAAAGCCTCCGACCTGTTCATTACCGTGGGGAGCAAGCCGGCGATCAAGAAGGGCGGCCACTACCGGCTGATCGAAACCAAGGTGCTTGATGCCGACGATACGGTCGCTCTCATGAAGTCGATCACGCCCGACCGGTGTCAGCAGGAACTGCAAGAGTGCGGCGGCACGGATTTCGCCATCGAGTACACCGGCGGCGTCCGCTTTCGCGTGGCCATCTTTCGCCAACGCGGCACGCTCGGCATCGTCATGCGGCGCATTCCCAGCGAATTCCTCTCGTTTGAACAAATCCGCATGCCCGAAGCCATCAAACGACTCATCATTCGGCCTCGCGGACTACTTCTGGTCACCGGCCCGACCGGCTCGGGCAAAACCACCAGCCTGGCGTCGATGATCAACTTCATCAATGCCAACTACGATCGTCACATCATCACGCTGGAAGACCCGATCGAATATTTCCACAAGCACAACAAGTGCCTTATCAATCAGCGCGAGATCGGCACGGACGTGCCGACCTTCAAGGAAGGAATTCGCCGGGCCCTCCGCATGGCCCCCGATATCATCCTCGTCGGCGAAATGCGCGACCTCGACACGATTCACGCCGCGATCGAAGCGGCTGAAACGGGCCACATCGTCTTCGGCACGCTGCACACCAACAGCGCTTCCGCGACCGTCAACCGCATCATCGACGTGTTCCCCAAAGACCAGCAGGACCAGATTCGCACGCAGCTCTCGGTCGCTCTCATCGGCGTGTTGTCCCAGACTTTGTTGCCGAAAAAGGGAGAAGGCGTCGTGGCGGCGTATGAAATGATGGTGACGACGCCCGCCATTTCGAACCTCATCCGCGAAAACAAGACGTACCGCATCGACTCGTCGATTCAAACCGGGGCGAAGGACGGCATGTTCCTCATGGATGACACGCTGTTTCGGCTCTGGCGCGAAGGATTGTGCGAAAAGGAAGAGATTCTGCTGAAAGCGCAGAAGCCGTTGGAGTTGGCCGATCGTATCCGCTCCGCCGAGATAGGCAAGCTCGACGAGCACGACGACGAACGAGCGGAGCGTGATCGCCGGCACGATCGGGATGACGACGATCGGGACCGGGATCGTGATCGCCGCTCGAGTGGAGTTCGTCGCTGAGCAAAGAACTTCGAGGGGCAAGGCATTGGCCGAGTCCAAACTGTAGCGAGTGAAGAAGCAGACCATGTCGACACCGAACGAATCGAATCAGCCGAAGAAGCCTGTTCCCGGAACGCCGGCGAACAACGGGGGCAAACCTGCGCCGGCGGGTCAAGGGGGAAAGCCGCCGCTAGGCAAGCCCGCGAGCGGGGGGACGCCGGCGCCCGGCAAACCCGCGACGACGCCGACGGGTGGACCGAAGCCCGGGATACCGGTGTCGAAGCCTGCGCCGAAGCCTGGGGTTCCCGCCCAGAAACCGGGCGCGACGCCGCCCGCCGCTGGCAAACCGGGAGCGCCGCCCGCCAAGCCCGCCGCGCCGACGGGTCAGAGCAAGCCCGCGACTCCGCCCGCGAAGCCCGCTGCTGCGCCGAAGAAGCCCGGCGACAAACCCGCCGTCCCCGCGAGCAAGCACAAGCCGGCGCCGGTCCAGGCAGGTCACGGCAGTCGCACCACGGGCCGACGCCTCGGCCAGGTCCTCGTCGACCTCGGCTTCATCGACGACGCTCAACTTTGGGAACTGCTCGATGAAGCCAAGAGCATGGCCCTGCCGCTCGGCCAGGTTGCGGTTAGCAAAGGCCTGATCACCGAAACGCAGCTCATGCAGGCGCTGGCCGACCAGTTCGGCATCAAGTTCGTCGGGGCTGAAGAACTCAAGCCGACGCAGGAAGCGTTGGCCGCAATTCCGGAGATGGTCGCGACAGTTTACAAAGTTCTGCCGTTGACGGCGAAAGACGGCGTTGTTCATGTAGCCATGGGCGATCCGATGAATCTCCCCGGCCTGGACGATCTGCGCAACATGCAAGGATTGAAAGAAGTGACGGCTTGCTTGGCTTTGCCGTCGGCGATTGCGGAAGTCATGACGCGCTGCTACCAGGGCAAGGAAGAGAGCATCGTCGACATCATCGCCGCCATGAACCAGGATGACGATGACGACGGCCCGGCGGGTCTGGAGACGAGCATCGATCTGGATCGGCTGATAGAAGAAGCGGATGCCGCCCCGGTGCGCAAGCTGCTGAACATGGTCATGCTGTTGGCGATCAAGGATCGTGCCAGCGACATTCATTTCGAGCCGTTCGAGGACGAATATAAGCTACGTTACCGCTGTGATGGGGTCATGTACGAAATGGTCCCGCCGCCGCGCCATCTGGCCAACGCCATCGCCACGCGCATCAAGGTCATGTCGAACCTGGACATCGCCGAGCGCCGACTTCCTCAAGACGGGCGCATCGAACTCAACGTCGGCGGCAACCGCGTCGACATGCGCGTCAGCATTATGCCCACCATGTTCGGCGAAAGCTCCGTCATCCGCGTGCTCGATCGAGGCAACGTCGGCCTCGACCTCAACCGCGTCGGAATGCAGTCCAAGATGCTCGCCGAATTTCGCGAGATCATCCACAAGCCCAACGGCATCACGCTCGTCACCGGACCGACAGGGTCCGGAAAGACGACGACGCTTTACTCCGCGCTCAATGAGCTCAACGAAGTCACCGACAAGATTATCACCTGCGAAGATCCCATCGAATACGACATCGACGGCATCATCCAGGTCCCGATCAACTCGGACATCGGCGTGACTTTCGCCGCGGCGTTGCGTTCCATTCTGCGTCAAGATCCGGACATTATCCTCGTCGGCGAGATTCGCGACTTGGAGACGGCGCAGATTGCTGTACAGGCCGCCCTCACCGGGCACATGGTGTTCAGCACGCTGCACACCAACGACGCGCCCGGCACCATCACGCGTCTGCGCGACATGGGCCTGGAGACGTTCCTCCTGACGGCCACCATCGAGGCCATTCTGGCCCAGCGCCTGGTGCGAAAGATCTGCGAAGATTGCCGAACCGAGTTTGATCCGAGCGAGGAGATTCTCCTGGAACTCGGTTTGCGCCGCTCCGATGTGCCGGCGGGGAACAAATTCTATTATGGCCGAGGCTGCGATCGGTGCAGCAACACCGGGCACAAGGGCCGTGTCGGCATCTTTGAACTCGTCAAGATGAACGACGACTTGCGCGACATGATCAGCACGGGCGCCTCGACCGATCAACTGCGCGAGAACTGCAGGAAACACGGAATGGAAACGCTGCGTGAAGCCGGTCTGCAGGCCATCTACAACGGTTCCACGACCATCGAAGAAATCGTGCGCGAAACGGCGCTGGATGATGATTAAATCCATGATTTCGTAGGGACAAGCTGGCTGCTTGTGCCGTGCACGCGGGTTTCCGGACGCCTTAGGGACAAGCTGGCAGCTTGTCCCTACGATGCAAGACCTCTGATTTCGTCAAGGGAGTTTCGACATGCCGACCTATCAATATGAAGCGATGGACACGACTGGCGGCGAAATAAAGGACACCATCGACGCGGGCAGCGAGGAAGAAGCCCAGCAAAAGATTCGCTCGATGGGTTACTTCGTCACCAAGCTCACCGAGATCGCGAGCAAGAAGAAGGAAAAGAAACGCAGCCAGCAGGCCGAGAAGAGCAAGAAGACCAAAGTGCTGACGCTGGGCGGCGTGAGCCAGGCGCAGCTCGTCACCTTCACGCGCCAGTTCTCGGTCCTTCAGGACGCCGGTCTGCCGGTTCTGCGCAGTCTCAAGATTCTCGAAGGACAGATGAAGCCGGGCGTGCTCAAGAATGCCCTCATCGACATCGTTGATGATGTCGAATCGGGCTGCACGCTCAGCGAGGCGTTCGGCAAGCACCCGAGCTGCTTCGATCGGCTCTACGTCAACATGCTCCGGGCCGGCGAGGCGGGCGGCGCGCTCGAAGTCATCTTGCGGCGCTTAGCGGAGTTCATGGAAAAGGCGATGAGCCTGGCCCGCCGGGTGCAAGGCGCGCTGATTTATCCGTGCGTCGTCGTCGCGGTCGCGGTCGGCATCTTGACGTTTATCATGATTTTCATCATTCCGAAGTTTGAAAAGATCTTCGCCGACTTCAAGATGAAGCTGCCGTACTTGACGGAACTCCTCATTGCGACGTCGCGCTGGTTCGTGCGTTATTGGTACGTGATCCCCATCGCTCCGGTCGGCTTTTTCGTCACCTTGAAGCTGATACGCTTGAACAAATCGGGGAACTACATCTTAGACAAGTTAATGTTGCAAATACCCGTGGCAGGCATGATTGCCGAGAAAACCATCATCGCCAGAACCATGCGCACGCTGGGAACACTCATCAGTTCCGGCGTGCCCATTTTGGAAGCACTCTCGATTGTGCGCGAGACGGCCATGAATGCCGTCTACGAGGAAATGTACCAGCGGGTTTATGAATCGATCCGTGAAGGCGAGACGATCGCCACGCCCTTGAAAGAATGCAAGCTGGTCGACGACATGGTCGTGAACATGATCGACGTCGGCGAGGAAACCGGCGACCTGGACACGATGCTCAACAAGATCGCCGACGTGTACGACGAAGAAGTCGACGTGCTCGTGGAATCGCTGATCAGCTTGCTCGAACCGATCATGATCGTCATCCTCGGTTTTATCGTCGGCACGATCGTCATCGCGATGTTCATGCCGCTCTTGGAATTGCTCGACGGGTTGTCGGGCAGTGGCAAGAAGTAAGAACCAGTTGTTTAGCCGCTCGCTTTGGGTGAGTGTGGAACCCAAGATCGCCAAAGGCGAGCGGCTAAACGTCAACGTGCGAAGGAGCTGGCCGTGATTCGACATTCATCTTACGCATCGAAGCGGCGCTCGGGCTTTACGCTCATCGAGCTATTGGTCGTGATCAGCATCATTGCCATCCTCGCTGGGCTGACGCTGGCCGGCGTCATGTACTTTTTGCGAAAAGGCCCCGAGGTTACGGCACGCAACGACATTATGCAGATTTCTACGGGGTTGCAGAATTTCAAAGTCGCGTATGGGCGCTACCCTCCGTCGCAGATTCGCCTGCGCGCCAACATGCAGGATTACACCACGAAGCGCGTCGATGCGCTGGACGACGCCTCGCTGGCATTTCTGACGACCATGTTCAAGTCGCTCCCCGCGGTCACGAATATCGCCTGGGCTGGGGCGACGCCGATGCCGGCGGGAGGGATCATCCTCGAAGGGGACCAGTGCCTGGTGTTCTTTTTGGGTGGGCCCCCGATTGGCGGCCCGCAACCGGGCTTGCAGGGCGGGTTCTCGACCAATCCCGTGAATCCCGTGGACCCAGCGACGAATCGAAAAAACTACATGGGCTTCGAAACGGGGCGTCTTGTCAATCGGTCAGGCAGCCCGTTCCCGTCCTACGCCGATCCTTTCGGCTCTCAGCAGCCGTACGTCTACTTCAGCTCCAGTGGTTTTGTCGCCACGCCGACGGGGGGGCGATTCGGAAAAAACTACGACACGACGTTTTTCACGGGGCCCGCCTCCGTAGCGCCCGCCAACAGCTTCGGCATGAAGCCCTACTTTACTTCGCCCGGCAAGGGCTATCTGCCGGATTTGTTCCAGATCATCTCGGCGGGACGTGACGGGCAGTTCGGCCCGGGGGGCGCCTGGACGCCCGGCACGTCGACCGGCGGCGGCGCCGACGATCTGAGCAACTTTTACGACAAGTTCCACGGGAATTGATGAGGTTGGCCATGACGACGAACATCAAGACGCGACGCCGCGGCGGCTTCACGCTCGTGGAACTGCTGGTGGTCATCGCCATCATCGCCGTGCTGGCGGCGCTGTCCGGCGCGGGCATTTACCTGTGGGTCGGCTCGCGCTATCAGCACAACACCGAGGAAACGATCAAGACCGTTTTCAAGCTGCTTCAGACGCGTCAGAAAGCCGTGATCGACTCGGCCAAGACTGAGGTGGACATCCCGCCGGCCGTCGTGGCGTTGGCCGGGGGCGACATGGCGCGAGCCCGCGTCATCTGGATCAAGGTTCGCCTCGCGGAGGCGTTTCCCCAGTCGTATGCCGAGGTGAACACGACTCCCAGCATCGTGTCGCGGTACATTCCTGCCGGTCGATCCAAGTCGCATTGGGCGAAATATCAGGCGACCATCGGCGCCACGCCAGGCGGGCCGGGCCAGTCGTCGGCGTGCTTGCTGATGGCGCTCAAGACGCTCGGCTCCGACGGCGGCGTCGCCGTGCAGGATCAACTCGCATTCGCTGTCAACGACAGCGATGGCGACGGCGTCCCGGAGTTGGTCGACGCTTGGGGGAAGCCGCTCTTGTTTGCGCGCTTTCCCGTGGTGAACCAGGCGGCTCCGGCGGGTCGCAGCCTCGTCGCGAAAAAGCACGCCGACCCGGTCGATTCCACGGGAACGTTGCTGAACGCGGGGTGGTACAACACCGCATGGCCGTTTCCGCCGCCCATCATTACGTTGGGCAAGAAATTCGACGGTGAATTCCACCAGATTCGCGACGTAAGTACTGGTAACGCCAATTATGTGACGCCCGTCGTTCAGTCGCTCGGCAAGGATGGTGTGCCGTCGGCGGATGACATATTCAGCTTCAATTTGAAGCTAGAGTAGTTTAGCCGCGGGCCTTTGGCCCGCGCCGGCCAGAGGCCCGCGGCTAAACAACAGGGGACCCTCCCATGATCATGCAACGAAAACGTCCCGGGTATACGCTAATCGAGCTGCTCGTCGTGATCTCGCTGATCGCGGTGCTGGCGGCGTTGACGATGGCGTTCTTCCCGAGCGCCGCCGCCTCGGCCCGGGAATCGCGCGCAGGCATGAACCTGCAAGGCTGGCTCAACGTCGCCAAGCAACGCGCCCTGCGCGATCAGGCCC
>VGZI01000227.1 GCA_016872605.1 Planctomycetota bacterium
AAAATCGAGGAAAAAAATCTTGGCGCATCAAATCGAGGTGATTCTACGCAATCACCGGGGGAACGGCGTTCGCCGACATCCTTGCCGCCTGAGAAAGAACGAGACGGAGTAACTTCGCAATGGCCTCGAGAAGTACGGAATACCGTTGAATGTGCTGAGTTATCGTGGTACAAACAATTCATTCTCTGTTCTATTCTTCCGTTTCATGAAGGGATTATTTGATGCGGAACGTGTCTTTGTCGCGACCGCGAAAAGGGTTCACATTGATCGAGCTGCTTGTGGTGATTGCCATCATTGCAATTCTCATTGGCTTGCTCCTGCCGGCCGTGCAAAAGGTTAGGGCCGCTGCTGCTCGCATGAGTTGCTCGAATAACCTCAAGCAACTCGGGATCGGCGTGCATAATTATCACGATACGAACAAGCGTGTGCCGGCGAATGCGATCAACATCGCCTTTAACTGGGGCACGGACTCGACGTATTCCGGCACGCAGACCTTCACTTGGATCGCGCGCATCCTGCCGTACATCGAGCAGGAGCCGTTGGCCAAGCAGTACAACATACCGTTCGGAACCCTGGGCTCCGCTGCGCCGGCATTTCAGACCGTCATTCCGATGTTGCTGTGCCCATCGTCGACGGAAGGCCAACCGACGTACACCGACTGGCGAAATATTCCCGGTGTTGTCATGTCGATCACCAACTATCGAGGCGTATGCGGTTCCAATTGGGCATGGGGCAGCTTCGTGGTCGCCGACCCTGGCAACGGCAACACCAATGGCCTTGACGCTGGCAACGGCTTCTTCTATCGCAGCGACGGAAACCGTAGGATTACCTTCAATCAGATCACCGACGGCGTGAGCAATACGCTTATGATCGGCGAAAGCACACACATGTACGATCAGCATAGCGGCGGCTGGGGCTATCCCAATTACGTGACTGCCACCTGCGCCATACCGCTGAACTACAACGACGGCCCGGAAGGCACCCCGTCCGCCGGCTACGCGAATTGGCCCAACCGCTATTCTTTCCGCAGCAAACATTCCGGCGGCGCTAACTTCTGCCTCGGCGACGGCTCGGTGCGATTCATCAACGACAGCATCGATCTCCCCACTTATCGAGCCATTGCCACGATCCGCGGTGGCGAAGCCCTGGCCGTTCCGTGATGAAAGCGCGGCGCGAGCGAAAACGGGCCGCTCGCGCCGGCCTGCCCTCCTCTGACGGCCACGTCTGTCGCGGTTCTCTAGGTTAATCGACCTTTATTCTTAGGACTCCTCATGCGCATGCATCTTTTGCTTTTGACCTTCTCTGTCGCCATCATCGGTTGCGCCGACTCCGTTGTCAATGTCTCGGGCAAGGTTACGCTCGACAAGAAAGCCCTCGCCAACGCCACGGTCCTCTTTGAACCGGCCCCCGATCAAACAGGACTCGGCGCCGGCGCGCATGGCAAAACGGACGCCAATGGCGAATATTCGCTCAGCCTCATGACCAAGGAAACCAAGGGCGCGGCTCCCGGAAAGTACATTGTCAAGATCTCCGCCTACGACGGTGATCCCGGGGACAACTCCGATTCCACCAAGGTGCCCAAGCAGCTCGTCCCGGAGCGCTACAACATCAAGACGAAGCTCACATTCGATGTGCCGGCCGCCGGAACCACCAGCGCCAACTTCGATCTGGAAAAATAGGCGACCGCTTCATCCACGGCCCACGCAAGAAACCCGATGACGAATCCGTCACCGCGTTTCTTCATTCCGGCCAAGGTCATTTCTTGGGCGGCGGTACCGAGTCGAGGCGCTCGATTTGGGTGGGGTCGCCGTGGAAGATTTCGTACTTCGCCGTCTTGCGGTCGCGGCCCAAGAGGTGCAGGATGCGCACTTCGTAGCCGACCTCATTCTTGGCGGCGACGACTCGGCCATGATAGATGTTGGCGTCGGGATATTTCATCATCAGCGCCTTGCCGGCCGCATCGAACGGAGCGATGATGCCGTTGTAGTAGCCATACACGGTGTAGTTCGGGTCGTCGTTGGCATAGTGCTTGAGAATTTTGCGATCGGTATCGTCGCCCCAGCGATGGAACCAGTTGTTGACATAGAAGTCCCGCCAGCGTTTCTCTTGATCCTGCACGCGCAGGATGAACGCCGTCACCGTCGCCTTGGCATCGAGCTTCACGTCGTAGAAATCTTCCGGGACCCGATCGATCGCTTGGACGCCGATGATCTGGACGCGCGGCTGGCGCGTCCAATCGACGGCAAGGCCGGTGTAGGTCGTGCCGAGGCGATGGCCGGCCCACGGCGTCGGCTCGCGGCTGATGACGCGATGTGCCTTCCCCGCGTCGTCGCGCACAAGCAGCGTGCAGTCCTGCCGCCAGTAGTACGCGCGCCAGTTGCGGATGAAGCGAAACTCCTCGACCTTGCCTTCGAGCTCGATGTACGGATAATTGCGCGGCATCGGGTTCTGTGCCGCGGCGGACCCGACGGCCGTTGTGATCGCAAGGACAAGAATGAGACGGATCGTCATCGTTGGCTCCCCTTGCTTGCGCTGCGGGCTAGTGAGTCGTTGCCGGATACTATATCCAAGATCATCACTTGGAGGTGTCGCATGGCCGTAGTTCGAGCCGTCTTCGTCGCTGCGATGCTTGCGACGGCGTCGTATGCACAAGGCCCCGCCAGGCCGGTGCGGTTCATGCTGCACGGCAACATGAGCCATGAACTGCCCACGGAGGAATACCTTCGCTTCGTCGAGGAAGCGAAGCCCGACATTCTCATCATGGGCGTCTTCGACCAGCGGCTCTATTCGCTCGCTTCTCCCTCCGCCAACTCGAAGAAGCCGCCGCTCGATCCGGTGGAGCATCTGGTGAGGTGGAAAGGCGTTGCCGAACGCTTGCAGCGCAGCGGGATTCGCCTGATCGGGCAGATGGAAATGTTCGTCGTCAGCGATCAGCCCAAGGAGCTTGCCGACGGGACGGGATGGTTTGGCTTCTACGACAAGCAATGGAACGAAAAGTTGCTCGGCAAACGGCCCACGAAATCGCTTCGCGATCTGCTCGCGCACTCGGTGTTGCCGGAGCGCCTCAAGGAAGACAAGACCGCACTGTGCGGCTGCCGGGTGAACACCAAGGCGATCCTTGGGTGCGTGAACAATCCGCATTGGGCCGAAGTGCAGAAGCGCATGATGTCGGCAGCGATCGCCCATGGCGTCGACGGGTTTATGACGAACCGAAACTTCTTCGAGCATTGCGATTGTTCCTATTGCCAGGAGCATTTTCGCCGTTGGCTGGCCGAGCGCTTTCGCGCCGACGAATTGAAATCGCGGTTCGGCATCGCGAATCTCCCGACGCACCGTTTTGCGTGCGTGACGGGCAACAACCGGACGCATGACATCCTTCCTGACGCGCTGCACCTGGAGAAGATGCGCTTCATCAAGAACCGCGTGCGAGATTTCTTCGAGCAGGTCTACGTGCAACATGGCCGAGGCATCAGGAAAGACCTGTTCGTGTCGCAGTGGAATCACATGGCGTATTTCGATGAGCTGCATCTGGACAAGGGGCATTTGCCGCCGTCGACGCGGACGAATCTCGCCCACGCGCTGGCGGACGAGCGCTGGGGCGTGCCTGCCAAGCTGTGGGGTAAGGGGGAGAATCTGCTTTGGTACTGCAACTGGGGCACGACGCAGAACACGATTCTCGCCAAGGAATACGCCGGCGACACGGTGCTTTACGGTCTATACCTTCGAGCGATGGCCCGTGGCAAGCCGTATGTGATCAATAAGTACGACTTCTACCGCCCGCGCGTCATGATGGCGGAAGCCGCCGCGCTCGGCTACGCCACTAACGCCATCGCCACGCCCTGGCAACACGCCGACGACCGCGAGGTCGTGCTGCAGTATTTTCGCTTTCTGCGGAAACACGAGGACTTCTATGTCGGCAGCGACCGGCACGCGGAGATTGGCCTGGTGTTCCCGCGTCGCGCCATCGAAGCCGGCGACGCGTCGCCCCTCGAGTACACCGAAGCATGTGGCCGATCGCTGATTCGCGAGCAGCTGTTGTTCGACATGGTTCCCGACGAGCTACTGTCGGCGACGGATCTGAGTCGATTTCGGATGCTGGTGGTGGCGGCGCCTGAGTACCTGTCCAAGGAGGAACGCGCCGCGATCGAACGATATGCCCAGGCCGGCGGTATCGTGTTATGGACGCAGGTCAGCGCCGAGGACCGAGCCCGCGCCGGCGCCAGCAGCCCGGACGCCAAGCGCTGGTTGATCGACTCACAGGCGCTGCCCAAGGGAACGCGCCGCATAGAAAACGCGCGGACCGATCGAGCGGCATTCGTCGCCGCGGTGAACGGGAGCATGCGAACGTGGAGCCGGGCCGAAGCGCCGTGGACGGTGCAGATTCACGCTTATCGGCAGGCGAAAGTCAAGCGCTGGGTGATCCATCTCGTCAACTACAATCATCAGGAAAACGCCAAGGGTCAATCCGTATCGGCCCGTGAAGCGCCGATCGTTACCGGGCAAACGCCGATTCGCATGCAATTGCCGACCGGCGCCCATGTGAAGCGGATTCGGTTCCTATCGCCGGACGCCGAGGCCGAATCGGTCCTGGATTTTCAGCAGACAAGTCAAGCCCTTCGATTTACAGCGCCGGCGTTCCTGGCGTACGGGATTTGCGTCATCGAGGAATAAGTTTCAGTCGTGCCGAGATGATAGCACGGGCGTGCCTCCACGCGTGGTGAGAAGTTATGCGGATTGTAGGGAGCCTGATGCCCTACCGCTGCCCAGTGCTTTCCCTGTCGCCAGAAAATTGAACCTCGGTTGCCCCATTTTGGCGAATCCAACAATAATTGGCTAAGAAACAGCACCCACGGAGAGGCAACATGAAATTAACATGGGCTCGCGCCCTTTTTGCGCTATCGATCGCGACGGCGCCGTCGCCCCTTTACGCGCAGTCGCCGACGGCTGCGGACGCGTCCGCGTTCGGCCTCGGCACGCTGATCAGACCGTTGAAGGTCGAGCAACTTACCGTACATGAAAAAGCCCAGGCTCTCCCTGCCGAGATCAAGGCGCGCGTGCACTTTTTCATCATCAACGGCATCGATCCCTTGTATTCGAGTAACTTGAACGGTGCCGCGGCGTATTTCCGTTCAATCGGGTTCACCAACACGAACTGCTATCAGATCACGTCGGCCCCGAAGGTCCGCCGTCAGATCGAGGCCGTGCGCCGCAGCGATCCGGAAGCCCGCATCGTGCTTCTGGGCTACAGCCTCGGCGCCAATGCGGCTCGCAGCATGGCCAACAACCTGCAGCGCGACGGAATTGAAATCGACTGCCTGATCTACCTGGGCGGCGACACGGTGCTCAACACCGCCAGCAGCAAGCCGGCCAATGTCAAGAAGATCGTCAACATCACAGGCCACGGCGCGTTGATTCTGGGCCGAAATTTGTTCTACAACGGCGAGGACATCGACGGCGCGGTGAATCACCGCGTGGACGCTCGGTACATCACGCTGCCGGCGCAGACCGAAACGGTGCAAGCCATCGGCGCCGCGTTGATCGCGGTAGCGAATCCGGCCCCCGCCACCCCGACGCCGGAGCCTCCGCCGATCATCGTCGATACGCCCCGGGGCACGTCCCACGCCGACCCCTGCGACTCCGGCGAGCCGCGCAACGCCCATTGATATCGCGCCGCCGGCCACCTCGCCGCGGATTCCGTAGTGCGTTGATCGCCCGCCTGAAGTAGTGGTGAGTGACGAGTGGAGAGTGGCGAGAGAAGGAAGGAAGGCACTTCCCTCGCTAACGCTTCGGGCTCTGATGTACTTTACAGCCGATACTTCGCCACCTTCGCGTCATCGACGCTGACGCCCAACCCATATCCATCCGGCACCGGCATGTGGCCGCGCTCGATCTGATGCAGCGGCGTCACGATATCGTTCTCTAGCCCATAGTACGTGCAATCGTTGGCGATCGGGAAGTTGGGTGTGCTTACGACGACGTGCAGCATGGCCGCGGTCTTCAGGCCGAGGTCGTGAGCGCAGTGGAACACGCATGGAATCCCGGCCGCCTCGCACAGAGCGGCCACCTTCTTGACGCCCAGGATGCCGCCGCACTGGTAGGTGTCGGGCAATAGCACGTCTGCGGCGCCCAGTTGCAGGATTTGCAGCACGATCTGGGGCGTCGTCACCGATTCGTTCAATCCCAGGGGCGTCTTGGTCAGACGTCGCAACCGGGCCGACTCGCCGATCTTGCTGAATTCCATCGGCTGCTCGAAGTATTCGAGATGGTACTTTTCGAGGTCGCGTGCTAGCTGCAAGGCGACGGGATAGTCGTAGCCCATGTTCGGGTCAATGCGGAGTTTGAGCCGTTCGCCAACGCCGTCGCGAATGCCGCGGACCATTTCGAGGTCCTCTTCGGCGCGTCGGCCTGCCTTGGTCTTGAGCGTGGTGAAGCCCGCGTCGAGATAGCCTTTGGCAATCTCCTTCGCTTCATCGTACGGGCGAATACCCATGCAAGCGGCTAACTCGATGCTCTTGGATCGAACAGCGCCGCCCAGGAGCTTGTAGAGCGGTAGCTTGGCGACCTTGCCGATAATGTCCCACATTGCCATTTCGACGCCGCTCGCCAGGTACGAGCCGAGCGTGTTCTCGGCATAAAACGGCTCGACGTCAAACGGATCGCGGCCGAGCACCTGCGAGCGGAGCCGACCTTCGGGCGTTCCCTCGAACGACTTGTTGATCCAGTCGTCCGGCGTCTCACCCCAGCCGACGATGCCGTCATCGGTCTCGAGGCGGATCAAGAGCGATTCCTTGAACCAGCCGGCCTTGTAGCGATTCTGGTAGGGCGCGATCGGCGGCTTTTGCGGTATGCGAACCCGGCAAGCGTTCAGTTGCGTGATTTTCACGGAATGTCCTCACTTCATTCGGCCTCTTGTTTGTCGCTATTATGACGTTGTACATTGGCACATTGACGATGACATGATGAAGGTTCGCAAAATCATCAAGCTCATCGAAGCCGATGGATGGTATCGCATCAAGGCAAAAAGCGGGCATCGCCAGTACATACATCCCTTCAAGCCTGGACGCGTCCCTTTGCCCGGGCAAATGAATGAGGAACTGGATCCCAAGACGCAAAAAAGCATCTTGAAACAAGCGGGCTTGGCAGACTAACCTACAGAAGCATATCTGGACACCTACCTAATCGTGATTGGCAAGACCAAGACCGGCTACAGCGCTCACTGCCCAGATGTACTCGGCTGTGCGGCCGTTGGAAAAACGATTTTACAAGTCGTCGCCAATATGAGAAAGGCACTGGAGCTGCGTTTCGAAGGATTCGTTGAGGACGGCGACGAAATTCCAAAGCTGCGTGGGGTGACCTCGTATCGCCGAGTGTTCAAAGAGTTGGATCCGGCGGAATATTTTCTTGGCCACGTCCGCATAAACACACGCAGACTCGTTGAGAGCACATGCCGCTCGCAGCGATGAACGAGGACGACGGGGCTCGAACCCGCAACCTCCGGCGTGACAGGCCGGTGCTCTAACCAATTGAGCTACGTCCCCAATGGAAGGTCTCTATATGTTAGAGGCGCGCCGTGGATTTTCCAGAGGTCGGCGAGGAGACGTTACGACCCGGAAGCGTTAGCGACGGGTTGATTCGACCCAACCGTCGCTAACGCGTCCAGCTCGTACTGGAGAATTCATCTGTTATTGTGTCAGGTCGAACAGATTGATCGCGCCGCTTGAGCCGAACGATACATCTTGCCGTCGCGGGAGAACGCGAGGCTGCCTTCTCGGACCAAAACAAGAAAACGCGGAGTGCGCAGAGAACGCGGAGAGAATAATCGAGGACTCTCTGCGCACTACGCGTTTCAACAGCCTGCGACTCGAAGACTGGATTTCGCCTGTTCCTGCCTTCCTACCTTTCTTATTCTCTTCTTTGCCGATTACATGTATTTCGAGATGAGGTAGCCGATGTTTCGCTTGATCCTGGCTCTGATCGCGACCTGCTTTGTCGGACCACCTCTCCATGCCGGCACGGGCACGGTGAAAGTCTTCATCCTTGCCGGGCAATCGAACATGGAAGGCAAAGCGCCCAACGCGCTTTTCGAGCATCAGGCCAAAGACCCGAAGACCAAGCACATGTTCGCCCACTTGCGTAAAGACGACAAGTGGATCGTGCGCGACGATGTGTTCGTCAAGTTCCTCGATCGCCACGGGCCACTCACGCTCGGCTTCGGCTCGCCGGGACGCACCGGCGTTGAGCTGGAGTTCGGCACCATGATGGGCGACCACTTCGATGAGCCGGTCATCCTCATCAAGGCCGCTTGGGGCGGCCATTCGCTCGTCAAGAACTTCCGCCCGCCTTCCGCTGGCTATCCGCCCGACAGCGTTCTGCAGAAAGAACTCGCGCAGATGCAGGCGAACGTCAAGAAGAGCAACGAGAAGAAAAAAAAGAACGCCCCGCTGCCGACGATGGACGACCTCAAGAAGCAGTACGGCGCCTCGTATCGCGCCATGTTCGCGGAAGTGAAGGATGTGCAGGACAACTACGCCAAGTTGTTTCCCGCGCTCATGGGAAAGAAGAAGCTCGAGATGGCCGGCTTCGTCTGGTTTCAGGGCTGGAACGACCAGTACGGCGGACAGGACGAATACGCGTCCAACATGAAGCACTTCATCACCGACGTCCGCAAAGACTTGGGTGCGCCGAAGCTGCCGTTCGTGATTGCAGCGATGGGCCAGAACGGCTCCAAGCCTGCGACCGGCGCGATGCTCACGATTCAGAAGGCGCAACTGTCAATGGCTGAGCTGCCGGAGTTCAGGGGGAACGTCAAAGCAATCCGAACGGACGTGCTCGTGGACAAAGTGGCCGAGGAGCTATATCCGCGCTGGCGCGAGAATCAAGAGCAATGGAAGCTGGTCGGCGGCGACTTTGCCTACCACTACCTCGGCAGCGCCATCTGGTTCACGCGCATCGGCCATTCGATGGGCGACGCGATGCTGGAACTCCTCAAGCAACGAAAATGAGCACTGTATTTGCGAGCCGGAAGCGTCAGCGACGGATTCAGCGAGGGCCCGCCGCTTACGCTTCCGGCTTGTAGTGGATCGGCTCAAAAGCCTGGGATGAATCCACCCGGAAAGTATAAGTACGGATTGAACACGCCCGGATAAAAGCCCTGGTACGTGCTGTAGGGGTTGTAGCCATAGGGGTTCACGCCGTAAGGGTTGTACCCATAGGGATTGACGCCGTACGGGTTAACTCCGTAGGAACTGATGCCGGAGGGGTTGTAGCCGTAGGGATTGACGCCATAGGGAATGG
>VGZI01000228.1 GCA_016872605.1 Planctomycetota bacterium
AGCACCTCACCCTGCCGATCGTCGGGCGTTCGCCGCGATACCAGCGCTTGCGCCGACGGCGTTAGGAAGGAGAAACCGATAACGGATGCCGTCAACGCGATGAAAAGGAGAGTTATCAGGAGCCCATCAAGCGGTGAGGTCGCCTGATTCATGGAAGCGGCCAATAGGGGCGCCTCCGCTGCAGGAGTTCCTAGGAGTCCAATCGTTTTCGCTGCACGCAATGGCATTTCAATCGTCTGCTCGCGGACGCTAACGAAATAAGTAATCCACCCCATGATGCCGACGCCGAGCGCCATGAAGCCGATGCCCATGCCGATGAAAGTCACCTCGCGCAAGTGCGACGCCAAGCGGCGATAGATAAGGCCCTGCGACAACATCAGTACGAAGCCGATGTACGCAAAGATCAAAAAGCTGTCGTTTTCACCGAAGCCGAAATTGTCTTTCAGAAAAAGCGCCAACGTCACTTCAAAAGCGCCAAAGCCGAGACTGGCGACAAAAAACGTCAAGACGACCGGGGCGATGCGCGGGTCAGCGAGGGCGTGTTGAATCGGCGTCCAGTCGAAGATGCTGCGACGGATCGCCGGCTCTTCGCCGGGGACACGAGTCTCCGGCAGTAGGAAGAGTCCGAGCATCCAGGCGACCAGCGAGAGAATCGACGCCGAGTAACCGATGATGGGCAGTTGGCCATCGCCGAACCAGAGGCAACCGAAGCCGATCAGCGGGCCGAAGGTGAAGCCGATGCCGAAGGCGATGCCGATGAGGGCCATGCCGTGCTTGCGTTGGTCGGGCGGCGTGGAGTCGGCGATGACGGCCTGGGCGGTGGCGATGGTCGCTCCCGCGATGCCGGCCCCGATGCGCGCCACGAAAAACAGGCCGAGCGCCAGCCCGGCGTTCGCCTCCGCCGGAATCGCCGCCGCTCGGCCGAACAAGTAGTAAAACACAACGGACCCGAAAAGCCCAAGCAGCAAGATCGGCCGGCGGCCCACGTGATCCGACAGCCGACCCCAGATAGGCGCGAAAAAAAACTGCATCAGCGAGAAGGACGACATCAGCAGCCCAACGATCAAGCCGATCTCCCAGGTCGCGCTGGGCAACAGGTGTTTCACATAGCCGTCGGCAATGCGAGGCAGCAGCGGCAAGATGATGCCGAAGCCGAGCAGGTCGATGAACACGACGAGAAAGACGATCGTCAGCGCAGAGCGATTGGATGACGGTTCGCTTGGTGGGGTGGGAGATTCACCGGTTTGCATGAGGGCAGGATACCAATCCAAACAGGCGTGGACCAGTGTGCGTGGGCGTGAGCCAGATCCAGGGGTTCGCTGCGATCACCCCTGGGCTTCGTCTAAATTCATAGACCAACCACATGGGCAACGATCCCTTCTACCCGAGCGCAACCGGCCTGGCGCCGCCGGCCTGGCTCGTCTTCGATTGCGAGAGCATACCGGACGGCAGATTGCTCAACCTCGTCAAGTATCCAAACGAGACCTTGACGCCCGAAGAAGCCGTTGCTCGCGCGCAGGCGGAAGCAAAAGCGACTTCGGGCGGGTCCGACTTCCTTCCCGTGACATTTCAACTGCCGATCGCAGTCAGCATCCTGCGCGTCGGCGCTGATCTGTCGCTGCAAGCCCTAACCTGTCTCGATGCTCCGCACTATCGGCCCCGCGCCGTCATCGAACAATTCTGGTCCGGCCTGGTGCATTACCATCATCAATTCGGCAATGGCGTGAAGATGGTGACGTTCAACGGCCGTGGCTTCGATCTGCCGCTCATGGAAATGGCCGCGTTTCGCTACGGCCTTTCGACGCCGCAGTTCTTCGCCGACAATAGCCAGCGCTACGACGACTGGCACCTCGATCTGATGGACTGGCTCACGAACTACGGAGCCATTCGGCTCTCCGGCGGGCTCAATCTGTTGTCACGTCTGCTCGGCAAACCGGGTAAAACCGAAGTCACCGGCAAGAAGGTCTACCCGATGTGGCGCGACGGCAAGATCGCTGCCATCAATGACTACTGCCTGTGCGACACGCTCGACACGTACTTTGTCTTCCTGCGCACCCGCGTCATGGCGGGGGCCATCTCACTCGATGAAGAGCAGGTCCTCGTGCGCCGCACGAAAGATTGGCTTCAGAAGCAATCCGCGGCCTACCCCGCGCTGGCCGAGTACGTCACGCACTGGGAGGAATGGCGCCCTTGGCCGTAGGGGCGCGTCCGCGCTTGGCGCGTCGTTGATCATTGCGTTCTTCCGCAGCTCACTCCCAGAGCGGCATAGGCGGGGGCGGGGAGTCGTCGTAAATGCCGACCCACTCTGCCGCCAGGTAATCGTCGAAGAACTGAATCCACGACCGCTTCGGCACGGTGCCTTCGCGCAGCCGCTTGACGACGGCGTCGATTCCTTTTTTGACATCGGTCAGTGCCAGATCGATGTAGGAATAGCGCAACCCCGTGCCGCCGCCGATGTGGCAGCCTAGCTTCGCCGGCTTTAGTACGGCGTCGAGCGCGTCCTCGATCTCGGCCTTGTCGGCGAACTTTTCTTCGTCCAGACCTTGGCTCCCGTCCAGCTTGAGGTAACAGAACGTCTCGCCATGCTTGCTGAAGCGTTCCGAATGAAACGACGTGTTTGAATGGCACGCGATCCAGAGATCTTGATCGACCGCGCTGGCGACGAAAAGGTCGAACTGACACGCGTACTCCTCGTCCTGTTCCGGTTCAAGCTTGAAGAGCGTCCAGGTGGCGTCGCCGGCCGTTTTGAACAGCGGCTTCGCCGGCGCTTGATCGCGAACCTGATGCACGAGCGCGTCGACGCGCTCGCGCAGTTTGTCAAGCGTGACCATTCCCTTTTTCTTGCGGCCATCGGGAGCCGGCGCCGCCGAGATCGCGCCGACCCACTTGTCGAGCCGCTCTTCGCCGAGCAGCGTCTCCGTGGCGACGAACGCGTCGCTCATGGTCTGCTCGTCGCCTTCTTCCTCGGCTCGCGGGGAGAAGTAAGTGAGGTCGATCCGATGGTGCTCTCCGATGGAGGCTTGCACGAGCAGGTCGGACAGGTCGCCGCCGGTCCGGCCCTGCACGGACATCTGGGCCATCTCGAGATCCTCGGGCGGTCGATACGGATAGAACTCCCAGCCGGGAATGCTCGGCGCTCGAGCGAGGATGGCATCGGTCAAGGGCCGTAAGTGGCGGGTGCTTTCCGGCGTGATGACCAAGCGATGCCCTTCGCCGGACAGCGCCGGACCATACTCCCACATGATGCGCTGGTCGAGGCACTGGAGATGCTTGTCCATCCATGCCGGCAAGTCCCATTCGGCCTTGCGGAGGAAAAGCTTGCCGATTTGATCGGTCTTGCCTTCGAAGGCCTTCCACCAGGCATCGATTTTCTTTTCGATGGCGGCGCGGCGTTTGGCCTCCGTCGCGGAAGCGTGCTCGGCGTACACCCAGCGGGCGGGGTTTTCATGCATGCGTAGGATTCCTTTTAACCGTTCGCCTTTGGAGAGCGCGATGGTAGGCATCACGCTCCGCGTGATGATGATGGAGGGTACCTCGGTGGATCGCGCCGATTCTGGCTTCTTCATCACGCGGAGCGTGATGCCTACCATCAATCACGGCCGTTCGGTCGACAGTTTCAGTTTCGGTTGCGGCCGGGCTTGCCAGGCGGCGACGTCGGCCTGCAACAATTCGATCGCCCGCGTCAACTGAGCGTCTTTGCCTTGCGGCAGTGTACCGGGCGTCAGCCAGATCACATGGTGTGGCTCGGCGCCGTGCTTCTCCATGTCCTCGCCGTCGTTGATCGTGAACCAGCCGCGCGTGGGCAGGCGCAACAGGCCGACATCCATGATCGGCGCCGCGCCGGTGCTGACGACCGCGCCTGCCGTCGCCACGCCGACTAGCTGGCCGCGCTTGAGCGTCTTGATCGCATGGCTGAAGATCTCGGCATTGGAGCCGGAGTTCTGGTTGCACAACACGACGATCGGCTTGTGCCAGGAGATATAGATTTTGCGATCGAGCGGATAACCGGGCCCACCGCCGCGCGGGACAGTGATGGCGTGATTGGGCTGCGTGAGGGCGGTGAGCAAGTGGTCGGCGATGGAGCCGCCCGGGTTCTCGCGCACGTCGATGACCAGGCCGTCTTTGCCGGCGCCCTGCGAGACGAGTTCCTCTTCGAACTTGCGGAAGTTCGGCATCGACATGGCGCTGATGTGCAGGTAGCCGAGCCGGCCCTTCGACCCGTCGGCGACGAGCTTGCGATTGTGCTCTAGCCAATGATCATAGAGCAGTGCTTGAGCGGCAGCATAGGTCGTCGGCCGCAGGGTGACCGTGCGCTGCTTGCCGTCGGTCCCTTGAACGTCGAGCGTGAGCTCACGATCGGCGGGGCCGTTGAGGACGAGCGTCAAGTCCATGCTGCCGTCGACTTCGGCGCCATCGATTTTCTGAATGATGTCGCCTATGACGAGCCGGCTGCGTTTCTTGTCGGCGGGGCCGCTGGGCAGCACGTCGCGCACCTTCAAGCCGGGACCGTTGTGGGTCGGATCGAAGCGGACGCCGAGATGCCCCGTCGTATCGCGCGGCGTCGGCGTCTTGGCGTCGGCCGGGCTCATCGTGAAGCCGAGATGGGAGCCGTTAAGTTCGCCGAGCATCATTTGGACGACGGTGGTGAGCGACTCGTTGTCGGGGCAGTGCTTGGCCATGGGGCGGTACTTTTGGCGGACCTTGTCCCAGTCGTTGTTGCCGAGGTTACTGTCGTACCAGTAATCGCGCATGGTGATCCAGCAGGAGTCGAAAATGACTTCGTTGCGAGCGGGGAGATTGACCTCTTGACGAAGGGAGAAAGTGTACCCGCCGCCGGTCGCCGGAGCGCCGCCGGTCGTCGCCGGAAATTTGCCCTTGCCGCCGAAGCCTTTTTTCGGAATCGTCGGCGTCGGCGCGGGGTCGCTGGCGGGCGCCGCGGCGGCGATGCCCGGCGTGCTGGTCGGGACGCCGTTGACGAGCCAAACGATCTGGTTGCCCTTCTTGAGCCAAACCGGATTCGAGCCGACGGTCGTCGTCAATGACTTGGGCGTCATGGCGTCGCCGATGTCAATGGTGTAGGTCCCTGATTTGCCGTCGTAGGTCCCGGTGAAGGCGAGTTTCTTGGAATCGGGTGACCAGAACAGCATGTTGGCCGATCCTTCGCCGAGATTGATGCGCTTGACGCGATCGTGCAGTCGATCGAAGTCGATGGCAACGCCAGACGCCTTTTTGGCCGGCGTCTTCGGCTCGTCATCGCCGGCGCCGGGTCGGCCCTTCATCTTGTCGAGCGCTTTGTCGAGCTTGCGATCGCGCGCGGTGATCTCATCGTCGTCCGGCAGCAAGGCGACGATGCTTATGTTGGCCCCTGGATCGCCCGAGGCACGTCGTCCGGCGAAGGCGATTCGCTTGCCGTCGGGCGACCAGACCGGATCGTAGTCGGCATAAGGATGCCGCGACACGTTGAAGGGCGTTCCTTTGCCGTCGGAGCGCACGATCCAGATGTCGCGGTTGAAGTCGGAGTCGAGCTTGGAGTAGACGAACCACTTGCCGTCGGGCGACCAATCGAAATCGGGCCCGCTCCAGTCGCTGACCGCGGTGTACATGCCGCCGGCCTCCAGGTCGCTGACAATGAGCCCCTTGAGGCCGCGGACGAAGGCGAGCTTCTTGCCGTCGGGGCTGAGCTTGAGCCGCGTGGGCTTTTCTTTGAATCGAGTCCACTGCACGACTTCGAATTCGCGATTCTGCCACCAGTATTGCTTCGGATTCTTGCGTGACGCCTTGGAGATCGCGTATTGATCGCCGAGACTGGAGACAAAGTAGATCGTCTGCCCGTCGGCGCTGAAGAGCGGGCTGGTTTCCTCCTCCGGCGTCTTGGTGATCTGCCTCGGCTCGCGAAGCTCGGTGTCCATCACCCACAGGTCGCCGCCGGCAATGAAGGCGATCTCCAGTCCATCGGGCGAGAACGCCGCCGCCGTCGCCGTCGCGAGCAGCCGCGTCTCCGTCTTCTTCACGGATCGATCGACATTGTGATAGACGTCGAGTTTTTTCACGCCATGGCTCTTGGTGTCATAGCCATAGAAGTCGAATAGATGCCGAAAGACGATGCGCGAGCCGTCGCGGCTAATGGCGGGGAAGACGACGGAATCCTGCTTGAACGCCGTCAGGTCTTTGCTCGCCTTCGATTCGAACTCATACTCCGCGAGGTTCGCCCCCTTGGCGTGCTCGGCGACGTAGTAGAATCCCGTGCCGTCCGGCTTCCACAAAGGCCATCGGCTGCCGAACGGGCGATGCAGGATCTTGGAGAAGGATTTGGCTTCGAGATCGTACAACCAGATCTGAGCGACGCGTGAGCCGACGTAGCCTTTGCGCCACCAGCCTTCACCTTCGCGGGTGAAGAGGAGCTTCTTGCCGTCGGGCGAGAGTGTGCCGTCGTTGCCGTAGTCGTCGAAGAGCAGCGTCTCGGCGGCGCGTTCGGAGCTTTTGATGGAGAAGAAACGTTCGCCGTGGCGCCAAAAATGATCGCGGGTGGCCTTGATGAGCAGCGACTTGCCGTCGGGGCTGAATTCTTGCAGGGCGGCGCCCGCGGTGTGGAAGGTGAGTTGTTTCGGCACGCCGCCGCTAAATGGCACGGTGAAGACGGCCGGGCTGCCTTCGCGATCGCTGATGAAAGCAATCGTCTTGCCGTCGGGCGAGAACTTGGCCTGCGTATCGCGTCCCGGATGAGCGGTGAGCTGCCTCGCCTCGCCGCCGACCGCCGGCGCGACCCAGATGTCGCCATTCCAATCGAACACCAGCCACTGCCCATCGGCCGACAGGGCCGGGTTGCTCGCCAGCCGAATCGGTTCCACGGCCAGACTCGGTGTGACGATAGACACGACGCAGATGCATATAGTTGCGAAACGTATCATGGCAGCCCTCGACTTTCATGACATGAAACACGGGAGTTGGGGGCTTAGCATACCAGATGCGCACGCCAATACAATGAAAACTCGAAAAGGATCAGTGCATCGTCGGCACAGGCGGCGACCGTCCCAAGCGAAGTCACTTCTTCGTCGCCTTCCAGAATGTGGTCCAATCCCAGGCCGTGGTCCCGGGCGGCGCGAAAGCCCCGACATAGCGTGGCAGACCGTTGCCTATGCCGCCGGTCGCCAGCGGGGAGTCGGCTTTGGGTCGCAGAAAGTCCTTGTGCGTCGGATCGCGCGCGACGAGCGGGATGTCCTGGACGATCTTGTCATCAGGCGACTGAATCCACGATGGATACTCGTCGTCCGCCGGTTGCAGCGGCTTGATCTCGCGCCAATTATTACGAATCAGCCAACTCGCGATGAGTTTCGGGTCTTTCGTCAGATTCACGAAGTCTGCCCCGCGCTCGGTTAGAACCAAGTTGTTCTGAATATGCACCTTCTTGATGGGTGTTTTCTGATCGGCGATCTGCAGGGTGAATCGTGGCGAGAGACTCGAATTGTTGACAAAGTGAATTCTCTCGCTGTCAGCAAGAACATCCGCGACCATCAGGCTTGCTTGGCAGTTCACGAACACGTTGCCGGCCAGGAGAATGTCTCGCACCGTACCGGCGCACATGATCGCCTTGTCGACGTTGTCGAAGCGATTTCCGTACACGGCGATTCGATTGCAAGGATTTGAGCTGCGATTCGAGACGATCATGCCGAAGACTTGGACGCCTTTGCCGTAGCCTTGGAACGAGCAATTGCGAACCGTGACCGGATCCTCGTCGGGCCGTAAGGCGAGTTGTTCCACGGTGATCGCGGTCGTGAACTGCGCTTGCGTGGTGAATTCCAGGTTCTCGAGGACAGCGCCGGCCGAGTTTCCCGAGACGGCTATCGTGTACGATCCCGGCTTGATGCCGCGCAGTCGAAAGCCGTGCACCTTGACGCCGGGCGCCATGATTGACCAGCCGAGCGAAGCGGCATCGGGCATGACGACGGTGGCGCGTTTGGGGCTCTCGACAACGAGATTGGCGTGGCGGAAGCGATCGCGGATCACAGGCGTTTTCTGATAGACGGCGTCGTCGAGCACTCGGATGGTCATGCCGCCGTCTACTTTGTCCAGGGCGTCGCTGATCGAGCGAAACCGTCCGCCGTCCTGTGCCTTCTTGGATACGGTCACGCGGTTGTTGACAAAGGCGTCCCACGTCCAATCCCAGTTCCAGGCGTTGGCGCCTTCGGGAGCTACGGCGCCGACGTGCCCCGGCAGATGACTGTCGCCGCCGGCTTTCGCGAGCGCCGAACCTTTTTTTGGCCGTAGAAAGTCAGGATGGCCCGCCTCGCGCGCAAGGATGTCGAGGCGTTCCGAAATCGCGGCATCCTTGGCCGACGGCGGAATCCAGTCCTTGCTGAAGCCTGCAGTCGGGACGGTGATTTCTCGCCAGTTGTTGCTTAGAATCCATTTCCCAGAAATCGAACTTCCATCGCCCGGCCCGATGTCCTTGTCCTTGTCGCCGCCGCTGTCGACGTAGATCATGTCGGGGCGTCGGGAGTCAAGCACGAGGTTGTTGCGTATTTGCACATTCACGGCGCGATCGGTGATCGCCGGCGCATCGCGAAACCGCAGTGCCGCGGTGCATTCGACCAGCGTGTTATTGGCGATGAGGATATTCTCCGTCCCTCGCAAGATTCGCTCCATCTGAATGGCGCCAAGGGTCGCGCCGACGACGCGGTTCCCCACGATCATGACGTCCTTGGCAGTTCCCATCACGATGATCCCGACGCTCGGTTCGATCAGGCGATTGTCGCGAATAATCACGCGGCGAATCGGAATCGACGACTGATAATCGTCCCCCAGGCCGCTGACGCGTATGCCGCTGATCGTGCGATGCAGGGTGCAGTTTTGCACGATGATCGGTGCATCGTTGGGCGTGGCATCGACGTGCTCGATGGAAACACCGCGGTACCAGCTCACGGATTCCGCTCTGCTCATCTCCAGGTCTTCCAAGACCGCGCTGGGCGACCGGCCCATGACGGCGATGAGAGAGATTCCTTCCGATTCCGCACGAAGGCGAAAACCACGTACGCTGACGCGCGGGACGTTGAAGATGCCGATGGCGATCGTCCCCTTCTTCGGTGCGATAATCGCCTTGCGCGGCGATTCCAGCGTCAGGCCCTCATGGAGCGTGGCTCGGCTGATCCCGAGTTTGCCCTCGGGAAACGAGATCGTTGCCCCGTTGACCGCCTCGAGTGTGATTCCCGCCATAAGGGCAGCGCGGTGGATCTGCAAGTGTTCTCGATACACTGCGTCGTCCA
>VGZI01000229.1 GCA_016872605.1 Planctomycetota bacterium
GAGCGTTTCAAGGGATGTCATCCTTAGTCGCTAACTCGAACCCCGCGGTTTTCCAATTCAGGCTGAACCAGCACATAGGTCACCCATCGAGAAATGCAAATTCCGTTGAAAAAAAATGACTACGATCTTGGTGTTTCCAATTGGACTCACTTCTTCGAAAATCCACGCTTTGCCTACATCGCCTCGACGGTCGATTCGATTTCGTTACAACATCCCCGTCCCCATTCATATCGAGGATGTTGCCATGCGCCGTGTCCTGCTCGCCGTGAGTATGATCGTCAGCGTCACGCCGATCTCCGCACAAGACAAACCGAGTTCCGCGGCGTATATTTCCACCCACTACACCTGGCGCTCCCACGAAATTCCGATGCGCGATGGTGTCAAGCTCCACACCATTGTCTACTCGCCAAAAGATCAATCCCAGAAGTACCCGATCATCATGACGCGCACGCCGTACGGCATTCATCCCTATCAGCCGAACAAGCATCGCTTCACGCTTGGGCCCAATCGCCACTTCGCCGAGGAAAAGTACATTTTCGTCTACCAGGACGTGCGCGGCCGATACATGTCCGAAGGCATTTACGCCAACATGCGGCCCCAACTGCAAAAGAAGGGCGGCCCCAAGGACATCGACGAAAGCACCGACACCTACGACAGCATCGATTGGTTGGTCAAAAACACTCCAAACAACAGCGGCAAAGTCGGGCTGTACGGCATCTCGTATCCCGGCTTTTATACCTCCGCGGGCATGATCAACGCTCATCCGGCGCTCAAGGCCGCCTCGCCGCAAGCCCCGATTGCCGATTGGTTTTTCGATGACTTCTATCATCACGGCGCCTTTTTTCTGTCGCACGCGTTTCCGTTCTTCGACCGCTTCGGCGATCCGCGCGGTCCGAATCCAACCATGGCCCGAACCGTGTCCCCCAACTACGGCACGGTCGATGGATACAAGTTCTTTCTCGACATTGGCCCGCTCAAGAATGTCAACCCGCGCTATTACAAAGACAAAATCACGTTCTGGAACGAGATGATGGAGCATCCGACCTACGACAAATTCTGGCAAGATCGCAATCTCTTGCCTCACTTGAAGAATGTGGCGCCCGCAGTGATGACGGTGGGTGGCTGGTTCGATGCCGAGGATCTCTATGGCACTTTCCGCACCTATCAAGCGGTGGAGAAGCAGAACCCAGGCATCTTCAACGTGCTGGTCGTCGGTCCGTGGGCGCACGGGGCCTGGTCGCAACTGGATGCCACCAGCCTTGGGCATATCAACTTCGGGTCAAACACGGCGGACTTTTATCAGAAAAACATCGAGTTGCCGTTCTTCAACTATTTTCTGAAAGGCAAAGGCGAACACAATCTGCCGGAAGCATATGTGTTCGAGACGGGCGTCAATCAATGGCGAAAGTTCGCCCATTGGCCGCCGAGCGATGTCAAAGAGCAAACGTACTATCTCCGGACAAAAGGAAAATTGTCGACGGAACCTGCGACGGACAAAGGCGCATTCGACAACTTCGTGAGTGATCCGAGTAAGCCCGTACCGACGAGCGAACGCGTCGCATTCGGCATGCCGCAAGCGTACATGACCGACGACATGCGGTACGCGTCGTCTCGGCCAGACGTGCTCACCTATCAAACCGACGTACTGGACGCCGACCTGACGCTGGCCGGACCGATTCAGGCGGATATCAAGGTTTCGACCACCGGGACGGACGCCGACTGGATCGTGAAAGTGATCGATGTGTTCCCCGACGGCTACGCGTTCACGCCTACCGGCAAATCGCTCGGAGGTTATCAGATGCACGTGCGCAGCGAGATCATTCGCGGCCGTTATCGCAACAGCTTTGAAAAGCCTGAGCCGTTCAAGCCAGGTGAACCGGCGACGATCAAGCTGACATTGCAGGACGTGCTGCACACATTCAAGAAAGGCCATCGTGTGATGGTGCAGATTCACAGCACGTGGTTCCCGCTCGCCGATCGAAATCCGCAGAAGTATGTGCCGAATATCTTTTTCGCCGACGAAGAGGACTTCATCACGGCGACGCACCGCGTGTATCGGTCGGCGGAATTGGCGAGCCGGATGACGGTTGGCGTGCTGCCTCGGCAAACGAAAGGGAAGTAGACCGACTCACGGAGACTGACCCATGTCCGACGAAAAGCTGACGATTCGATTGCGCGAAAACGGGCCGCTGGTGCTGCCGGCCAAGGTAAAGATTGTCGATCATCTTGGCAACGAGTTCGCGCTGCCGGCCGGCAAGGAGAACATCGCCCTGTGCCGCTGCGGCCATGCGAAGACCAAGCCGTTCTGCGATGGCTCGCACAAGACATGCGGCTTTCAGGCCAGCGACACCGCCCCGCCCGCCCCAACGCCGCCGATGCCCGCCGCTCCTGGCCCGTGACTTCCCGTTTAGCGCTGGCGCGGCGCCCTGCAATCGCGCGGTAGCGCATCATTTTTTTTGCACCGCCTGTCGGGTCAGAGCGTCTTTCGCCCATGACCCTAATAGCCGGATTGCCGCCTCGAATGTCCGTCGTGCGGGCCCTAGGCGAATGCTAAACGAGGACGCAAATGTTTTTTCCTTTTTTGCGCAAGAACGCGCTTGCATTGCGTTGCGCTAGACGTTACGATCGATGCCGACGATGGGTTGGAGAAAATCGGGCGCTCGCGTTCGCCGGCGCCAAAGACTCGCATTTCTCTCGCCATCCGTGCGGTTCATGTCATTATCGAGTTCTTGGAGGGCGTCATGTCGAAGCCGAACGATCATTCTGCGCAAGCAATTCCCACGGGAATCCTCGTGTCCGTGTCGGGCGATCCGACGGAGCCGGAACGTCCGGCGCCGAAGCGCAAATCCGCTCCTCGCGAGCGAAACGGGCAGTTTCCCTGGCTATGGGCGATCACGGCCGCCAGCATCAGCTGGGCGATCGCGATTTTCACTATCGGCGTCTGCACCACGTCCAACGATGTGCCCGAAGGCCATGAGCCGTCGGCAATCAACGACGGCGTGACCGTCCGCGCGATTGCACGGATGACGCCGACCGTGAAGCTGGCGCCTGCCCCGAGCAAGCCGGCGCCGAATCCAGTGCCGCAGGTGCACGACGAATCGCCGACAGAGATTGCCTTGCGCGACACGGCCGAGCCGCCAATTCCTGCGCCGGCGCCCGCGACTCCCCCGCCGATGCCGCCGGTCGCGGTGGTTGCGGTCGAACCGACGCCCGTTGCGAATGCCACGGCGAACGTCGAGGAGCCGAAAAACGCTAAGCCGGTCCGTCCGGTTCGGCCTGACACCGATCTCGGCGTATTTGCCAACTGCGATCAGATCGGCAGCAGTATTCTGTTCATGCGCTCGCCGCCGGACGCGTTCCAGAAAGCGCGCGAGGAAAAGAAGCTGGTGTTCATGGTCCACTTGTCTGGCAACCTCGAAGATCCTGGATTCACGTGAAACAACGCCCAAGCGTTCCGTGAGAACGCACTGGCTGACCCGCGCGTTGCCGCTTACATGAATGAAAACTTTGTTTGCACGTATCTCAAGGTCGGCACATTTCAGGTGCTCAACAATGGCCAAAAGCAGGGAGGCAACGTCGCCAGCTATTTCTGTCTCGGCGATGGCCGAGTCGTTCACACCGTGCCCGGCCAAACGAACGCCGACAAGCTTCTGTCGGAATCGCGCTGGGCCTACGAAATCCGCAAGTCAGCCCTGACCCACGCCACCGACCTCGGCACCGGGCGCGTCGACGACAAGAAATACCGCGACAAGATCATTCGCGGCCATACCGAACGTTTCTATGCGGAGACGAACGCCAGGCACGCCAAATCGTATTCGCCGGTGCCGCTGCAATTCCCGCATGGCCGCAGCCAGCAGGCGCAGGCGCACTGGCTGCTCGCCCGCAATCCGCTGGCAAAGCTGGACGCCGTGTATCCGTTCGTTTGGACGAAAATCTTGAATGAAGAATTGTCCGATCGCCCCGTCGCGAAACGCTAACCGCCCGCAGCTTGCGGCGCAGCAGAGGATTAGCTGCGCCGCAGGCCGTCGTCACCTCGGGCTCACTTTCGCAATCGCCGTCAGCAATTCATCGGACGATAGCCGCCTCATGAAGTTCTCCGGCCGATAATGCCAACTAACGTACCCTTTCTCATCGACGAGAAACGTCGTCGGCGCATTCGTGTCGCCTCCACCCGGCGCGGCCCCGACGTGCTTTACCTTCATGGCATTGGTGATATTCTGCTCGGCGTCGGACACGACGATCAAATGTTGAAACTGATCTTGCGTCGCCTTGGCGTCTTCGAGTTTGTCGTTGGAGATGACCACGATGCGAACGTTCTTCGAGGCGAAATCCCGATGCGCTTTTTCGAGCTGCCCGAGCTCGATCATGCAGAGCCCTCACCATCGTCCGCGGTAGAAAAGCATGATGGAGCGTTTGCCGTCGTTGTTTGCGGGCTCGAAATAGGAACGTGTGATCTGTTCTCCGCCGGCAAGCTTGGCCGAAAATGCGGGAAGTTTCTCGCCGACCTGGGCCGGGCCATCGTAGGGCGCGAGTGGTGACGCAACGATCATGACGTACCAGATAAATCCGGTCGCCACTACAAACGGCGCGATGCCGACGTAGCGCAGCCATCCGCCGTTTTGCACGACCGACACCGCCATCAAGAGCACGCCGAACGTCTCCAGGATCAGCAGATACCACGGGACGATCAGCCAGCCTATTTGCATCTGCGCAAAAACGCCGACCGGGCCGATGACGAAGACCACAAAACCGAAGAGGAAGAACGGCAACGTGGGAGACGGATTGCTTTCGACATTTTCATTTTCCATGATTACCTCCCGAAACGGATGTGATATTGCAATTGTATCCGCGCGCCGGCGTGTTGTGCGTCCGGCGCCGAGTCATTTTTTCGGTCGTGTCGCCGGATGCGTAAGCGACGGATTCGCCAGAGGACCGTCGCTGACGCTTCCGGATCGTACGGCGCTATTTGCGAACGCCGGGCAGCGCCGGCGCCGCCTTGGGACTTGCCACGACAAACTGTTCGCCTAGCAAATGCGCGATCGTCGCAGCGATCTGGCTTTGCGTCGTCTCCACATTTTCACGCACGCCGAGTGCCGGCGTATCCGGACCAAGCACCGCGATCCAAATGAACTCGGCCAATGGAACCTTCGCCCCGTGGTCGGTCCAATCCACACGGGTGTCACCCCGGCCATGATCGGTCGTCACGATGAGCGACGTCTTGTCCTTGTACTCCGGCATCGCTTGCAGCGTTTGCCACAACTCCGCCAGATAGCGATCCGTATTGTGAGCCGCGTCGAGATAGAGATCATACCGCCGTCCGTGGGCCCACTCGTCGGTCTCGCCCAAGCCCAGATACAGCACGCGTGGCTTGTGCCGCAGTAGGTGCTCGCGCGCGTAGGCCATGCTGATCGCATCGTAGCCGTTGTCGGGCCAGTAGCGCGGCAACTTCGCCAGCATCTCGTTCATGGCTCGCTGACGATCGGTGAGCGGCGTGTCGTTGATGGGCTTCCAGTCCGTGTGCACCTTCAAGCCGTTGCGCTCCGAACGAAAGATAAACGGAAACACGTCCCAAGTGCAGAACGCGGCAACGCGATTCTTGTAGGCGGGCTTGCTGTGCAAAAATTCGAGGACGGACAGGTTCGGATTCGACTTCTTCGCGTTGGAGTTGATCGCCGGATCGGCAAAACCGCAGAAGATTTCGCTATACCCCGGATACGAGAACTTGAGCCCGTTGGTCGAACGTGTCGTCGCTTTGCGCGTGCGATCGCCGAAGATTTGTCCCTTCTTGGCGACCTCGGACCAGATGAACGGCAATAGGGCCACCCGCCGATCTTCAGCGGTGTTCCGCCAGTATCGCTTCTTGAGGCCATCAAGATCCTTGATGCCGCCAAATTGTTTATTGAGCAACGCTTCCTCGGCGCCGCCAAAGAACTCTTGGAACCGAAAACCATCCAGCGTGACCACAATGACGTTTTCTGTCTTCGTCGTTGCCGATTTGTCATTGGCAAAAAGCGATGCCGGATCGACAAGGACGATAATGGCCGTCAAGAAGAGGAATCGCATGCACAGCGCTCCAGGGTGTCGAATCGAGTCGTGGGGTTTGGTGCTCGTCTTGTCAGATATCCTACGCAAATCGCGTTAGCAGGACGCGCCAGCAACAGACGTCCATTCGGCGCTGGAGCGTCCACTTGACATTACCGACCGCGATCGACGGCGATCGGAGGAAGGAATCGCACGTCCGAGCGCTGCAGGGGAGGTACGGGGCTGCGCAGCTTGAACCAGTTTTCCGCCGGATCCGTGCTTGCTGGATACGACTGTGGCGATCCGGTGGGAACGATTGCCGACGGATAGTCGCGATCATGGCTGCGATGCAACAGCGGGCCGGCAGCTCGAAAGCGTTCCTCGTGGAATACCAGACCATGCGTTTCGAGGATCGTGCCGGTGCGGCGTTCCAGACTGGCCAGGGCGACATTGTAGTTCAGAAGCGCCGCCGCCTCCGCCGACACGGCATTGCCCCAATCGGTTAGCGCTTGAAGAACGTTGAGATAAATCGCGCGGCCGACCTCGAATTGCTGGTCCTGAATCATGACATTCGTCTCCGCCGCCTTGCGCATCCTGTTGTACGCCTCGTACTGCTTGAAAGCGCTGTCCAGATCACGGATCGTGGCGCCCAGCTCATGAATCGCGGCATGCACCGCCTGGTCAAGGTTGGCCCGATCGCGTTCGATGAGCAGTTTCTCTTGCCGAACCACTGCTCTGCCCTGTCGGAATCCGAGCGGCACAGAGAAGTTGACGCCAACAGTCCAGTCGGTGAACTTGCCGGCGGGCGACGCAAGTCCCTGTCCGTTCGGCATCGTTCCCGTTAGCCCGTTCCAGCGATACTGCGCGAATGCGTTGAGCTGAGGCAATACTTGATTCTCAGCACGCATCAGGCGCTGCTGGTCGGCTTCGAGGACGATCTTGAGCTCAACCAAGTCGGGCCGCCGTGCCTCGGCCAGTTTGACGAGCTTGTCCCATTCGACGGCCAACCGGTTCTCGGTCGGCGCGGAAACCGGAACGATGAAGCGATCGTCGCTCGGCGGCAGGCCTAGAATGTTGCGCAACGCCGCCTCACGCGCCAGCATCGCCGCTTCGGCGACAACCAGGTTGGCTTTGAACTGCGTATACGTTACCTCGGCCTGAGCCACGTCCTTGCGATCGGCAAGCCCCGCGTCGAGACGAGCCAACTCACGCTGATAGGTGAACTCCGACAGTTCCACCTGCTTCTCTCTCGCCCAAAGATCGGTACGCGCTTGCACCAGGCTCCAATACGCCTCGATGACACCGCGCACCATCTCCTGCACGCTGTCTTTGTACTGGAAGAATGATGCCTCGGTGTTAAGCCGGGCGATGACGATCGGGGCGTTGTTGACGCGGAAACCGGCGCCCTGAAGCAATGGCTGCGAGTAGCTAAGCGCCAGCGAATCACTGGTCTGCGGATTGAACGCCGCACCGAACGCTTGGAATAGCGGGTTCACAGAAGGCCCGCCGCCCGGATAGCGCAGATAGTTTTCGACCCATGTCAGCCCCGCGGTTCCGCCGATACGGTTGATCTTGTTCAGTCCGAAATTGGAAAGAACCACATCGCTCGGGTTACTGACGATCACAGAACGACGGAAATCGGTAATGTCGGTGACGGCAAACGGTGCGTTCGGCCGAGTCCAATCTTGCTTGTAGGTGAGGGCAGGGTCGAAGCGTGCTTGTGCCTGATCGATGCCGGTCTGCGTGATGGCGGCGTCGTAGATTGTCTTTCCGCTGGCAACCGCGGTTTGCCCCGCCAAGACGCGGATGACTCGCGCATTCTCCAGCGCGACGCGAATGGCGTCATCGAGTGAGAGCTTCCAGTGACTCGACATCGGCGGCAGCGAGGCAACCGTGTGAGGCGCCTTGTTGACCGGGATCTTTGCTGACGGATAGCTCTCCGGATCGCGGTAGTCGATCGTCCGCGCCTCCGGCAGCATGATGGGGCGCCAGACCTCGCTCGGCCACGTCGCGCAGCCGACGGCGCATCCTAGCACCAGACTCATCATTAGCCAACGCATCATTCGTTTTTCCGATTCGTTCTTCGTTTAGCGCCCGTAGGGCGCCACGCGATCGTTAGCCAACAATCACGACACTTCCGTCATGGCCGTTTCCGTGTCATCCGCTAACGTTCGGCGCTGCAAGATCGCACCCGCCTCGCTGATGTTCGTCGTGTCGCAAACAACCTTGCCATCGATCAACACAAGCGCCCTTTTGGCTCGCCTGGCCACATCGAGATCGTGCGTCACCAGAATCACCGTTAGCCCATGCTCATTCAATTGCTGAAACAGCGCCATGATCTCGCGACTCGTGCGTGTGTCGAGATTTCCGGTCGGCTCGTCGCACAAGAGAATCGCTGGATCGTTGACCAATGCTCTCGCGATGGCGACGCGCTGTTGCTGGCCGCCCGAGAGCTGATTCGGGCCATGATCGAGGCGATCCCCCAGGCCGACGCGCTCAAGCATGGCAACCGCCTTGTCGCGGCGCTCACCCCGCGGCACGTTCGGATTGTAAAGCAGCGGCACCTCGACGTTCTCCACCGCGCTGGTTCGCGCGAGCAGATTGAAGTTCTGAAAAATAAAGCCGATCCGCCGATTGCGAACCTGTGCCAATTGCTCGGCATCCAAACCGGCGACCTCGTCGCCTGCGAGGCGATAGCTCCCGGACGTTGGGCGGTCCAGGCAGCCAATCGTGTTCATCAAGGTCGATTTCCCCGATCCCGAAGGACCGATGAGAGCGACGAACTCCCCCTCGGCGATATCGATCGAAACGCCCTTGAGCGCCTCGACCTTGACTTCGCCCAGGTCATAGACCTTGTGCAGGTTGCGCAGTTCAATCAAAGCCATGTTTTGTAGGTTCGCGTGGGGCGAGGTATACCATGTCGGTCCGAAGGGTCAAGTCATCGTCAGTGCTGAGTCCTGAGTATCGCGTATTGAGTACTGAGAAGTCCGTACCGAATGTCCGTACGGAGAAACGCGAACTCTGGTCACGCAAATGCCTCCACGGCCTGTCCACCCAGCACCTAGATGACCATTTCACAAATCGCTTTGCAGCTGCAATTGGCCTGGACAAAACGGGACGTTTGCGTCAAGCTGGCAAGCCGCCCCAGTCTTCCGGCAAGGATGTCGATCATGCCAAATC
>VGZI01000230.1 GCA_016872605.1 Planctomycetota bacterium
GGCCATCCAGGCCAGCGACGGGCACGCTTTCGCTGCACCGGTCGGCCAGTTCAAGCCCAACGATTTCGGCGTCTACGACATGCACGGCAACGTCTGGGAATGGTGCGACGATTACTTCGGCAAATACTCTGCGTTGCCCAAAGAAGGCAATGCTCGCCAGACCAAGAACCAGGGCGAGGGTCGTCCGGTGCTACGCGGCGGTTCGTGGGGGCTTCCCCCCGTCGCGTGTCGCAGCGCCAATCGCTATCTGGTGGGCGCCGGCCCGAGCCGATATGGGGCGGCTGGGTTTCGCGTGGTTGCGGTGCCGTGAGACCCCTGCGCCTGCCAAGAAATACGGACTGGAAACGCGTGCAAAAAAAATACATCACACCGTGCTGTGGAGAACTCACATGAAATCGACGATCACGAACGTTTTTTGCATCTTGGTTGGCGTTCTCGCGTGGACTGCCTCTCCAGCTTTGGGACAGGAAAAATTGCCGGATGGCTGGATTTCGCTGTTCAATGGCAAGGACACTACCGGTTGGAAGCTCAAGTCCGACACCTACACGGTGACCAGGTATGTGGACGCGAGCGGGGCCAACATCAAGGGCGGCAAGGAAACCAAGCTCGACCAGAAAACGGAGATCCAGGATGCCAAGGGCAAAGCCATCGCCGGGGCCAAGGTTGCGAAGATCGACAAGAAGGACGTGATCGTGGATACGGAAGGCAAACCGATCCCCGGCGCCAAGCTGGCCAAGGTCGGTGGTCGCAGCGCCATTGTGGACGCCAAGGGTGTTGAAGTGAAAGACGCCAAGAAGGTTCAGGAGACCGTCAAAAACCTCACCGGGGGCTGGAAGGTCGAAAACGGCGAACTGACCTGCGGGCTCGGGCCCAAGAATGTGGACCTCCACACCGAGCAGAAGTTCAGCGATTTCGAGCTGCATGTCGAATTCAAGGCCACCAGCAACAGTGGGGTCTACCTGCAAGGGCGCTACGAGATTCAGATCGACAACTCGTTCAACGTGAAACCCAAGATCGAAGAAAAGGACGGCAAAAAAGTCGAGTCATTGCCCAAGACGATGTGCGGTGCCCTGTACAGTCAGGTCGCGCCTTCCAAGAACATGGCCAAACCGCCAATGGAGTGGCAGACGTTCGACATCGCGTTCAAGGCGCCGCGCGGCGACAAGGGCAAGATCACTCAGAAGGCCCGCATTACACTCGTCTGGAACGGCGAAAAGGTCCTGGATAACATCGAGGTTCCCAACGGCACGGCTCTCGATCCGGGTCCGATTCTCCTGCAAGGCGATCACGGCAAGGTCACCTTCCGCAACATCAGGATCAAACCCGCCTCGGGAAACTAGCGTAACCCCGTTAGCCCCCACGTTATTTTCGGAGGCATCCACCATGATCCACACACTCATTCTTCCTTCTGCTTTCCTTGTCGCCGCTGCGAGCTTGCACGCGCAGGAGCTCACTGACGCCGAGAGAAAGGACGGCTTTCGCCTGCTCTTCGATGGCAAAAGCTTCGACGGTTGGAAAACGTCGGACAAGACTCCCAAGAGCTGGAAAATCGAAGAGGGCCTCCTCAAGCTCAACGGAGGGTCGAGCCACCTCTTTACCAAGGATACCTTCGAGGACTTCATCCTTCGTCTGGAATGGCGGCCGGCGAAAAAAGGCTACAACAGCGGCCTGTTCATTCGCGGCAACAACCAGATCCAGATGCAGCAGCAGAACTGCGGCCACCTCATGAGCAACACCAAGGAGACCAAGGGGGTTCCCAAATTGCACAAGGCCCCAGGGGAGTGGAACGCGTGGGAGGTCGTCTGCGTCGGCAGCAAGATCAGTCTCAAGGTCAACGGCACCCAGGCCTGGGAGATTGACACCTTCAAGGCCAAGAAAGGCCCCATCGGCATCGAGGCGGAAGGACACGCTATCGACTTCAAGAACCTGCGGATCAAGGTCCTCAAAAAAGACTGAATGCCCCGCCGCAAACATCCCGGTGACCAGAGTTCATTCCTTCCCGATCGGAAAGCACACATGACATGCTCAATTCTGCGAACGGCTTTCATCGCCCATCTAATTCTGATCGGCTGGCAAGTCAGCCCGGTCGCTGCCGGGGAACGTGACAAGATTCGCGTGCTCATTATTGACGGCCAGCACAATCACGCCTGGCGCGACACGACCGCTTTTCTAAAAGAGGTACTGGAGAAAAAGGGGCACTTTACCGTCGATGTGTCGTCGAATCTGAAGCCCAACGACAAGCCCGGCAAGGTCCCCACGGTGCCGTTTCCGCCCGATTTGACGAAGTACCAGGTCGTCATCAGCAACTACAACGGTCCCGCCTGGCCCGCGGAGTTTCGCAAGACCTTCGAGGACCACGTCAAGGAGGGGAAGCTCGGCTTCGTTCTCTTCCATTCCGCCAACAACTGTTTCACCGATTGGCCCGAGTTCAACCGCATGGTCGGCCTGGCCTGGCGCAGCCCAAAGTTCGGCGAGCGCATCTACTTCGATGAAAAGGGCAAGCAGGTCCGCATTCCCAAGGGCGACGGGGGCGGCACCAGCGAAACGAACCATCCCTATGCCATCGTGCTGCGGGACACGGACCACCCCATTTGCAAAGGCATGCCCCAGGAATGGATGCACGCCAAGGACCAGCTCATGTTCAACCTGCGCGGACCGGCCGAGCAGATTCAGGTCCTGGCCACCGCTTTCTGTCCCAAGACGATGGTACATGAGCCGACGCTCTGGACCGTGACCTACGGCAAGGGGCGCATCGTGCAGACGCCGATGGGCCATGACGTATTTGCCATGCGCTGCGTCGGCTTCATCAGCACGATGGAACGAAGTCTTGAGTGGGCGGCAACCGGAAAAGTGACAATCCAGATCCCCGAGGCGTTTCCTTCGCCGACCAAGGCCAGTCAGATCGAGACAAAGAAGAAGTGAGCCGGTTTGCGAGCAATCGACCCTGGGAGGTCGGCACAGACGCAGCCTGTTTCGGCTGCGCTGGCAGATCGAGGGCTGACACCATCCAGATGGCAAACCCGATAAGGACCGTGCATGGAATGGGATAAACGCTAGCGTTCATAGCGTTTGGCCTCCTTTGTGAATGCACGCACGTCGGTGGCTGCCCTGCCTGGAAATACTTCAATGCGAAGTTTGCGATTGTCCAGGACTTCCACGAGCATCGTGCCCTGCACGCCGCGCATCTGGGGCGGCAGTTCGATCGCTTGGCCGTTGCTGTTCACTGAAGCGTAGACCAGCTCATATTTGACGACGCCATCTCTGGCCGCCACTTTCGCCGGGTCGGGGCCGTTGCCCTTCACGGCAAACTGGCGCGGCTTGCCGTCGAAATCGCCAATCGACACGATCACGAGCGACGGATCAACATGGTGATAGACAAACGCCAGATGCCCCATCCAGTAGCCGCGCGGATCGCGCCGATCGCCGGGATATCCGCCGCTGCCCTCGCGGAACCAGTTGCCGACCAGTCGGCCGTCGATGTCGTAGTCGATTTTGCCGAACCGCGGCTCCGTTTTCCGCGTGTTGAGCTTGAGCAACTTGCCTTTCAGCGGCTCCTCGAAGTAGTCGAACGGATCGACGACATGCACGCGCCAGGCATAGTGACCGTAGAGTTTCGGAGTAAGGAATCCCTTGAGAGTCACCTCCGTATTGATGACTGCGACGTCCAGCGATCGGCCGCCGACTTTGCCGACCACCTGACCCGCCTTCACCGGGATGCGGACATGAATGGGCGGGCCCATCTTTTTCTTCGCAAAGCGCTCTCGTGTGGCTTCGTCGAGTTGTTTCAAGATGGTCGCATCGAGCTGGGTGAGCAAATCGTAAAAAGTGTAGAACGTTCCGGTGTGTTCGATGTGCAGAGCATAGTCATCGTAGTCGCGCTTGTGTTCCGTCGAACCGGTCAATTGCGTCCGGTGGCTGACCATGACAATGTGACCATCGGCGGGCGACATCACGTCGAAGTGCGGCTGACCTTGCTTGATCGCCTTGGGGTAGAAGTAGCCATGATCGATCGGACAGACGTGGCCACCGACCATTAGCCCCATGGGCGTGATGCGCTCGATATCCTCGATCCGCATGGGCGAATGCGTGAACTTGACCGTTCCCTTGCCCACGGCTCTGCCGCGGCTCCAGAGTTGGTTGAGATCGAGTGTGCCATCGGGACGTGCTAAGGTCCCAGGCTGTGCAATCACCGAAACGCCGACCATGAATGTGGCGACCACCGCCACCGCAAACAACCGAGCACGCATCGTCCACTCTCCTTTCGTGAAAGGCTTTGAAGTCTTCATGTGTTGACGCCTCGCCGTTTTCGTTTGAAGGCAACTCGCTTTCCTTGCCTCTGTTCCCCTGGAATCGTTGCTGAAGCGGGCAGGTCCAGGGCGGCCGCAATCGTCTGCGTGAGCAGAATCAGCGTTCGTCGAAACGGCTCACGATCAGGCTTCGGCACGTTTTTAAGCAACAACCTCTCCATCGCGTCGGACAATTGGAGGCAGCGGGCTTCCAGCGAACGAGCCAAAGGGGTGAGCTTCAGCCGCACGGACCGGCCGTCCTCCTGATCGGCGTCGACGGTGAGCAAGCCCGCCTTTTGCATCCGCTTGACCATGCCGGTCATGGTGGACTTGGCAATCTGCAGATCCTCCGCGACGGCCGTCATTGAGCGATCGTCTTGCCGGAAGAGAGCAAACAGGAGGCTGCCCATCCCCGGCTTGAGGTGTACCGAAAGCCCCGCCTCATCAAGCCAGCGCTGCAGCAGCCCGATGTAAGAGTAATACGCTCGCCCGAGCAGGAAGCCGATCTGGTCGAGATTGGGCAATCCGAAAGTCTCTGGCACGGAAAACCTCGCAGACAAGATAGTTCTCTACCGAACCATCATATGTGTCGTTGTTCGACTGAGTCAAGAGAAAAATGCAGCGCCTCCAGACGCCGGCCTGAAAAAACACGTAGCCGCTTGCCATTTGATTCTGCGGACCTGTGAATGGTAGGTTTGCGATCAGCGGAAGAAATCGTACGTTACAGAAGCTGGCTTGCACACGTCGAACCCATCGACCGATACAGGTTGGACGCTCCTCGTCCGGTCACGTCTTCGGAAATATTCCTTCATCACTTGCCATGAAGCATTGTCCACAATCTCCTGAATGGTCTGTGGAACTTGAGCGTTCCGGTGACGTCCGCCGCATGGTGAAGGCGAGCCGGCCGCCAACTCATCGCATGCGATCGAGCATTTCGCCGGGTCGCCCGATCGCCTGGCAAAGTCGCTGCAGCCAGCGTGCGGCCGGGGCGCCATCGATTGCGCGATGATCAAACGTCAAGCTGAGCCCGATCGTCTCGCCAACGACGATCGCTTCCCCGCGAACCACCGGTTCGCGAACGATGCGGCCGATCCCGAGAATCGCGGCTTGCGGAACATTGATGATCGGCGTGAAGAAATCGATGCCGAAAGCGCCAAGGTTGGTGACGGTGAAGGTTCCCCCCTGTAGCTCCTTCTGCGAAAGCGTTCCGGCGCGTGCGCGTTCGATCAACAGACGGAACTGGACTGTCAGCTCCTGCAAGGAAAGCCGATCGGCATGGGCAAGGACCGGAGCCAGAAGGCCATGGTCGGTATCCACGGCGACCGCAATATGGATCGCCTCATGAAGGTGAACCTGGTCCTCTTGCCAGCAAGCGTTGAGCGGCGGACACTCCGGCAGCAAAGCCGCCACCAGCTTGACGATGATCTCCGTGTAACCTGGCACGACGGCGCCCTGGGTGTTTTCCCTGGCGTGATTGCGCCAGCGGACAAGTTCACTGGCGTTGGTCTTTGTGAAGAGTGTGACCGGGGCCGTTTGTTGTGCGCCTGCAAGCATCCGCTGCGCGATCGCCTGGCGAATCCTGGAGGCTGGCGGCTCGGGTTTGGCTGAAGCAGCCGCGACCACATCGCGTTCGCGGATGCGGCCATGACGGCCGGTTCCGGAGACGGCTGTCCAATCGACACCGAGTTCCCCGGCACGGCGACGGGCTCGCGGCGTGGCGACGGGTTGGTGTTTTTTTTGTTGGACGACGGGCGCCGCGGCGGGTGACTTATTTGTTTCGATCGCGTTTGACGAAGAACGCTTAGCCGCAAGTGGCTCATTTGGCGGCGTTTCACCGATCGCCAGCAAAAAGCCGATGACCTGGCCCACCTGGACGGCGTCGTTCGGCTGCGGGGCGTCCGGAGGAATCCACAGAATCCCGGCGTCGATCGACTCGATTTCCTGAGCGGCCTTGTCCCCTTCGAGGACGTACAGCATTTCACCCGGCGAGACCTTGTCACCGCTGGCCTTGAGCCATTCGCGAAAGGTTCCCTCCTCCATCGACCAGCCCAGACGGGGAATGGAAATAGCATGTGCCATGGCGATTACTCCTTCACCAGTTCGCGCAAGGCCGAGGTGATCTCCTCGATTCCGGGCACAACCGCTTTCTCCAGGGACGGAGCGTATGGCGTTGGCGCGAAGGCGCCGTTGAGCCGTTTGATCGGGGCGTCGAGGTCATCGAAGCCGCGGTCGGCGACCTGGGCAGCAATCTCGGACGCCAGGCTGCACGGTCCGAAGGCTTCATCGACAATCAATAATCGCCCCGTCTTGGCAACCGATTGCAGAATCGCATCGACATCGAGCGGTGAAACGGTCCGGGGATCGATGATCTCGATGGATAGCCCTTCGCTTGCCAGTTTTTCCGCCGCCTTCTCAGCGTGCTGGACCATCAGCGAAAGAGCGACTACGGTGGCGTCCTTACCGGCTCGAGCGATGCGGGCCTGGCCGAAGGGAATCTCGTAGGGTCCTTCCGGCGCCGCTCCTTTCACGGACATCAGCTCGCGATGCTCAAGAAAAAGCACCGGATCATCGGAGCGCAGGGCGTGCGCCAGCAGACCTTTCGCATCATACGGCGTGGACGGCACGACCACGCGCAGGCCCGGAATGTGCGCGTAAATCGAATAGTACAGGCCGGAATGATGCGTGGCCGCCGAGTGGCCGATGCCGCCGCAACCGCGCAGCAGGAGCGGCATCTTCAGCCGGCCGCTGCTCATGTATTGCATCTTGGCGATCTGGTTGATGATCTCGCCGAACGAGTCATTGATGAAGTCGATGAACATGAAATCAATGACGGGACGCGTGCCCGTCATGGCGGCGCCGCAAGCGAGCCCCACGAAGCCGCGTTCGCAGATCGGTGTGTCGCACAGGCGCTCCGGCCCATATTTTGCGAACAGTCCCAACGTGGTCCTGAAGTTTCCACCCCGAACGCCAATGCCTTCGCCCATGACAAAGATGCCCGGGTTGGCTGACATCGCATGATCGAGAGCTTCGAGCGTGGCGGCCACGAACGAGACCTCGCGAGAGGCGAGGGGCGAGGGGTGAGAGGCGAGGGGCGAAAGCCCGGAGCCGGCAGGTTCCGCTTCTCGCTCCTCGCCTCTCGTCCCTCGTCCCTCGCCTGCATAGACGTGAGCCCTTGCGGACGCGGGATCGGGGATGGGGCTCGATTCCGCGAAATCCCTGGCCTGGCGAACCATGTCCGCGACCTCGGCATCGATTCTTTCGAACTGCTTTTGCAATGCCGGGCGCTGTACGGCGACGCGACGAATGGGACAGCGGTCTCTCCAGGCGGCAACGTCCTCGCGGGTCCGATAGGTGAAGTCGCCCATCCCCTCGGCGTGGGCCCGGGTGCGATAGGTCTTGCATTCGATGAGCGTGGGCCCTCCGCCCGCTCGCGCTCGCTCGATCGCTTCACCGGCAACCCGATGGATTTCGACAACGTCATTGCCATCCAGCTCGAAGCCGGGGATGCCATAAGCGGCGCCACGATTGCCGACGCTGGGGTTGCCGCTGGCGTAGGCGAAAGGGACTTCGGTCGCGAACTGGTTGTTTTCACAGACGAAGAGCACGGGCAGTTTCCAGATGCTGGCCATGTTGAGGCCTTCATGAAAGGCGCCGTTGTTGACGGCGCCGTCGCCGAAAAAGGCGACCGCGACAGCCCCGTTTTTGAGGAGCTTGGAGCTGTAACCACCTCCGCAAGCTTGAAGGATGCAGGGACCGACGATGCCACTGGTCCCCATCATGCCGATTTCCGGCGCGAACAGATGCATGCTGCCGCCGCGTCCGCGCGAACAGCCAGCCTGACGGCCAAAAAGTTCAGCCATCAGGTCGCGCGGCGGCATGCCCTTCGCCAGAGCGTGCCCGTGTCCACGGTGCGTCGAAAAGACCGGATCGCGTTCGGTCAGGTGTGCGCACACCGCCGTCGCGATTGCTTCCTCGCCGACGTACGTATGGCACGCTCCGTGAATCAGTCCGCGTTGATGGCACCGCGCGAGTTCTTCCTCGGTTTGTCTGATGATCTGCATCGTGCGATACAAACCGAGAATCTGCTCGTCGGTCGGATGTCCCAGGTTAGTCATAAGGCTACTTTTTCTCGGTTAGAAATGTTTGCACGGTGCGTTGTTCATGACCGGGGGTGCCGCCCGCGTTCATGGCCATGTTGCCGCCGTCCATCGGGATGATGGCGCCGGTGATCCATTCGGACGCATCCGAGGCCAGGAAAACCGCCAGGCCCATGATGTCTTTGGGCTTTCCCAGACGCCCTGCGGGAATGCCGCGCAAAAAGCGACCTTCGAGCGTCGGGTCGTCCCGCATGCGCGCGGTCAGGCTGGGGTTCACGACCTGCGCGGGGGTTACGCAATTCACCCGTACTCCGCGATAGCTCCATTCGGTGCTGAGTTCCCGCGTCATCTGAATGACCGCTCCCATCGCCATGCTGTAGGCGATGTGGCCTCGCCCGAGCGCCGTCGAACTGGCGAGCGAGCCGATGTTCATGATCGAACCGCGTCCCTGGGCAAGCATGCGCCGTCCCGCCTCCTGGCACATGGCGAAACGACCGACGACCAGGTTTTGCAAGACGCGATGCAGGTCCGCAATCGTCAGGTCCTCGGGTCTGGCGAGATGCCCGTCGCCGGCGATGTTGCCCAGGAAATCGACCCGGCCGAACACGGCATCTACCTGCTTGAACAACTCGATAATGGCCGCGGGATCGGAAACATCGGTGCCGGCCGCCAAGGTCTTTCGCCCAAGGGAACGAATCTGTTCGGCCGTCGCCTGGGCGCCGGCCAGGTTGCGATCCACCAAAACAACATCGGCATCGTGCTGGGCAAGAGCCAGGGCGGTCGCCTGTCCGAGACCTTGA
>VGZI01000231.1 GCA_016872605.1 Planctomycetota bacterium
TCGCCACGCTCTTGTTGTTCTCGCTGGCGTGCAGCCTGATCGTGCCTTATTTACAGCGCAAGATGGAAGAACGCGGCATCCATGAAAAACACTACTATCACTGGATCGAGATCGGCATCTCCTTTTTTTTGCTGACAATACTCTTCTCCGTCGTCTATCGGATCCTGTCGGGCGGTCGCATCGAATGGGGATACGTCTGGTATGGTTCGTTCATCTCGGCCGTTTTGTTCACGCTCGGCAAGTCGCTCTTCGGTTTTTACGTGATCTACAGCGATCCGGAGTCGATGTATGGCGCCACCGGCTCGGTCATTGTGTTCTTGATGTGGGTGTATTATTCGTCGCAGGTGTTGTTCTTCGGGGCCGAGTTGATTCAGGCCCGCCGCACGCGCCATGAGTGGTTGTATGGGGAGTCCGCAGAAGCCCAGGGGTGAGGTACTCCGAACCCCTGAGAAACCATTGACGTTGATCCCAGGAGTTCGGAGTACCTCGCCCCTGGGCTTCTCAATTACTGCTTCCCGATGCAATACAGGTAGTTCATCGTCCGTATGAACAACTGCCCGTGCGACACCGCGGGCGACGAATAGCACTCGTCGCCGAGCGGGTTGCGGCTCAGCAGCTCGAACTTGCCGTTGCCGGGGAGCACATAAGTAATGCCTGCATCATCGGTCATGTAGATGTTACCGCCGGCGAGGATCGGTGAACCGCTGTGATGCTTGCCGAGTTGCTCCCAGAAAGCGCGTTTTCCCGTCAATGCCTCGAAGCACGACAGCCAACCGGTATCGGAGATCACGTAGAAATGGTTCGCGGCGTAGAGCGGCGACGGCACGTACGCGGCTTTCTTGGCGATCGTCTTGCTCTCGTGCCATTGAATGTTGCTTTTGGTCAGTTCGCCGACGCCTCCGGGTCGAATGGCCATGTTGTGATAGTCGGGAAATCCGGCTGTAAGAAAGAACAAGTCATTGCCATAGACCAACGATGCGACATATTGTTCGGTCGGCCCCTTGAGAATCCAGATCGGCGAACCATCGTCGGGGTTGTAACTGGTGACGGTCTGGCTGCCCGACAGCACCATCTGCGTCTTGCCTCCCGCGTCAACGATCAAGGGCACGCAATACGATCGATAGCGATTGGGCCGATTGATGCGCCACTTTTCCGCGCCGGTCGCTTTGTCCAGAGCGACGATGTACGCCTCGGCATCCTGGTCGGCGTTGAGGATTAGCTTGTCCTTGTACAGGATCGGTGAGCTGCAAAACCCGTGAACGGAGTAAAATCGGCCCGGGATACGCTCCCAGATTTTCTCGCCGGCGAAGTCGTAAGCGGCGACGACGATCTCCGGGACCAGATCGGGCGAGATGCGGCTCTTCTCGCGCGGCTTCGAGGGGGGGCCGTCTTTGTCCGTTTTGGGACGCAAGCGCAGAAACGAGACGTAGACGAGCTTCCCGTCAGTAGCCGGCGTCGAACTGGCGTGGCTGTTGAGCCGATGCCGAGGTTCGAGGGGCGATGACGCGACCTCACGCTGCCAGCGCACCTTCCCATTGGTGCGGTCGAGGCACACAAGGACGCGCTTCTGCTCCTGGATCAAACAGGTCGTCACGAACACGTGATCGCCATGCACGATCGGCGACGAATGGCCGATACCGTCGATCGGCGTGCGCCACGCAATATTGTCGAGCGTCTCGGCGCCGGTCTTCTTGTCCTTGACGACGCCCCACTTAATCGGCAAGACCTTTTCGGTCGAGCTACCGTCCAGCCGCGGGCCTCGCCACATCGGCCAATCCTCCGCCGACGCGATGGGTGCGACAACGAAGAGCATTAGAACCGCGACCGTTAGGGAGCATTGGCACGCAAGCATTCGTCTCATGGCAGGAAAAACTCCAAGGTGGGACGCACAGGCGGGAACCGTTGGCAGAATGATTATGATAAGCCAACGCCGCAGATTCGCAAGGCCCCGCCTTCGTTTAGAAGCTTCTTCAGAACTCCCCTTTCCCTCTGGGAGAAGAGTTGGGGGTGAGGGCAGAGCCCGTAAAACGCGAGATAATCCACCCTCACCCCTGCCCCTCTCCCGAAGGGAGAGGGGTTTTGAAACGGCTTCTTAGCGTCTGCACGGCGCCATGCGGGCGCTCAACGAAAATGAAAATCACGCCAGCGCCCACGTTACCCACAGCGACAACGCAAACGCAAGCCGAAGGCCGACCTGTATGGTTACCCACCAGAGATTGAAGCTGAGCATGTCGCCGACTTCGACCAGAGCCTTTTCGACCTCCTCGGCTACCATGCGGCGTGGATTGATAAAGCCGAACGACACGACGCGCACCACATCGGAGGTCTTGGATCGCAGCCAGTACTCGGCTTCATCGAAGTGCTTTTCCAGCGCCGCCTGATCGATCTGACCGATGAGATACAAGGTGCACAGATCGAACCCCACCATGGCCGCGCCAAGCGGGAGGACGAGGATCAGCGCGGGCCAATGATCGACAAGCCGGCCCACGGTCAGAGCACTCTCAGCCTCGCCCGCGTGAGGGAAGACGAACCGCGACGCCAACATCTGCGCAACCCAAAGTCCGAGCGCCAATAGCGCCGGCAGGATCATCGGCCAGGTCAAGAAGATTGTGCGGTATTCACTGAGCAGTTTAAGAAGGTTCGGCCAACGCTGAGGCCCGGCCAGCACAAGGTTGCCGACGCTCTGATACTGACTCCAGCGCCGAAAAATGCCCGCGAAGAACAAAAGTGCGAAGTAGAAATCGAGGAAGTGAATCAGGTTGAGCGACCAGATGTTGCTCATCGCCAGACTTTCGTCAGAGCCTGAAGCGTGAGCGAAGGACGCGCCGTCCTTCGCTCACGCTTCAGGCTCTGATGTTTCGCAGCGCTAACAAAAAGGCCCGATCACCTTGCGGTCATCGGGCTTTATTTTAGCACAATTTGCTCGAACCGATTACAGCAACTCGCTGACCGGGTCTCGGTCTTCCTGGATATACATCGGCCGGCCGGAACCGTTCGGGAATGTCAGGCTCGGGTCGATGCCCATGGAGCGGTAGATGGTGCTGAGGATCTGAGCGGGCGTGGTTCGGCGATCGCGCGGGTACTCGCCGCGAGCGCTGGAGGAACCGATGGCCTGGCCCATACGAAGCCCGCCGCCGGAGATCATGCAACCCATGACCGGCGCCCAGTGGTCGCGCCCGCCCATGTTGCCGTTGACGCGTGGCGTACGGCCGAACTCGCCCCAGACGATGACGACAGTGTCACGATCCATGCCGCGATCGTGCAGGTCTTGAACGAGATTGGCGATGCCCCGATCGAGTTCGGGCAGTTGATTGCGCAGATGAATGAAATTGCGTTCGTGCGTGTCCCAACTGCCGTAGGCAAGCGTCACGCAGCCGACGCCGGCTTCGACCAAACGACGAGCCGTGAGGAACTGCTCGATGCCGCGATAGCGGTCACGAGCGCGAACGTCCTCACCCGACAGGTCAAGCGCCCGGCGAGTGGCGCCGGATGCGACCATGTCAAATGCTCGCTGCTGGAACGCGTCCATGCCGCGCATGGTGCCGGAAGCGTCGAGATCGCGACGGACGTCGTCCAGGCTTTCGAGCAGCTGACGTCGGCCGTGATTGCGAGTTGAGTCGACGCCACCGGGGAGAGTCAGGTTAGCGTTGCCCTGGCTGCCCGGAGTGAACGGGCGATGCGCGACGCCGAGGTAGCCTGGCTCATTGCCGATCGTCAGTCCGTAGAGGCTCACGAAAGGCGGAATCTCTGGATTGGCGCTGCCCCGCATGCGCGAGACGACGGCGCCAAAGCCGGGTCGATGTTGAATGCGATTGTTGTTTTCGCTGAACCCGGTCATGACCAGGCTGTCGGAGTGCTCATCGACGGAGACGATGGAGCGGACGCAGGCAAGCTTGTCCCACATGCGGGCTTGCCGCGGAAAATGCTCGCAAATCTGCACGCCGGGGACGTTGGTCTGAATGGGCCGAAACTCGCCGCGATACTCGACGGGCGCTTCGGGCTTGAGGTCCCACATATCCATGTGCGACGGACCGCCGGGCAGATAGATCATGATGGCGCTTTTGTTGACCGACGGCGCCGAGCCTTGCGTCGTCGATGCCATCGCCTTGGAACGCAGCATGTCGGCCAAAGTGAGACCGGCGCCGAACGCACCGATCTTCAGAACACCACGGCGATCCAGGCCGTCGCAGAACTTCTGACCGGAACCGAAGATGTTTAGCATGGTTACCCCCCCTTACGTAGTTTGAGAACCAAAAGTTCTGTGATGATGATATTCTGCATTCAGGTTTGGTGCAACCCAATTTTGTGGAAAATCGAGTCTAACAGATGGATACGCCTCATAGCCAGTCTTCTTCCTGGGACCGCCTGAAGGCCACACCCGGTATCGAGGTCCTTGCGTGATTGGCGATGCGGGTATAGAATCGGCGCTGTGAGAGTCTATCCGGCAAGCTACGTGGGGCACGTTTTTGACCGGCCAGAAAAAAACTCGGGACGTGGCACATTGAAAACGTGCCCCACAGACCTTCCCGGATAGACTCGGAGGCGGTTGCGTGATCACCTGCGAGAGGGGGGGCTGAAGTCATGATCCGCCCAGGTAGCGCACTGTCCACGTCGGTCATTTTTGGGCTATTCACCGGTATCGTGATGCTTGGGGCATGCGGTGCGGCTGCGCAGAAAAAGCGGCCACCGGGAAAGCTGCGTGTCGATCCGCCGCACATCACGATGGATAAGAGCGTCAAGTACGATTACGACATCGTCTACGTTCGTGCGCCGCGTTTTGACACCGTCAAAGGCCAGGACGGGAAGGAAGGAAGGCAACGGTGATGTATGGCCCAACGCCGGCGAGCCGGTCAGCATGCGCTCGCCGACCGATCTCATGCTGCTTCATCCCGACGGCACGGAGGACATTCTCGTCGCCGGCGGCCGCGGCGCGATCGCCGACCCCTATGTTTCGTTCGATGCACATTGGGTGTATTACACTTACTTCCACGATGTCGCCAAGCAGGGCGCCGGCGCTGATGTGTATAAGGTCAACGTCAAGTCGCGCAAAATCGTGCGCCTCACGCGGCAACAGTGGACGCCGAACACAGGCGTCGTTGACGCGAAGAAGATGCCCGCGCGCGGCGTCTACAACATGCATCCCTGCCCGCTTCCGGGAGGCCGACTCGTTTTCATCAGCGACCGCGATGGCATGAAAGCTCCGCGCGGCGTCCAATCGGCGCTACAGCTTTTCGTCATGGACGACCCCGTAGGTAAGGCTTTCCAGCCTGACGAACAGAACGTGGAAAAAATCGGCTACCTCAACGTCGGTCAGGCGCTTCACCCCGTGATTCTCAAGGATGGCCACATTATCTTCAGCTCGCTCGAATTGCAAGGCCGACACAACGCGGGCTGGGGCATCTGGAGCATCCATCCCGATGGCACGAACTGGAACCCCGTCGTGAGCGGGCTCGGTTTCGGCGGCGCTCCGATCCCGTTTCATTTCCAGACCCAGCTCTCCGATGAGAGCATCATCGTCGCCAACTATTACATCCCGGCAATGGGCGGCTTCGGCATGTACTTCAAGCAGCCTGCGTCGCCGCCGCCGGGCACTCCCGGTTTTCTGCCGGCGAAATGGCAGCTGGACCCGAAGATGGCGATGATGAATTCCTACTTTCGCATGCCGTTCCAGCCCTACGGCATGGAGGTGCTAACCCGCTTCACGCACAATCACGACTCGCCGGCGCTGCGTGCCGACCCGAAAGATCCGACCTCCCCCCACACCGGCTGGGTCACGCATCCCTGCGGCGATCCGGACAATCATCTGCTCACCGTCTGGACGGGCCTTCTGCATCAAGGCCGCGTGCTGGACAACGGCTATCCCGCGATCGATTCCGGCATCTACCTGATCAAGAATGGCAAGCCGTTCTGGGAGCCAGGCGACATGGTGCTGATCAAGAACGACCCGAACTACAACGAGCAATGGCCAAGACCCGTGGTTCCCTACAATCGCATCTACGGCATCGATGAGCCGGTGCAGTTGGCACCGGTTCGTAACGATGGCAAACTCTCGAAGCATCTGCCGGAGGGGACGCCCTTCGCGTTGGTCGGGTCGTCAAGTCTCTACAAACGCGAGAGCTTCCCGCTGGGCACGGTGCCGAAGGGGAGCGTGACGTCGGTCGGCTTGCCGTACGCCGCGTTCCCAACGCGCGAGCACCGCACGAACTGGGACGGTCAGGGCGCCGACTCTGGGCTCTACTCGAACAGCGAGATTCACGCCATCCGCATCCTCGCGATGGAGCCCGCCAGCCTGAGCGTCTCGGGCAAATTCGCCAACCCCGCCAACGAACGCCTGCGCATCCTGGGCGAATTCCCGGTGCGCCACTTCCATCAGAGCCCCGACCGAAAGGGAGGAGTTCATCAGCCTCAAAGACCCCGACGGCAACCCCGACACCAGCTTCCTCGCCAAAATCCCAGCCGACGTCGCCTGGACCTTCCAAACGCTTGACAAGGACGCCATGGTCCTCAACATGGCCCAGACTTGGCACCAGTCGCGTCCCGGCGAAGTCCGCAACGACTGCGGCGGCTGTCTTTCGCACAGTCAGAAGCCAACGGACTTCAATCTCACCGCCGCCGCGAAACCGACCTACGTTCCGTTCGACCTGACGCGCCGCACGCCGCTACTGACGACCAAGAAGAACGATCAGTCCGGCAAGCAATGGGATATCAACGACGAGACCGGACTGCGCTACGTCACCGGCGCCTTCAACGTCGAGTATCATCGCGACATCAAGCCGATCCTCCAGCGGAGCTGTGTCGCCTGCCACGGCGGTAAAGCCGAAGAACCCGCGGGCGGGTTGGTGCTCGACGACGAATCGCGGCAGCCTGGCCAGAACCCGCCCGGAACCTACCGCGCTTTGGTTCACCCGAAGGACACCAAGTCGATGCGCTACACCTGGCCGTTCCAGTCACGCAACAGGTACTTGACGTGGAGGATTTTTGGACGCCGAACCGATGGATTCCCGGAAAAGATCGCGCCGGGCACGGAAAGCGATCATGCAGGCCATCTCGCACGGGGCGGGCTGCCTTTCAGCCCTTCCAAGGGCTCGATCATGCCCCCCGTCGATGCAGTCAAATCGGGCAAGGTTGCGCCCCTCACCGACGAGGACCGGCGCATGATCGTTCGCTGGATCGATCTCGGTTGCCCGATCGATCACGATTTCGACGCGAAGAATCCTGATCGCCGCGGCAACGGCTGGATGCTCGACGACCAGCGTCCCACACTGACGCTGACCTATCCGCAGGCCGGCGCCAACAAGTTGCTGACGCGCATCGTCGTCGGCATGTACGACTACGGCACCGGACTCGACATGGAGAGCTTCCAGGTCACCGCCGATTTCCCGATCGCCAATATGGCAGCCGGCACGAATCTCGCCAAGCAGGGCCGCTCGAAAGCCGATGGCGTGTTCGAGTTCGTTCTCCCGGCACGCGCCCCCGTGATGACGAAGGGCACGCTGACCGTCTCCGTGTGCGATCGGCAGGGAAACACGACGCGAATTGTTCGCACGTTCTCGGTCGGCCCGTAATGCCTCCTGCCGAGCCGTGAAGTCTGAGGAATACTGATGGTTCACGGCTCGGCAGGAGCCTCGCCCGCCTCGCCCTCCCGGAAATCGCCCTTTCCGGACAGTCTCTAAGTAATCCTGGGTTTTGTCGTTGGCCACGGGCGCATGAATGACATTCTTGCGAGTTTGTTGTTGCTCGGGAGCGTGGTAGGGGGCATTCTCTTGGCGATTTTCCTGTGCCTGCTGCCGCCTCATTTGTTCATGAGCGCAGAACGGCGGCTGACGGAACAGGAATTCTGCGAGGTAGCTCCCGCGAAAGCGTGGTGCCGTCATCTGCCGACCATTGCATTGATCGCCGGCTTTGTGTTGCATGTTGGCTTTTTTCTCCTGGTTCGAGCCACCTGCACGAACGACGTGGTTCTCTTGCCGGGGTTTTTGTCATTGTTCTTCTTGTGGATCTACGTCCTGTGTCGGAATCGTTGAGTTGGTCGCGGGCGTCAGTGTTCTGGTGCCCGTCGGTCGCCGCAGTGGAGAGGCTCAGTTCATCGTGTCGGCGCAGGCTGTCTGGGCCGGCGCATTTCGGCTGTGCGTCACGATCACGGTGTTCGCTGTGTTTCTCACGGCGGCGTACTGGTGAATCTCATGCTCGGACGCTACCTAATGCCGCCGACGCTGCCTGGCTGGTGATGGGAACGGCTCGTGCGTGACAGGTGATCGGTTCGATCTCCAGGCAGACGGTCTTGCCCTCTTGGCCGCCGCGGCAACGGACCGATTCCAGACGCATGCGGCGTCGGCGTCCTCCCCCCGCTAACGCAGGAGGCTCGCTTTGAGGTTCGCTGGGGAGCGGGTCGATCATGAGGCGCGTCGCGGCGAACGATGGGGCGGCGAGGGCGGTGATCGGGCGAATCAAGATGCCGAGTGTGCCGCCCGATTCCGCCGCCAGTTGCAAGCGTCGGCCATCGCGATCGGTCAACGTGTCGAATGCGCCGAGCGCCGCTCCGATCACCGGGCAGCGCAATGCCTGAGCCAACGCCAATAGCGCCTGCGAAGACGTCCGAGGCCGAACGATGATCATGTGCTCCGGATCGAAGCCGAATCGGCACGTCGCCGGGGGATAAAAGCAGCGCTCGGCGTCGGCAATCAAGAGCGTCTTACGATCGCCGCAGGCGTAGCGGGCGAGCAGAAGCGCCAGCGTCCACGCGCCGGCCCCCGACATCCGAGGCAGCAATTCAACCAGCGAGCCGGTCGACAATCCCCGCTGCGGAAATAGCGTGTCCAACCCGGACACCCCGAGCGGAATCCGCGCTGGTTCGCCCGGACGCGACGACGTCTCGCATCGGCGAATCTGCTCGGCCAGTTGCAGAATGGTTTCTTTCGCAGCCGCCATGGTTGTAACTCTCGGGCGAGCCGAGCGGCGTAAGCCGCCGGGTTATGGTGATGGCCAACAAACTCACCCGGCGGCTTACGCCGCTCGGCTCGTCGTTGAGAATATACATATGTATACTATATAAGCTAGGTCGTGTGGACAATACATGGGCAGCGGAGGTAAACTGCGGACCCTGTTTTTGCGAACCACGGAGGGTCCGCCATGCTTCCGCGCCACGCGATTTCGGATGAACACTGGGAACGAATC
>VGZI01000232.1 GCA_016872605.1 Planctomycetota bacterium
ATTCTCTTCAGTGCCGCCGGCTCCGAAATCAGCGCCGAAAGAACGCGATCGCGAGGAGGAGGATGACCGCCCGCGCCGACGGCGCTATGAAGAAGACGACGATTTCGACGACGACCACCCGCGTCGGCCGCGGCGCAATCTGGAACCCCACCGCGGCGGAACGATCCTGGCGCTCGGTGTGCTGAGCATTTTCTTCTTCGGGATCATTCTGGGAACGATCGCCTGGGTGATGGGCAACAACGATCTGCATCGGATGGACCAGGGTTTCATGGACCCGGCCGGGCGATCCGATACGCAGACCGGAAAAACGATCGGCATGGTGATGGTGATCATTCACCTCGTTTCCATCCTGGCAGTCTTCACCTGCTTGTGTATGATTTTCGGCGTGGGCGCGGCCCGCCGGTAGGTTCGCCCTGCGGATGAGATCGACATGGCGGAGATTATTCGCTGTCCGAATTGTCAGCGCGAATTGCGTTTGCCGGACGAGTTCATCGGGCAAACCGTGCAGTGTCCGCAGTGCCGGCACATGTTTGTCGCCACATCGACAGCTGTCAGTTCAACGCCGCCGACGCCTCCGGCGGATCAACCGAAGCCGACCAGGCCGGCGTACGATGAAGAGGACGATGATTCCCGGACGCGCCGCCGCGGCGACTACTACGATGACGACGACGATAGCTTCGACGACATTTCAATCAACCGGCGGCGACGACGCTATCTTCCTCCACATCGCGGCGGCGTCATCATGGCGCTCGGGCTCGTCGCGCTCGTCGGCGGCATGTCGCTGTGCGGCGTGCCGGCCCTGCTCGGCCCTGTCGCATGGGGGCTGGGGACCTGGGATCTACGGCAGATGCGCGAAGGGTACATGGATCCCGATGGCGAATCCATGACCCGCGTCGGGCAGGTGTGCGGCATGGTCGCCACGGGCATTGTCCTGATCATTGTTCTGGGCTGCGGATTCTTGTTTTGGGCCGAAGGCGGGTAGAATACCTCTGGAAGAAAACGTCTCCCAGGCCAGCGTTGACGCCTTCGCTCGGCGGTTTCGCGCGATAGGAACACGAGAGATCGGTCATGGCGGAAATCATCTCCTGCCCGGCGTGCGACCGCAAGCTGCAAGTGCCTGAAGCGTACATTGGACAGAAGGTGCAGTGCCCGCAGTGCAATATTCAATTCATCGCCGATCCGCACGCGCAAGATGTCCAGGCCACGCTTCCGGCAACCACGCAACCGGCCTCCCCGAAGACGCCTCCGTCCGACAACGAACCGCAGCCCAGGCGTCGCCGACCGGCCGACGATGAATTCGACGACGACTCCTACGATGACGACGACGAGTTCTCCTTCCGCCGCCCAAGGCGCCGTCCGACCGTGCCTCATCGCGGCGGCCTTATTCTCGCGCTGGGCCTCGTCGCGCTCGTCGGCGGCATGGCGATCTGGTTCCCACTCATCATTGGGCCGTTCGCCTGGGTCATGGGCAATAACGATTTGAACCAAATTCGCGCCGGGCGCATGGATCCCACCGGCGAAGGGCTCGTTCAGGCCGGACGCATCCTCGGCATCGTCGCGACGGTGTTTCTCGTGGTCGTATTGATGATCGTCGGCACCTGCGTCGGATTAATCTTCGTGACGCGCGGGTGACGACACGTTCATTCCCGTTCACGACACAAGTTGGAAGAACAATTCCTCAAGGTCTTGCTGGCCGTGCTTGTCGCGCAGCTCATCGAGCGTGCCCATCGTCTGAATCTTGCCTTTGCTGACGATGGCCACCCGGTCGCACAGCTTTTCGACCTCGCGCATGATGTGCGTGGAGTAGAGGATGCATTTGCCTTCATCGCGCAGCCGCTCGATGTTTTGCAAAACAGCCCGAGCGACGAGAACATCGAGGCCGAGCGTCGGTTCGTCGAAGATCATGACGGGGGGATCGTGAACGATTGCCCGTGCAATGGACACCTTTTGCCGCATGCCGGTGGAGAGCTTGCCGCCGAGCACGTCGCGGAAGTCATTCATTTGCAGGCTGGCGAAAATCGTTTCCATGCGCTCGGTCAATCGTTCTGGCGACAAGCCGTAGAGGTTGCCGAAATACTCGACCATTTCCCATGCGGTCATGCGGTCGTAGATGGCGGTGCTGGCGGACAGGAAGCCGATGTTCTGGCGGACCTCCGTCGCGTGGGTGACGACGTCAAATCCGGCGAGGGTGGCGGTGCCGCTGGTTGGCTTCAGGACGGTGCAGAGAATGCGCATGGTCGTGGTCTTGCCGGCGCCGTTGGGGCCAAGCAAGCCGAATACTTCGCCGGGTCTGGTGTCAAAAGTGATGTGATCGACGGCAAGCACTTCGCCCCGCCGCAGGTCGCGGAATGACTTCGTCAGTTTGTCGACGTGAATCATGGGGTGAGTTAAGAGCGCTCGATTGATAGACGCGCCATCCAGGCGTCCGCACGCTCGCTCGGCGGTTTCGCGCACCGAGCGCCATTAATCCACAAAGACAATCTCCAGCACCTCGAAACGCAGCGTTCCCATCGGCACGGTGATGTGAACGATCTCGCCGATCTTCTTGCCCAAGAGTCCCTGGCCGATCGGACTGCTTGTGAGAATCCTGTTCTGGTTGTAGTCTTCCTCGCCAGGGCCGACGAGGTGGAAGATTTCAATCTCCATCAACTCAAGATCCTTCACCTTCACTTGGGCGCCGAACGCGACGACATCGGTCGGCAGACTGCTGCGATCGACGATGATGGCTTCACTCAGCTGGTTCTCGAGTTCGTTGATGCGGGCTTGCAGGATTCCCTGATCTTCGCGGGCGGCATGATACTCCGCATTCTCGCTGAGATCGCCTAGCTCGCGAGCGGCGGCAATGCGCTTGGCGACTTCGACCATCTCGACATTCTTTTTATGGTCGAGCTCGGCTTTCTTCTTCTCGTAGCCTTCTTTGGTCATCGGAATGCGGTGGTCGGCCATGATTGGAGACTCCCTTTTGATATCGCCGCAATCGACCACAGAGCCGGCGAGTTCGTGCGCCGCCTGTGTAAAGTACAAGCGGCGGACAAGTCCGCCGGCTCTGAGAAACCTCAGGGTGTATTCTATATCTTGACGGACAACGGGCCGCGTGTAAAGGTTCGTTTTTCGTTTTTCTCAGTCCGCGCCCGCCTCGACGAGGCGGGGCTAAACGACAAGCCTTGCCATGACCGCAGTCGAAACGCTACAACCGGACGATTGGCTAACGGCGATGTCCATTGCGCATGCCCATGTCCCCGCTGCGCAACGTATCGAGCGCATCGGTCATGGCTTGCAGATGCTCCAGCTCGGCGCCATCGACCCACGAGGTGTCTTCATCGCACGCCAAGCCGGCGGCATCGTCGCCGTTCAGGTGTGCGTCGCGCTCGGTGGGGCATCGACATTGTTCTGGCTCCCAACTACGGAAGATGGCGTCGCGGATGCACTCGTTCAGGCCGGGCTCGACTGGGCTCGGTCCAATGGCTGCAAGATTGCTCAGGCGCTGGCCGGTCGAGGCGACGAACCCCTCATGGGGCCCCTGATTCGTCGAGGTTTTCTAGGCGTCACACGCCTTCGCCAGATGGTGCGTGATCTGACGGATCTCCCGTATTCGTCGTTGGAACTGTTGCAGTTCGCAAGTTATGCCTCGGTTCCGCCCGAGTTGTTTGCGGCCACACTCAATCGCACGTACGAGGGAACGCTCGACTGTCCTGAGATGAACGACGAGCGAACGATTGACGACGTCGTGGCCGGGCACAAAGCCCAAGGCGCTTTTCATCCCGACATGTGGTGGCTCGCGTATCATGGCGCCGATCCCATCGGCGTCATCATGCTTTCGCAAATGCCGAACGGTTGGATGTGGGAATTGGCGTACCTCGGCATCACGGCTGAGTGGCGCGGTCGTGGCTTCGGACGGTCGATGGCCGTGCATGCGATGCAAACGCTGCGCGAACGCGGAGCGTTTCGGCTTGTGCTTGCCGTCGATGAACGCAACACGCCGGCGCTACGATTGTATGAATCGTTGGGTTTCGTCGAAACCGAGTCTAATCTTGCGCTACTGTATTTTTTGCGCCGTGAAGCCCAGGGGTGAGCACAGCGAATCTTTGGGATCCGCCGCGCAAACGCCTCGGAGTGACCTTCGCTCTATTCTTGACAGCCCCATCGACGCTGTTAGAATGGCGCTTAGAGATTGTTTTGTGGAACCCGATCATGCAAAAATGCGAACGCTGTTCAAGCCCGGCGACAATCCATATCACCGAGATTCTCGGCGAAGGAAAGATTGAAGAGCACCATGTGTGCGAGCCGTGCTACAAACACTACGACCAGTCACCCGGCAAGAGCGCGACCGGCAAAGCGGCGAGTGCCAATGCCGCTGCGAGCGAGCTGGAAGAAGCGCTGTTCGGCCAACAAGAATGCCCGGATTGCGGCATCAAGTTCGTCGATTTTCGCAACAGCCATCGCCTGGGCTGCTCGCGCGATTACCAGGTATTCCAGGCAGAACTGACGCCCCTGCTGGAGAACATTCACGGCGATACGCGGCACTGTGGAAAAACGCCGCGCCGCTATCCGCAAACGAAGAAAGCCGAAGCCGAACTCGTGCAGTTGCGTCAACGGCTCAAGCGTGCAGTCGATCGCGAGGATTACGAAGAAGCCGCCCGACTGCGCGATCAGATACGCGTCGTGGAAGAAGCCTAACCGACTAGCCGCGGTTCGGAAGACCGCGCGGAGCAAGGACACTCTCGTGCAATGCCAAAACTGTACTCAGCCGGCAACGGTGCATGTGACGGAAATCCTCAACGGCCAAAAGAAGGTGAAGCACTTCTGCCCAGCGTGTGCCGAAAAGCAGGAATTGCTCAAGCAGCAGGACAAGAACCTGACGGCAATCCTGCAGTCGGTGATCGGCCAGCATGTGGGAGGCAAGACCGACGAGTTGTCGCGATTGACCTGCCCATCGTGCGGGATAAAGTATATGGAGTTCAAGGCGGCGGGCAGATGCGGATGTCCGGAGGACTACCAGGTCTTTCGCGAGCCGCTCTTGTCACTCTTGGAACGGATTCATCGCGGCAATCGGCACGTGGGCAAAGTCCCGCACCACGCCGTCAAGCATGCCGCGTTGCAAAGCGAGTTGCGTGATCTTCGCCAACAACTGCGATCCGCCGTCGAGCGGGAAGCCTATGAGGAAGCCGCTCGTTTGCGCGATTTGATACGACAGAAGGAAAACGCGGATGAACCTCAATAGCCTGACGAAAACGAATGGAGAATGGCTGCGCGCTCTAGGGCCCGATGCCGACATCGTCATCTCGAGCCGCATTCGCCTCGCCCGAAATCTCTCTTCGTTCCCGTTTACCAACCGTGTAAATGCCCATCAGAAAGCCGAGATCGAGACCTACCTGAAGGGCCGGCTGGAGGCGGTCGATTTTGAACCTCGGCTCTCCTACCTCAATCTCGCGGCTCTGTCGACACTCGATCGCCTCCTGCTTGTCGAACGCCAGCTGATTAGCCGAGAATTGGCCAACAGCGAAGGCCCGCGCGGCGTCGCCTTCGCCCCGAATGAAATTATCAGCGTCATGGTCAACGAGGAAGACCACATTCGCTTGCAAGTCATCCGCAGCGGCTTTTCGCTGGACGAAGCTTGGCAGGAAGCCGATCGGCTCGACGACAAGCTCGAGGAAAAAGTCCCCTACGCATTCAGTGAGGAACTCGGCTACCTCACAGCCTGCCCGACGAATGTAGGCACGGGGCTGCGGGCCAGCGTCATGCTCCATCTGCCCGCGCTTGTACTCATCAAGCAGATCGAGAAAGTCTTCCGCGCGTTGCAGAAGATCAATCTCGCCGTCCGAGGCCTCTACGGCGAAGGCAGTCGCGCCTCGGGTGACTTCTATCAGATTTCGAATCAGGTGACGCTCGGCAAAAGCGAAACGACCATCATCAACGAGATCCGCGACGTCATTCCCAACATCGTCAATTACGAACGCCAGGCCCGCCAGGCGCTTACCCGCGAGAGCCGGCCCCTCGTCCTCGATCGCGTGCAGCGCGCCTTTGGCACGCTCAAATCCGCAGCGATGATGACGTCGGAAGAGACGATGGACCTGCTATCCAGCGTCCGCCTCGGCGTCAATCTTGGCCTTCTCGACGACATCAACATCACTGAAGTCAACGAGCTGTTTATCCACACGCAACCAGCGCATCTGCAAAAGTTGATCGGCCGCGAACTCGACAGCGACGAGCGCAACTCGGAGCGTGCCCGCTTCTTGCGCAACCGCTTGCGCGAGATCGATCCTCAGGTGAATTAGGCGTCAGCAACGTCAACATGCGCGAATACGCAGCACGCAAGAAGAGAAGGAGCAAGAGTAGGAGTATGATTAGTAAGAGGAGTAGGAGCACGATGAAGAAAAAGCTTGTGAATTGACCAAGTCTTGCTCTTGATCTTTCTCCTACTCCTCTTCCTGCTCTTTTTCTTCATCCTAATCTTTCTCTTCTTGCTGTCCGCGTCCGGCGCGTAACGCTTCCAGCGGATTGAGAAAGGACGCTCAGATGCCTCGAATCCTCCTGATTGCCCTGGATAGCGTCGGCATCGATCCGTTGGGACATGCGCGGCCTGAGTCCGTCTATGCTCATAGCCGGTTCTTGTTTCCGCCTGAGCATCGGAGCGGGACGGATGCCCCGACGCCGATTCGTGACGGCCCTGCGGCCGGTGCGCTGATCGAGACCGTGGTCGCTCCCGAAGACGCGCCCGGCGCGATCGAGTGCGCGATCACGTACACGTCGATCTTTTCCGGCCAAAGCGCGTTGCGAGCCCACGGTCTGATGAACGGGCTCGGCCTGAACGAACAAGCGCTCAAAGACATGGTGCAGCGCGCCAATCTGTTTCGCCGTTTCGAGTCGCCATGCCTCGCCAACGCAATTTTTCCGCTCCACCTGGCATTCCTGGGCACTTCGTTCGTCCAAGCCCGTTTGCCGTCGTTCGATCGCCAAGCCATCGAGAATGCGCTCACGCTGGACGGCCAACCAGTGCGTCTGAAAGGCCACGACAAGCATGGGTTCGCTGAGTTGTTCACGCTTGGCGAGATTAACCAGAACATTTTCGTGTATGCTGCCGACGAAGCCGGCGCTCGGCTGCGCAGTTGGAGCGATGTGAGGCAAGGCCAGGCATTAACGGGAACGCTCACGCACGGGTTGGAAGCACGCTTCAATTGGCGAGCATTTGGCATCGAGCCGTTGCCAACTCAGACGCCGCTTGAGGCCGCTGGCATTCTGGCCGAACTCACGCGCAGGCACGACTTCACATTCTACAAATACCAGCTCGCCGACCTCGTGAGCCACACGGGAAAAATCGAATTGGCGCGAGACGTCTTCGACGTTATCGAGACCTTCATAGGCGCCGTGCTGCGTGAGATCGACTCGGCTGAGACGTCTGTTGTTGTGACCAGCGATCACGGGCACCTCGAACAAGTCGCTTTCACGCGCGGACATCCGAAATCGCGCGTGCCGACCTGGTATTTCGGGCACGACGCGGAAAGACATGTCAGTGCCATGCGCGAACCGGAGGGCATTTTTCACGCCATTATCGACTGCGGTGCGGCATAGCCCAGGGGACCAACAACACGCAGTGCGACCGGCCCGTTCGGACGCTTTCGTCTTGTGGTAGAGTTCGTAAATTGAGTGGCGCATAGGGGCGGTTCCCAGCCGAAGCACAGTCCTCTTGACGGGCGAGTGCCATTGCCGAAATCTTGCGACGGTACCCGTCACGATTGACGGTGATGTCGGTTTGGATCCGTTCGCTCCCGATTCAGCACCTATTGCGGCGGCGGTTGCGGGGGTTGCGGCAGCGTCGGGACCAGCCAGCGCCACCAGCGCCAGAGCTTGGCCCAGATCGTGCCTTCAAGCCGCGCCACCTCGGCCACGCATAATTGATATGCGCCGCTCAAGGCGGGGTCCGAGACGGTTGGCAGGGCGTAGGCGGCCGTGTCGTAGAGAAGCTGGCGGGCGCGCGCGAAGCCGGTCTCTTTGTCGGTCTGCATGATCCACAAGCTGCGGACCATGGCGCTGACCATTTGGTGATAGCCGTCGAATCCGCCCAGGTCGGCGGTCTCCAGGTAGCGCTGGATCGCGTCGGATTCGCCCTCGAGGGCTTGATCGAACATCAGCCAAACTTTGTGGAAGGAGACAGCGAAATCGGGGGGGAGCTTGGTCAGAGCGTGGCCGCTCACCCGCCGCGCCTTTTCGACGTTGCCGAGCACGCGATGCGCTCGGACCAGCGGCAAAAGTTGAGCCGGCGTCGCCTTGGCATGCTCTTGCCAATCGGTCATCCACTCGATCACGCCGGTCCAATCGAAAGCCACGCTGAAGGCAAAACCCACTTTGGCCCAGCTAGGCGTGTCGGCCCGCAGTTCCTCTTCATGATCGACCGCCCATTGCCGGAGCGCCGATGCATTCGCCTGATAGGCCAACTCGACGGCATAGGCGGCGACGCAGTTGGTCCGTTCGGGCCGCGTCAGTGCCATTCGATCGATGTCGGCGTCGACGTTGGTGTCGCCCATGGCGACGCGATACTGCACCCAGTAATCGCAAATGTGTGCCCCGAGATCGAGGCAGCGATGCAGCACCGCCTCCGCTTCGCCCCACCAGCCCGCCGGGACGATGAACCGCAGCGATTCATACAGCAGGTTCGGCATCTTCGCCGAGTTACGGCACAGGTGCTCGAAATCGGCCGGGAACGCTCCCTTCTTGTTCTGGTAGACGACGAGATCGACCTTGCGCAGGGCCCATTCTCCGGGGTCGGCGTATTTCTTGGTCTTCTCGAGGATCTTCTCGGCCCGCTGCCATTCGCCGCCGCGAACGTACATGTTGAAGAGCTGCCAGGCGGCGGCGATGTACCACGGCTGCAGATCGAACGCGTAGAGATAATCGGCACGCGCCGCCTGCGGATCGTTCAGGTTTTCCTTCGCCCAAGCGCGGTAAAAGTAACCATTCGGATCGCGCGGATTGAGCCGGACGAGTTCCTCAGCCATGGTAAGCACGTCGACCCACTGCTGCTGCCTGGCCTGCCAGTCGGCA
>VGZI01000233.1 GCA_016872605.1 Planctomycetota bacterium
ATATTGCCGCGGAGCGTCGCCGTCAGCAGTCTGCCCAGTTGCCCCGCCACGCCGAGGAGGAGGATCTTCATGGCATCCATCATGCGCCGAAATGGGCGAAAAAGAAAGCCCGCGGCGCAGCGGCTGCGAGCTTTCGGTTCACTTAATAAGGCCGAATCGGTGTGGGGCAGACTTACTTCTTGATCTTGATGTCGATCTTGTTCTCGCCTTCGGTGATGGTGTGAGTAGTGACGGTTCGTTCTTTGGTGACTTCGTGCCAGTACAGTACGGAGAGTTTTGCGCCGACCGGCACATTCTCAATCTTGAACTTGCCGTCCGCTTTTGTGACGGCGAAGTACGGATGATCGAAAGTGACGATGTAGCCGTTCATCCAGCCGTGCATGCTACAAGAGAGTGACATCGGCTCGGCTTCCATTTTCAGAACACCGATCTTCTTGGATTCGCCGGCCCCGATGCTTCCCGTGTCTTTTTTGCCATTCGCCTTCGCCGATCCTTCGAACTTGGTGTTGTGGGTAACCTTTGCTGTGTTCTTCACAACGAGTTCCTGGACATCGGCGAAAATACCGACAACGTGAGGCACGTAGGCGCAATATGGTTGATCGAGCTCGACTTCCTTCTTGTACTTTTCCTTGAGTTTGTCGTCGATCTTAAACTTCCAGCCGTCCTCAGGTTTGAGGGAGACGATGACGTTCTCGACCGCTCCGTCCTTGCCGACAAGCCATTCTTGTTTCTTGGTATGGTTACCGCCGCCCGCCATGCATTGGGATTTTTCCTTCGAGTCATTGATGCGCGTTTCGTCCTCGGCCTTCGGCGCCTCGCCGTCGAACGTCACGGTCCCTACGATGTATCCCTTCAGATCGCCTTCGATATCTTTCGCGGTTTTCTGCGGTTTCTTGTCATCGGGCTTCTGAGGGTCCGGCTTTCTCGTATCGGGCTTGCAGCCGACTAACACCGGCATGGAGAAAGCGGCCAGCAGCAAGAATGTTCCGACCAGTGGAATCTGTCGCATGCTCATACCTCATTTCAAAAAAGTGTGGATTGACACTATTACCGATGCGCGATCATTGCAGTTTATTCCCATCCTTCTCAGCCCGAGGCGTGCGTCAGGGATGCTGTCCAAACCATGCTCGAGTGTTGGGCCACCAAGTCGCTCCGTCATTTCTTCGGCACGGCCTGAATCACGACCGGCACTCGATTGGCCGGCAGGCTTGAGACACGCGGGAAATTCATCAAAGCGTCGCGCACGGCACGTATCTGGTCGTCGGCAGAGCCGGCGAAATGCGTTTGGTACTGCGTCTTGGCGTGCGAGAAGTACTGAATCATCGTCGTGTAGTGGGCAAACCGCTTCGGATTGGCCACCCATCGTTCGACCCAATCGGGCCGTAGCCGCTCCGCCACCAGATGCAACGGCGGACCTTGCAGGACCTGTTCAACAGCCAGCGCATTGCCCACCTGGTGGCATTTCGTGCACGTTTCGCGGTGCATGAGCAACCGGTAGGCGTCGACCGCATACGCTTCCTGCAACTCCCACCGCTTACGCTGTTCAACCACAGATAGTTGTGCGATCTCCACTTCCAATTGCTTCTGTTCTTCCTTCAACGCCGTGATTTGATCCTGCATCTCCTGTTTTTTCTTGGCGTCCTTTTCCATGGGAAGCTTCTCGGTCATGGCGTCGATTTCCTTGCCCTTGGCAGCGAGCGCGGACGTCAAGACCGGCTCGCGATCCTTTTGAATCTGTTCCCACACCGGCGTCAACACGGAGACCCGTTCGTCCCTTGACTTGGTCTTGTCCAAATGCTGCAAGTACTCGGCCGTCTTGTTACGCCAATATGCGCTGCTCAACTCGCCGCGCTGCGGAATCGACTCATGCGGATACGGCAGGCCGATTCCCGGATTCGATTGTTTGGCGACGGCCGCAAAATAGTCGACCAGCGCCTGCGCCTCGATCTCGCTCATGTTAAACCTGGGCATGCGCAGGATCGGCATCGGACGGACCTTGTGCGGATCGAGCAGGAACTGCTTCAACCAACTCGGTTGCGTGCGTTCGCCTTGACCGATGAGCGGCGGCGGAAGAAACGCTCGGGCGCGATCCCGGCTGGCTTTGAAGTTATCAGGCTTTTTTTCGGCCAGCCAGCCGACCATCAATTCGGTGAACGTCCCACCGTGCGGCGAGACCGTCTGGAGTGCACGATCGAGATCGGCCTGCGACGTGATCTTCGTCGGATCGTCAAATAGATCGGCCAACTCGATCTCGATCTCGACGCCGCTCGGAATATTCTTGACCGACTTGTCCTTGCCGACGAATCGAAACGCCTCGCTCAACACCAGTACGACCGACTTGGACTTGGACTTGAACGTCGCTTGTGTGGCGAATGCAGCCACGCGCTCGCCACCGACGGAATTGCGTCCCGTCCAGTGATGGTCGCCGGCGTGAACGACTTCGCCGACCATCTCGCTACGTTCGTTCCCATGAACGTTCTCCAGCGTATCGACCGTAAGGCCGAGTTTGAAGTCGTATAGCCCCGGCCGAATCGTGTGGCAGCCGGCGCAGTTGTATTTGTCGAGCACCTGGCGGCCCTTGATCTCGGCGAGGCGATCGCCGGTGGGCTGATTGATGCTCTTGGTCGGCACTTGCTCGGCGACCAGGCCGAGGACGAACGTGGCGACCGCTTCGCGCGCATCGGCCTCTTCTTTGAACGTGCGGGCCTTGAACGCATCGTCCTTTTCGCCGTCCTTTTTGCGCGGCCGACCGAGCGTGAACTTCGGCATACGGGCTCGATCGTCCCAGGCGCGGATGCGGTTGTAGTCGTAGCTACGCGGATCGCGAATCTTCTGGTTCAGATACCCCTCGCGCTGGCGATGATGGCCCGTGAGCGCCTCGGCATAAAACGGCTCGTACGGCTCCTTATCGCCCTTCATGTTGTGCGGATCTTCGGTCTGATAGTGCTTGGCGAAGAAGTTGCTGATGTCCTCGAAGGCGAGGCGGTCGGCCGGCTTCTTGCCCCAGTCGTTCAAGCCGACGCCGATCGACTTTGTGTTCTCGAAGCCGGGGATGTCGTGGCACGCGAAACAGCCGAGCCGAGTGACAGCTTTCTTGCCCAGGTAGAACTTCAGCGCGTCCTCGTTCTTGACGCTGTCGCGCAGCGCCTTCTCGTCGGCGGTGAGATCGCCCTTGACCACGTCCCAGTCGGCGCCGTCCTTGAAGCCGCCTTCGAGGAACTTCTCCATGTCGCTCTTGGACAGCATGCGGCGCAGGTAAACGCGAGCCAACTCTTGCAGATCCTTCGTCTTGGGCTGGTCGATGGCGACTTTGTTCCAAGGATCGTCGGCATCGCGATTGTACTTCTGCGTCATGAGCCATTCGGCAATGTTGGCGGCCTCGATGGCGGTCAAATGGGTGACCGGCATCCGCGTGCGCGGGTTGTGCACCTGCGGGTTGAGGATCCAGGTCACGAGGAACTTGCGGGCGTTCTCGTTGCCGGCAAATTTCTCGGCGATTTGGCTCAGGTTCGGGCCGAAGACAGCGTCGCTAACAATGGCGGGCGACTTGCCAGCCGACGTCTCGCTCGCCTGATGGGTGTGGCATGCGAGGCAGCCCTTTTCGATGAATAGATCGCGACCGGCGACGCCGTTGGCTTTGTAGCCCTTCGCCAACACCGGGGCCGCTTGCCGCATGACATCGTCAAGCAGTTCGATTTCCTTGCGCGATCGGATGCGGTCCTTGACCTGACCTAACTCGGTTTGCTCCTTAACCTTCTCATTCTCAATGAGCCTGCCTTTGTTCAATAGCTCAAGCAGCCGATCTTCGTCCTTCCTGCGCGAATCGCGGTCACCCTTGATCTTGGCCGTGTCGTCCAGATACTTTTTGCTCGTCTCGCTGAGGAAATGAGCGATCGAGATGATCTCGGTGTCCGGGTGCGTCTTTTGGTCGTCAGGCAAGACACTTTTGTCGTTCGTGCTTAGCCCGTAGTAGTGCGGCATCTTGGTGTGGGGGCGGAAGCCGGACGGCGAGCGTACCCATTTGGCGATGAAGTCCTTGTGCAGCTTTTCATTGACGCGGGCCAGCGATGGGCCGACTTTACGCATCGTGCCGGGGCGATTGTCAGGATCGTTCACGACCCGTTCGCGTTCGATCGGATGCATGTGTTCCAGCGGCGTGCTCGGTTCGAGGCGCAGGTCCGGACCGACACGCACGCCTCCCTTCCAGCCGCTGATCTCGTGGCAGCCGAAGCAGCCGTTTTCCTTGATGAGCGTGTGGCCACGCAGCAGCTTCGGCGCTTCGACACGATTGTCCCGACTGATTAGATCGGTGACCTCGTGATGGCACTTCAAGCAGGACGACTCGATGAATCGCTTGGGCAGCATCTGGAAGTCCCACTGGTGGTTGAACTCATAGCCGCGTTCCTTGGCCCAGCGGTGTTTGTCTTCCAGCGTGTTGGGACCGTGCGACGCGTCGGTGAAGCTGGTGCCGCTCCCCTGGCCGGAATGGCACGAGGTGCAACCAAACTTCTCGGCCGGGTGCTTGCTGTTGGGTCCGACAAAGAGATCGAGCCGGGGGTGCGCGCAAAACTCCGTGACGCGCGCGGGCGTCAGCACATCCTTGGAAATAGCCGTGACGGCGAGCCCGCTCGGATCGGGAATGGTGCCGTGCTCTCTCGGGTCGAGCGCTTCGAGCCTTTTCTTGTGATTGGCGATCGCTTCGTCGATTTGCTTCTGGGAATCTTCTGTCTTCCAGAGGGCTTCGAGGTTCGCGCGTGTGAAGTTCGCTTTCTCGATGCCCTGATGACACGACATGCAGCGGTCGAAACGCGTCACCTGCTTGAAGTTGTAATCGATCGGGATGTCGTTGATCGTGAACTGATGGATTTTCAGCGGGTCGGCGAAGCCGTTAATCACGGGCAGCGTGCGAAACCGGTCGCCCCAGCCCCAGCGCTTGTTCAGCGCCAGCTTGACCTGCGAATCGAAGCGGTCATTAACCTTCTTGAACTCGGCGACGGCCTTGGTCAACTCGCCTTCGATGGCGTCAATCTTCTGTTGTTCGAGCTTCATCTCCGAGACGATGCCGTCACGCTTTGCTTGGGCGTCGTCCAGGCGTTTGTTGAGGTCAACGAGTTGCTTGTCGTAGGTGGCCGCAAGTTTGTCGTTCTTTTCCTCGAGTGCGCCGCTGCGGAAGCTGGTAATCGATTCGACATCCGACTTCGCCGCCTGGAACTCAGCCTCCGCTCGCTCGCGCTTCGGCTTCAAGCTGAAGATCTTGGCCTCGGCGGCGCTGAGTTCACCCGCCTTGGATTTTTTTTTCTCGCGAAGCTCGACCACCTTGGCAGCCTTGGCATCGAACTCACCCTGGGACGGGATCGATTTGATCGCCTCGCGATTGGCCATCTCGACTTCAATTTCGCGAAAGATGCGCTGCTCGGCCTTGTATTCGCGATTGTAGTCCTGCCAGAACATCCAGAAGATGCTCAAGAGCATCAGAATGTTGGAAACGCCGAACACGATGTCCAGCGTGTTCTGATCGTTGAAATATTTATCGGTCGCAGCCATACACGCACCGTTTTGGCAGTTCACGTTTTTTAGCGCTCGGCCGGGGCGCCCGGCGAGCGCTAAACGTAAACGTCAAATGTTGAAGAAATACTCCGGAATGAACACGATGTATTTCAGGTTGATGCTCCAGCGGAGCACCATCTTGATCGGCAAGCAAGCCATGAACTGAATCAGCGTGATCAAGATCATGTAACGCACGAAGCCCATGCGGATGAAGAAGTCACGGAAGATCGTCTTCGCCAACAGCGGCGGCAGGACGAACAGGTAGCCGAAGACGAACAAGAGCCCGGGCAATTCGCGGAGGAACCAGTGCCCTTCCGTCGACATGCCGAGCAGGTACAGCCAGAAATAGTCGGAGAGATTGACGTTGTTGAGCGGCACGTTCTTATGCGGATCCCAGGGCTCAAAGGGACCGAAGAAGTTCCAGTTCGGGCCACGCAAGAACGTTCCCAACACGATCAGCACGCACCAGAGCACCAAGAAGCCAAAGAGAAACGTCGTGACCGAAAACTTGCGTTCGTTGAACGTGTAGTAGCCATTGCCCTTCTGATTAAAGTCGATGTAAGGCAGTGCCATGAGTCCCTTGATGATCAGGGTGGGCAGCACGACACCGGCCATCCACGGATCGTAGTAGACAAGCATTTCTTGCAACCCGAGAAAGTACCATGGCGCTTTGGATGGATTCGGAATGCGGGCCGACGACGCCGGTTGCTCGAGCGGCGCCTTCAGCACGATCGCCCACACGATGAGGATCAGCGTGCAGATGATCATCGCGATCAGCTCGGTGTAGACGAGATCGGGCCACACCAGCACCTTCTCCTCCATTTCCTTCTCGACGGGCGGCTGTCCCGCGGCGATGCGTTCATCGTTGATCACCGCTTTTCGCAGAGCCAGCCAGGTCACGAAACCAACGGAGAAAATCAGCATCACGATCGGCACATTGTCCGGCTTGGTGATGATGTCCTTGAAGTTGATGTTGGTCATGGCCAGGCCTGAGAACCAAAGCGTGATCATCAGAATTGACCAGGCCACAACAGGATCGGTGAAAAACGCCCGAAAATACAAAAGGACGGTGAAGCCGACGACGGCGAGGAGGAAGTACGTCGTAGGCCCCATAGCGTAGTCGATGGCATGCTGCAGCCACGGGAAGATCGCCCAGCCGAAGTGAAGCAAGTAGGCGACTGCATGGATGCCGAAGATGGCGGAGACGGCGCCCCAGATGATCGTCTGCAGTTGGTCCTTGCGGTCGTACCATTGGTAGAGCGCAAAGCCGACGTTCATCAACATGACGAGGAAGTAGAACAGGCCGATGCCTGTCTGCAGGGAGCCGGAGAGTCCGTAGTGATCGTGCATGACTGAATCCGTAGTCCGTCCGCTTGCGGCTTCGCGCTGGCGGGGCCCCTATCGAGCGCGACGCTGCAAGCGGGAAATCAGAGTGCGCCGCTGATGCCGCCGTCCTTGCGCACACGCCAGAAATGGACGGCAATGAGCAAGGCGGCTGCCAAGGGCAAGGCGACACAGTGCATGACGTAAAAGCGCAGCAGTGTTGTTTCGCCGACGAATCGGCCTCCTAGCAACAAGAACCTTGCATCGGAGCCGGAGTGGATAAGCTCCACACCTCCTACCTGAAGCAGTTTCGAGCCTGGCCCTTCATACCCCATGAGCGGCGTGGCACGGGCCATGTTGCTGCCGACCGTGATGGCCCAAATCGCCAGTTGATCCCAGGGCAGGAGATAGCCGGTGAAGCTTAATAGCAAGGTTAACACCAGCAAGATGACGCCGACCCCCCAGTTGAATTCCCTTGGCGGCTTATAACTTCCGGTCAAGAACACACGATACATGTGCAGCCAGATGGTGATGACCATGGCGTGGGCGCCCCAGCGATGCAGTTCGCGAAGAATGCCGAGCGTTGTGACGTCGCGGAGGGAGAGGATGTCGTTGTACGCGTGTTCGAGGGTGGGGCGGTAGTAGAACATGAGCAAAACGCCCGTCACCGTTTCGACGAGAAACAGGAAGAACGTGATGCCGCCCATGCACCAGGTGTAGCTCAGGTCGATGCCGCTCTTGCGGACCGAGACGGGGTGCAGGTGGAGGAAGACGTTCGTCAGCATCACGACGACGCGATTGCGACGATCGCGCGGCGCCGGATGGCGAAAGATGCTCTTCCAGAGCTGGGTGTTTCGAATGTAATCGCCGATGTCAGCCCACGACATGAATGCGTTTCCTTGCGTACAGATCACGCTCGCCAAGGACGAGCGGCTAAACCGTTACAACAACACGTATGAATCCGGGTCATCCCATTGACCGATTTCCTTCTGGAACTTGCGAGACTTATCGACGATGATCTGGCCGTCGTCGTTTTTCTTGATGGCGTAGCGTTCGAGCGGGCGCGGCGCTGGACCTTCGAAGTTGACGCCGCTGATCTTGAATCCAGAGCCGTGGCAGGGACATTTGAATTTCTTTTCGCTCTCAAGCCAGTTCGGCGTACATCCCAGGTGCGTGCAAGTCGTGCTCAAAGCATAGATGATGTCTCGGCCACGCTCGTCTTTGGCGCGAATGACCCAGGCGCCGATTTCCTTGAACTTATCGTCGACTTTGTTTTCTTCGAAGCTGCTGGTGTCGCCAGCCTTGAACGTGCTCGGGGGCTCCGACAGTACGTTTGGGAACATGAAACGCACCGTTCCCAGCGTCAGGCCCAGCATTGAAAGCGAAAAGGTCGTCCAGGCGGTCGCGAACCAAGAGCCGAAGAACGCCAAGACGATAGTGCTAAGCGATTCGAAGAGAAAACTGCGGCGATCGACGTCATCGGCCGCGGGCGCAGTGGCTGCCGGCGCCGCGGCAGGCGCCGGAGCGGCCGCGGGTTTTTCGGGAGGGGGGCCGGCGGCGACATTGCTGGGTGGAGCTGCAGCTGCGGGCGGAGTCGCCGTCACGTTCGTTTCTGGCGCGGGCACCGGGGCAGGCGTTGGCTGCGGCGCGGGTTGATCCCCAGGTTGATTTGGTTCCGCCATATCCTTGAAACCCAATCAATTCCGGCACATCTGCCCAAACGATTGAGCCGATGTCGCCTCGGTTGCCTCTTTGTGAAACGATTCACAATTCGTTGTACGGCTGATTATTGGACCGTCAACCACCACCTCCTCAATGCAAAGAAAATGCCAAGCCAATCCGCACAGCCAACGTGCGAATTTGACGCATTTCAGGTAAACACCGTCTCACCTTTGGCAAAAACGCACTGATTCTGTTCCAGATTTGGAAATTCAAGCTCGGATTTGCCGTGAAAAAACGCAAAAGGCACAATTTGGTGATTGCGAATGGACACCAGCCAAACCTAGATGGCCATTTTACAAGTCCCTGAGCAGTTGTCAGTTGGGTGGCGACGGTAGGGGCGAGGTGTGTAGAGGAAGCGGTCGAAACGCTGGGGATCTCGGCCAAACCACGCTCGACCGAATCGTTGCTGGCGGCGCGTTTGGCTGAAAGGTG
>VGZI01000234.1 GCA_016872605.1 Planctomycetota bacterium
CTTCGGAGATGATCAAACTGACGAAGAAGCCTTCAAGACGCTAGATGATGCGGTCACCGTGCATGTGGGCAATGTAGCGACGTCAGCCCGCTTTCATGTCGCGGGCCCTGCCGATGTTGGTTACTATTTGCGTTGGCTCATCGATTCGACCGACTTCAAGCTGCCGCCGTCAGGCTGCGCCGTGTTGTGAACGCGGCAATTAGGTCACTGGACGAGCGGAGTGGCCCACGCGCGCTGGGCTTGTTACAGATGTCGTACTGAAACAAACTCTTTTTTTTCTCCAAGGATCGAAGCATGATGGCGAGCCGCGCCACCATGCTGGCACTGCCTGCTCGAAAATGCCCAGAATCTCGTCTTGCAATTCGGCACCTGTGCATTATATCCCTTCCCTCGAAACGGTGACATACCGCAATTTCACTGCGCGAATGGTGCGCGGACAAGTCCATCGCCGAACAGCGATGGTCCGGCGTGGGGAATCCTTGTTTCGGTTGTGAAAGCGCGGAAGTCATCGACTTGGGGTTTTGGGTAACTCAGGACGTTGAATCACACAAGCGCCGCGAGCATTGTGCGCGCCTTGCTGTGCACGTGGATGGACTGCGCCGTCCGTCACCCCTTACCCCTCTCCCTTGGGGAGAGTGGTAAGGGGAGCAGGCGTCGGGAACATGTTCCAAGGAGTGGGACCATGATGGGGATGAGCCGACGCCGGGGAATCATGACGATGGTGCTTCTAGGCCTTTGCACGACCTTGACCGGGTGCTTGAGCACGGGCTCCTGGGAGCCGACGTTCCGTGGCATCGGTGAGCCCGGTCGGCAGTCAGTGACCTTCCCCAATCGGATGCCGGCCGGCCCGATGGCCCAGGGCGCCGGTGCACCCATTCGCAAGACCGTCACCACGCAGGGCGGCAAGGAGGAGATCATCATCGAGCCGGGACCGGTCATGCATGAGGGCATGGTGGTGGCGCAAAACATGCCGTTGCCGGGCGAGTTGAAAATGACCTCGCATCCGCCGCATCGCGTCGCGCCGCCTGACATTCTCTTAATCGAAGCGCTCAAGCTCGCCTTGAAGGGTCCGTATCGGCTCGAGCCGATGGAAGTGCTGCAGATCGAGGTTTCCGACACGCTGCCCAAGCAGGAGATCAAGGGAATGTACATGATCTCGCCAGAGGGCACGGTCAACCTCGGGCATACCTATGGTTCGGTGCGCGTCGGTGGGTTGACCGTCGATCAAGCGTCGGCGGCGATCAAGGCCTATCTGTCGCCCATACTCAAAGGCGCATGCGTCAATGTCACGCTCGTCCAGATGCGGGCCATGCAGAATATCCGCGGCGAGCACCTCGTTCGACCCGACGGAACGATCCATTTGGGCATGTACGGCTCGGTGACGATCGCCGGCATGACGCTTGGACAAGTCAAGTTCGTCGTCGAGAAGCATCTGGGCGCTTATCTCGTCGATCCGCAAGTTTCAATCGATGTGAAGGCCTACAACAGCCGAAAGATTTATATCATCGCCGACGGCGCTGGTCTGGGGCAGCACGTGATTGCTTTGCCTGCGACGGGGAATGAAACGGTGCTGGACGCGATCAGCCGGCTGCAAGGCGGTACCAAGCAAATCCCCGAGTGGTCGTCGACGCGGAAGATTTGGGTAGCTCGGCCGTCGCCCGCGTTCGTGCCGCTGATAGCGCCGGGAACGACGCCGTACGCTCCACCGATCCGCAGCACGACGCCTGGATCGTCGAACGGCTTCGAAGAGGTCCCGCTGCTGCCTGCGCCGCGTCAACGCTAACAAGTTCCTCTTCGTTTAGCGCCCGAGAGGCGCCACGCGTTCGCATGGCGCTACTCGGGCACGAAACGAGTATTCAGCTTACTTCCTTCTCGTCATCCGGCGTGTCTTCCCACGCCAAGATGTCGTTCATCAGATCACACGCATCCACCATCGTCGTAGTAGGCATCGGCCAATCGAGCCGCTCGGTCGCGGCGAATTGCAAGGCTGCGCATGCGGAACGCTCGTGACACCAGAGCGAAACGAACTGCGCGATGCATCGAGCGCGGCGACACAGCTGCCGAACTTTGCGAGTCATGCGAGCCGACGACGATTCGTCAATCCGTTCCACGCGCTCGATCAGCCATTCGATCAGCATCCGCGCCTCGGCATCGTCAAGGCCGCGCGTCAGATGATCGTCATCCAGAATCGGCGTCAATAGACTGCGCGAAATCATGGAATCCTCAAGGCTCAGGCACAACGCCCGAGATTTGTGATGGATCGGGGGAGCGGAGATATAGCTTAAAGCGACCGGTTTCGCAACGGCAAATTGCAATCAGAGGCAGAAGCGTAAGCGAAGCGGAACTCTATTTTTTCACGCTTGCGGCAGGCGCTGATGATTCAGGAGCCAACGGGAAGCGTACGCGGAACAGGGCGCCCTTCTGAGGCGCCGACTCAATTTCGAGCGTGGCGCCGTGATGTTGCAGGATCATCTGCACAAACGAAAGGCCCAGGCCCAGGCCCGAACTCATGCCGGCGTAAAGGGCATTCTGTCGTTTCGTCGAGAAGTGCGGCTCGGTGCAGTGAAGACGCGTCTCCTCCGTCATGCCGATGCCGTTGTCGCGGATTTCGATTATCGGTTGGCCATCGACGATACGGGTGCGAATGACGACGTGCCCCTTCCAGCCCGCGGCGGCGATCAACGCTTGCCGATGCGTTTCATCGAGCGCCCCCGCGGCGCCATCGGGTCGCGCCTGTTTTCTCAGATGATTCCGCATCTCGGCAATCGCGTCGCGCGCGTTGAACAGGAAATTCTCCAGGGTCTGCTGCAAATGTGATCGATCTCCGCTCACAAACAGCGGCGTCACGTCTCCCGAGGGTAGCGTCCCGTGCAGATCCAATTCGATGACCATTTTCCACTTACTTTCGGCTTGCTCAGCCCAGGTCTGAAACAGGTCGCGCGCAAGCAAGTTGACATCAATCTGCACGCGTTCGAACTTGTTCGGATCGCGCTGCACCGTCTGCAGAATCTCCTGCAAACGCTCGGTTACCGTCGTCAGGATCTGCTGAATTTCCTGCAACATGCGAGCCGATTCCTCCGGCGATGGATGCTCCTCCAGGCAGCGGCGCAGCAGGTCATTGGGGCGAACCAAAAGATTCTTGATGTTGTGCGCGTACGATTTGGCCATGATGCCGATCGAATGAAACATCTGTGACTTGAGCTCAAGCGCCTGGCGTTCAACCTCTTGCTTCTCACGTTCCGCTTGCTGGCGGCGCAGCTCCTCTTGGAGGTGCTTTTTCTCCGCTTCTTCTTGTTTGCGTTCGGCTTCTTGGCGGCGGAGTTCCCCTTCGAGACTCTTTTGCTTCGATTCCTGGACCTCCTGCTCGGCAAGAAGCCGTTGGCGCTCGCGTTCAGCTTCGTTGCGTTGGATGATCAACATCCAAAGGACCACGACCACGACGAAAAACAGCACCCACGTATTGATAAGCCGGCGATTGGCGTCGGCTTCGCGTTCCTTGAATTGCTTCTGCATGTAGGCGTGCAAATGATACTGAACGCGAATCTTCACCTTCTGATCGCGCGTCAACTCGCACGCTTCCAGATCGCGAAATTGATTCGCGTGGCGCGGACTGTCGGAATCCCAGTAGATCGGCTCGAAGCTGAGAGGCTCGTAGTCACGCCGCACGTCGTCATCGAAGATCACCTCCAAGCGATAAATCACGGGAAAGAGCGGCAACTGGTTTGGATAGATCTTGGTAGGCGGCAGACACAAAGACTCGAGAAACTCCTGAATTTCCGCGCGCTTCTGGGCGTGATGCGTGCGCAAGCCCTGGATGCTTTCCTCTTTTTTGTGGAGTTTCTCCCTGGTCTTCTCGGCATCGGTGAAAAAGTCGTTGATCATTTCGGGCAGGCTGCGCGAGCCGATACGAGCTTCGCGCACCCATTCCTTGATCGCCTGCTCGTCGTAAACCGATTCGTCCTGTTGGCGGTACATGAAGAGAAAGACAGCGGCGCCCAAAAGAAGCGGGTTCACCATCGGCCAAATGGCTTGCAACCAGCCGCGCCAGTCGAACCAGTTTGTCATTTGACCTCCTCCACGCGCGATTGGATGTAGCTCGCCGCAGAACTTTCGACGAGCCGCCAGACGCCGACGCCCCCATTCGGATCGACGGACCACACGCTTATCTTGCTCTCCAGATCGACCACGTCGCCGGTAAACGTCGGTTTGACCCAAATAATATGCTCGCCGGTTCGGCTCTGACGATTGCCGCGCGCATCAAACAAGCTCGGCGGTGGAGGCGCATGACGATGGACGCGAGGATTGATGACGCGCGGCGACTCCTTGGCGTCAGCAGGCGGGTGATACCACGCCGTCGCCTTGAGTCGATCGCGGACCTGAAGGGGGTCGCTCAAAAGCTGGCCGGCGTCGAAGGCGGCGTACAGCGTCGATTCAAACAGATCGCGGAGCAAGAGAATATCATGTGTCCCCGTTGTCGTTTGCTGCGGAAATGCCTTCGGGTCATCCCGCCCATTCCGCGTCCAGCGAAAGCCGGCGCCAGTGTCGATGGGATTGCGATGCGAGAAGAATATCAACGAGTACGGCAAGTCGAGAATATTCCACATCACCTCACGATCCCGGTAGATACTGTGGAACGAAACAGCATCCCCGTTGAATATCACCAGGTTGCGTGCATCCTGCACCGAACGCTGGCGCAGATGAAGCAAAAAGCGACGCATGCGAACCGTCTGGGTTGGCAGCACCAAGAGCGAGTGAGGCATGACGGGAGCGCGGCGTTGCAAAAAGCCATCCACCGCAGTTTGCTCCTGGGCTGTCGGCTGGAAAAAGCCTCCCGAGCTCGAAGTGATATTCCCCTCGGGTATGAACTCCCCCTTCGGATAGCGCGTCTTGAACTCGGAGGCGAACAGCTCGTTCATGTCCTGCGAATAGCGTTCGTCCTCCCACGTCACGGTGAACATGCGAGCCGGCGGGGCGTTCGTGGGAATGGATTCCGCCTGCTTGTGCACCCATAAGCCCTGGGCCCACTCCTTCTCTTTCTCGGGAAACTCGCGATGGCCGACGAACGCCAGGAGGGCTTCGACCATCTTTTGATTCGTAAACGAGAATCGAAAGGTGCGTTGACCATAGATGTCGATGAGCGATCGCCCTGAGGTCGTTCTTTCGGACGTTGCGGTCGTGATCAGAAAAACGGGAGACGTTTGCGAAGGATCGGGATAAGTTCTGGCCAGGACGTCAGCGAGTTTGACGGCGCGGCCGCTGGTGCCGCCGCCGATGATCGCCAACGGCGGCCGCGACCGAGCGTGCAGTTTCGCCACCCATGAGGACGCCTCATTCTCACCACTGATCTTATACCAGCGCAGCCGCAGTTTTTGATTCGGCGTATCGGCAAAGTACAGCGCGACTTCCGGAATGTCGGCCGTCAGGGGTGGAAACGCGTCGTCGAGCTCCAGGCGCAGTGCCGGAAGCGAGGGATTGAGTCGGCTCCAGTCCTTCTCGATCAGGCGAATTGCCGTCACAATGCGACCCCAGTCGTCCGTGCTCGTCGCCGGCTCGATCAGGGCGATCTCTTGGTCGGCCCAATCGAGCGGCTTCACCGGCGTCTCGGTGCGATTGCCGAATAAGCCCCGCCAGACTAGCGTCTGATAGACGGCGACGCCGAACAACACCAAGAGTACCGCGACCAGGGCATAGCGAAAGAAATGCATCGTGAATCCACTGCCACTTGCGGCTTCGCGCTCGCATGGCGCCGTGCGAGCGCGAAGCCGCAAGCGGCGCACGTTGTCTAGTACCAGAAGTCAGATGTCAGAGATCACTGTCAGAAGTCGCAAGCTTTCAGTCACTGGCAGGATTCATGTATCTGACTTCTGATCTCTGACTTCTGACCTCTGGTACTAGTCAACGTAAATGAACTCGTTCAAGCACATCAGGATCTGACAGAAGTCGGCGATCGCGGATTCGCGGCGCGTGTTCTCCGGATACGTCGCCATCTGTGCGCGGATGAACACCACGCCGTCCGCTGTATCCTCTCGCGTCGGCTGTCGACCCAACGCGATTAGATAACCCGACCGAATGACGTCCTCCAGCGGCATCGTTGAATCGCCCGCGATGCGCTTGGCGAAACTTCGAGCCGTCTGCCGAACCTGGGGGTTGTTGAGCAAATGCAGCGCTTGCGGCGCGATCGTCGTCGTCGGCCGTTCCGCCATGCCCGACAATGCCTCCGGAGCATCGAAGATCACCATCATCGGCATCAGTTTGCTGCGCTTGACCGTGAAATAAATGCTGCGGCGTTTGCTCTTTTCGTCCAGCGTGCCGGGCCCAAACATCTTCGTGTCGAGATCGCCGCCGACATAGAGCATGGCGTCGCGAATAATCTCGGCTTCGAGCCGCCGCGCCGGCTGCCGCCAATAGAGCTTGTTGTCGCGGTCGATCTTGACCTTGGCTTCATGGACGGCCGTGCTCTGCTGGTAGACGGCGCTCGTCATGATCAGCCTGTGTATCGGCTTGAGGCGCCAGCCATTCTTGATCAGTTCATTGGCAAGATGATCGAGCAACTCCGGGTGCGTCGGCTTCTCGCCGCGCGTGCCGTAATCGCTCGCCGTGGCAACGATGCCGCGGCCCATGTGATGCTGCCAAAGGCGATTGACGATAACGCGAGCCAGCAGACGCCCTGCCCCGTTCTCGACGTCCGTGAGCCATTCCGCGAACGTTCGGCGCTGATACGATGTGCGCCATCCGGCAGGCGGCTTGATCTGCCAGCGTTTCTCGGCGTCGGGCGTCGGCATCAGGACTTGCAGAAAGCTCTGCGTGGCGACGCCCTCCTTGTTGGCCGGATCGCCGCGCCGCAGGAACTGCGTGTCGCTCAGGAAATCCTCGCCCTGCGTGTGCAGGCGGACGGCCGGAAGCCCTTCGGTCGCGATCAGAGCTTTCACCTTGGTCGGCTGCGGCGCCTTGGCCAGATGCTTAAGCCGCTTGTCGTTTAGCGCTCGCCATTCGCCGTCCAGCGTACGCGCCCATGACAACAGCACCCTCGCCTGCTCCGGCGTGCGTTTCTGCGCAGCGATGCCAAGCATCTCTCGCGCTCCGGATGGAATGCCCGGCGCCGTAAGATCGGCCTTGGCGTCGCCACTGACGGAGACTCGCGGCCGGCCTAGATTGTGGCCGTCGTTATTGTTGAACGACAACGCGAACGTCATGACGGTCCCGCCTTCGAAACCGATGGGGTCGATTTCAAACACGGCTGCGTGATCCTTGCCGAACTGCGGATCGATCGCCCAGGCGGATTTCGGATCGGCGTCAATCGCCGCCTTGATCGGCAATCCCTTCTGTTCGAAGGTCACGCGTGCGTTCTTGAGCTTGATCGGTTTCGCCGCCACCTTTTCCTTCAGAGGCGCGACGGAGACGGACAGGTCCGAGAGTGCGAAGTTGCCATTGGCCGCCCGTCCTGGCCCTCCCTTGACCATCGACGGGTGAGCCAACGCCTCCAGCCGAATCGCAGTAACCTTGGGAAGCGTTGTGGTGACGACAAACGTATAGACATCGAACTTCGGATTCTTGCCGGTGGCGAGAATGGACCCATCGTCCTGCACCGTCAGCGTCGCACCGTTCTTCGACTTGGCCTCCTTCACGAGCGGAAACTCCCATGGAAGCATGCCCTGCGCCAGCGAGTCGAGTTTCGGCAAGAGCGCCGCTTCGCGCTTCTCGACGGCGGCAACATAGGGCGAATGCTCGCGGTCGAATACTCCCTTCGCCTTCCGGTACGCCGGCATATCGATCGCCAATTCCATCTCGCTGCGCACCGTTGTCGTGAACGTGGATAGCATGCGATAGTAATCGCGCTGCGGAATTGGGTCGTATTTGTGGTCATGGCAGCGTGCGCAGCCAACGGTCAGGCCAAGCATGGCGGTGCTGATGGTGTTGAGCTTGTCGTCCATCTCGTCGTAGCGATGTTTCTCGACCTCGTTCTTGGTGATCTGCGTCGAGTGCACGCCGGCCGCGAGGAAGCCCGTCGCTTTGAGGGCCAGGTGGTTGGCGGGAGCGTATTCATCGCCGGCAATTTGCCATTTCACGAACTGATCGTACGGCATGTCCTGGTTGAGCGCCTCGATCACGAAATCGCGATAGTGATACGCCGTCGGCCGATCGTAATCGTGCTCGAACCCGTGGCTCTCGGCAAATCGCGCCAGATCGAGCCAATGCCGCCCCCAACGCTCGCCAAAATGTGGACTGGCAAGCAATTTATCGATCACCTTTTCCCATACCGCTTGGGGCTGCGCACTCGCGCAATCTTTCAGAAACCTGTCGACATCATCAGGAGTCGGCGGCAGCCCGATCAGATCGAAATACGCACGCCGAATCAACGCCTCCAGCTTCGCCGGCGCGTTCGGCTCGATCTTTGCCTCCTCGAGCTTGGCCAAAATGAACGGATCAATCGACGTGCGGCACCACGCGGTGTTCTTGACCGCGGGCGCTGCGACCTTGGCGAGCGGCTCGAACGCCCACCACTGCTTGGCAGTCGCGGGCAAGACGCGCTCGGTCCACGACTTGCCCTTGAGCTTCGAGGCAACCAGCGGATTGTCGTAGGGCGCGCCAAGATCGATCCATTCAATGATCCTGGCGATGACCGCGTCGGGCAGCTTCGCGCCGCCGTCGGGCATACGTGGCTCCTTGGCGTGGGTGATCAGCTTGACGAGTTGGCTTTCTTTGCTCTTGCCGGGAATGACCGCGTTGCCGAACTGGCCGCCCTTGAGCAGCCCCTCGCGGTCGGAAAGATCAAAATCCGACTCGATCTTCTTGCCGCCGTGACAGCGCAGACACTTGGTTTCGAGGATCGGCTTGACGTGCTTCTTGAAGACGTCAAGCCCCTTGGCCATCTTCTCAGCATGATCGGCGCCGACCGGCTCGGGCGTTTTTTTCGTCTGCCCGGTACTAACGGAGATCGCGACAAGGAGGGCCAGTCCGGTGGTTAAGGCTGTGAATCGGTT
>VGZI01000235.1 GCA_016872605.1 Planctomycetota bacterium
GACGCCAAGAACCTGCCATCGGACGAATAATCCACGGCGAAAGCCTGCCCCTTGTGCGATCCGAAGGCGAGGCGCGATTCGGCTCGTTCCTTGAGGAAATACCATTCCCAGTCGCGCAGGTCAGATTCCTGTTCGCGCGGGCGCCAGCGGTCGTTGAGGATGCGCAAGCCGCCATCGAGGTCGGCGCGTCTGAGTGCTTGTTGCGCCTGGCGCATCTCGGAGAGATAAAGCAGATGCCGCATGGCGTCGAGGCGTTTGGCGGCGACCTCCTTGGCCTTGTCGGCTTGCTCACGCAAGTCCTTTTCTTCGTAGGCGATGTAGGACATGAAAATCATGAACGCCGCCACGGATACCAACAAAGTGACGCCGATGGCCGTCCAGGTCGGATTGCGCCACACCCATTTGATGCCTCGGCCGATCAAGCTGACGCGCCGGGCCGTGATCGGTTCCCCGTTGAGATAGCGGCGCAGATCGTCGGCGAGCGCCTCAGCCGTCTCATAGCGCCGGCCCGGCGTTTTTTCCAGGCATTTCAGGCAGATCGTCTCGAGATCGATATCGATCGTCGGTGACAGAACGCGCGGCGCCACGGGGTCCTGCTCGGCGACCAGCTTGAGCGTCTTGAGCGGCGTCTCCCCGCAGAATGGCGGCTTGCCGGTGATCAATTCGTAGAGAATCGCGCCGAGGCTGTAGACGTCGCTGGCGGGAGTGATTTCCTTACTGCCGGCCGCTTGCTCGGGCGACATGTAGCTGGGGGTGCCGAGGATGGCGCCGGTGCGCGTCTGATCGGATTCGGTTTCCATCTGCTTGGCGAGTCCGAAGTCGGTGACCTTGGGTTGGTCGTTTTCATCGAGCAGCACGTTAGCCGGCTTCAGGTCGCGATGAATGATCCCTTTGGTGTGAGCGTAATGGACGGCCCGTGCGGTGATCTCAAGGTACTCCGCCGCGCGCCGGCACGAGAGCGGCCCGGTCGATACGCGCTCGGCAAGGCTCGTGCCGCCGATGAACTCCATGCTCAAGAAGGGCTGCTCGTTGTAAGGGCTGACCTCGTAAAGCAGAACGATATTGGGATGCTGCAGTTGGGCGGCGGCAGAGGCTTCACGCTCGAAGCGTTGCCGTTCGTCGGCGCTCGCGAGCGCGCCGGTACGAATCATCTTCAGCGCGACGATGCGATTGAGCCGAACGTCGCGCGCTTTGAAAACGACGCCCATGCCGCCCCGGCCGACTTCCTTGATCAGCTCGTAATGGGCGACGCGCGTGAGTGGAACCGGACCGACCTCGATGCGCGGGGCTGCCGTCGACGTCGCTTGAAACGCCGTGAAGAGCGGATCGACCTGCTTGTCCGCCGGCTTTTCGTTCGGCGTTTGCAGCAGCGTCTGCTGTTCATCTTTGTCATCCGAACGACTCAGTTCGTTCGGGGTTACTTCGCTCATGCGCGACAAACTCCCGTTTACGTTCAGCGCTCGCAGTGCGCCGTGCGAGCGCTAGACGCAAGCCCCGATTTTCCATCCTGTTCCTTCGTACCCATAATGAAACACCGCTGGATGGAATATTTCCGACAGGATCTCCACAGACTCGACGAGCCGCGGCCCGGGACGGTTGAAGAATTGATTCCCATCAACCGCAAATACTCGGTTATTCCGCACCGCGTTCAGCTTTCTCCATGCGGGATGCGCTTTGAGCACCGCCATCTCGCTGCATGTTCGCGCCAGGTCGAAGCCGCACGGCATGGCGACAATAACATCGGGATCGCGCACGCAAAGTTCGTCCCAGGTCATCCAGGGCGAGTGCTTGCCCGCGACGCCGAAGAGATTCTCTCCACCCGCGAGCGTGACGAGTTCCGGAACCCAGTTCCCCGCGGCCATGAGCGGATCGAGCCATTCGAGACAGGCGACGGTGGGTTTCGGGAGTGAATTCACCGTTCGTGCGATCGCATCGACCCGTCGCTGCAAACTTGCAATCAACGCATCGCCTCGTGATACTACCCCAAGTGCGTCGGCCACGTTTCGGATGCACTGCCAAACGTCCGCCAGATTATTCGGTGACAGCGACACGATCTTGGGGAATCGATCAGAGCCCGAAGGGAAGGCATGCACACCCTTCGCTAACGCTTCATGCTCTGACAGAGCAACCAAAACATCCTTCTCGCTCACCGCACAGACTGCACATTGGGCTTGCGTGATGATGACGTCGGGCCGAAGCTCGCGCAGCATGGCGCCGTCGACGCGGTACAGCGACGCGCTCTCAGAAGCCAGCGCCTTGACACGTACGTCAATTTCGCCACTCGAGCCGCCCACATCAAAGCGGGGCGAAGTGCACACGGGCAGGCGATTGACGCTGACGGGCCAATCGCATTCGTGCGATCGCGCGACCAAGTTTGCTTCGCAGCCGAGCGCGCACACAATCTCGGTGGCGCTGGCGATCATGGTGATGACGCGAGGCATGCGAAACCCCAAGCTGTTAGCTATCAGCCGTCAGCCAGACAAGACCGCGACACACCCATTCCACCTACGGCTGAAAGCTGACAGCTGATCGCTGAAAGCTGCCTAAACGCAAACGGCGGGGACGAACCCCGCCGCTTGATGTTTATTATCGGACGACGGGGTTATTTTTCATCCATGCCGAACATGTAGCGCAATCCGCCGATCACATGTTGCTGGAAGCGCGGGTCATTCCACACGTCTTCGCGATGGCCCAGTGCGGTGTAAAAGACGCGGCCTTTGCCGTACTGGTTCGTCCAGGCAAGGGCGTTATCCTTGTCGGCGCGCTTGCCTGGGTTCTTCACCGAGTCCATGTCGAGCCGCATGAGGACTTTGAGCTTTTCACGAGAATAGGGCGCCTTGAATTGGTAGATTTCGTCGGTGATCTCGAAGGAATCGCCCAGATGCTTGGTGGCGATGTGTTTCTTGTCCTCAACGATGACGCGGATTTTCTGGTGCCAGGGATGACCGTCGAAGTAGCCGCCGATCAGTTCACCGTATTCCTTCCAGTTGTAATAGGTGTCGGTGGCGCAATGACTGCCGCCGAAGCCCTTGCCGGAGCGTACGAAAGCGAGCAGATCCGATTTTTGTACATCGGACAGCATGAGATCGCCGGTCGTGTAGAAGAAGACGGCGTCATACTTCTTGAGATTATCGCCTTCGATCACGGCGCGAGCATTTTGCGTGAAATCGACCTCGAAGAATTTTTCCTTGGCCGCCAGATCGACGAACACGCGTTCGACGAGGCAGGTGTCGGCCTTGCCGCGATTGACGACGCTGTGCTTGAAGCCGCGTGATTCGGTGACGAGCAGTAGACGTTTCTTCGCCGGCTTTCCGTCGGCGACGGTCGACGTGCCCGGGTCGAGCGCCGCGCTTTGCTTGGGCGTCTCCGCATCGGCCATCTTGACGCGGATACGGCGGAACTCGAAGTTTCCGCTTTCGGATTGCAGGCCGATGCCTCCCTTGACGCCGATCTTGAACTTGGGTTCGATCACCTCATCGTTGCACTTGCACAGCGCGACATTGCCGGTGACGACGACGGTGAGCACATTCCAGTCGGCGTTCTTGAAGTTCTTGAGTTTCTTGTAAGGCCCGGCGTTTGGATAGTCGCGCACCTGGAGTTGCGTGCCGCGGATGAACAGGCCGCTGTCGGCCTTCAGGGCGGCGCGGAATTCGAGGCGAATCTCGAAGTCGGCATCGAAGGTCTTGCGGGTGACGAGGTCGCCGCCGCCGCCCCCTTTGACCTTGATGACGCCGTCCTCGACGGTGAACTTCTTGTTGGGGCTTTCCGTTTTCCCAGTCAGGTCTTCCTTGTCCTTGTTTTTCTGGTACCAACCGGTGAGATCTTTGCCGTTGAACAGACTGACGAATCCTGGCTCGGGCTTGTAATCATCCTGAGCCTGAGCAGAGCTGGCGCCGGCGATCAAGCCGATCATCAATGCAATGTGCATTCTCTTCATGCGAAACTCCTGAGAGCGGTGCGAATTTGTCGACGGTCTGTGGATTACGGGGGGCATGGCTTACGATACGCCATGAGGCACTGGATGAAAAGCAAAAAAAAGGGAGGCCGACGGAATACCGGCCTCCGCTCGTCCTTTGCTGGCGCTCAGGCTTGCACCGTCGATCAGCCGCCGGGATGGGTCAGTCGGCCGAAGAAAAGGATGCTGCCCGAGGAATTCTCTCGGATGATGTAGAGAAATGGATGATCGGCGCGGAAGACGATGTTGGTGAGCAGGCTTCCCTCGCGGATCACGACGGCCGTCGCCGCCGCCGCCTCGATGCCTTTCTCATGCACATCGAGAAATGCCTTATGAATGACCGCCGAGATGTAGAGCGTCGCCTCCTTGGCCATACCGCTGAAATCGGCCTTGGCGCCGAATGCCGAGGGCATGCCCATGGCGACGAGAGTCTTGGCGAGGTTGAACTCACTGGTGATCTTGAAACGCGGAACCTCGACGATGACGGCTTTGTACGCCATGTCGCGGCGCAGATTCTCAAATCGTTGTTGCGTAAACGATTTTTCCAGATTCGCCAGTCCGTCGGCTTTCTTGGGCAACGCAATCAGCACGGAAACACCCCGTTTGCCGATCGGCAGGTCGAGCAGTTGCATCTCGTCATCTTCGGCATACAAGAAGCGTTCGCGATGCGCCATCATCGGAACGGGGACCGTCACCGAGGGGGTCACATGAAACGGCTTCTCTCGCGTCACGTTTTTGTCAAACGGCAACGTCCATTCGCCCTTGAGATAGACGGCGTTGGTTAGCACGAGCCGGGTCTCGCTATCGATTGTGCCGTGTCGGAGCAGTTCTTTAATCTTCTGATTGGTCCGTTCCTCGACCCACTTATTGATGGTCTTGCGCGATTGTTCCGTGGCCGTGGCGAAATTGAGTTCCTTCAGGCCCGCGAAGTATTTGTCGCGAGTCAGGTCAAGGAACTCCGGGCGGAACGCGAACCCTTGCTGTGCCCACAGCGAGTTGGCCAGGTTGAGTTCGTAGCCCTTGGGAACGAACACTGCCTTCTCACGTGCCAAGAGCGAGGCGAATGAACGATGGACATCATCGGCTGGAATGGTCAAGTGCAAAGTCCGCGCCATCTCCTTGGCGGTGTCCCCGGCCGCACCGCCGTAGGTCATGGCCAGCGGCATCGAGATGCTGTACGGCGACAGAACGAGATTGGTGGCCTTGGGGTCCTTGGCAAGATGCCCATAGAGATCGAAGGCGAACGCGTTGTTGCCTGCCACCAACTTGTCCACGTGACGATCGGGCGGGCCAGCTTTTGCCGCGGCGATCAACACTACAAGCGCGCCGATAGCAAATGCGATGGGCTTTTTCATTGTGGATTCTCCTTCGGATGGATGATCGTAGACCTCACGCTCCGCGCGAGGGATTCCTCGCGCGGAGCGTGAGGTCTACGATTACTCACGGTTGAGCAAGCGTCATATTCCAGGTCAACTTGGCGTCGTCCGGGTGCTCACGGCGGAGGATAGCCTCGCCCGTGCCTCGACCGTCAAACAGATTGATGCGGAAGCCGAAGTACGCGCCATCGTAGGTGCCTGTGACTTGGATCGGAATGGCCGGCATCGACACATTCCAGTTCCATGTCTTGCCTTTGCCATTGTGGGCGGTGCCTTCGATGGTTGGCCCGTTGCATGCAACGCCGACGTGGAAGACATAGAAGTCTTGATCATTCTTCAGGAATGAAGTCTTGTAGTTGACGGCCTGGCCGTGGATGCGGCCCGTGTAGACGACGCGACCCTGGTAGAACCGCATGGTAATGGTGTTGCCGCTTTGGCTCCACGATCCGGAATGGGAGCCGTCAGAGTCGTACATCGTGACGCTGCTGCCGCTGAAGGCAAAGCGCAACGGCCCGTAGCCACCGAGATCCTCGTGACCGCTCCACGTGGTGCCGGCAATGCGCACCGGAAACGTCATGGATTGGCCGAAGGCGAATGTCGCGCTGATCAAAAAGATGACGATCGTTGCGAGAGTTTTTCGGAGCATGGCCCACCTCCCCGTTGAATTGTGTGAAGGGGAAGGGAGCAAATGAAATACCGCCGCCGGCACTCTTTGATAGAGGCGCCGTAACTTGATGTATGTTCAGAAGATGGATTGCGACAACGCCGATTCAACGCGAGATTTGGCGTGACTGTTAGATGTGCGGAAGCGACTCACGGAACCGTGCGTTGGTAGTCGGCGTTTACGGGGCGACCAAATGCGCTACTTCTTTTTCCCGGCCGCTGGTTGGTCGATCGGTATCGCATCCAGATCAGGCAGCGCCAGCGGCGCCACCGTCGGGCGTTGCATCGACGATCGGCCCGTGCCATCGCCCGACACCGGCACGACGGCGTCCGGCTCGACGAACGCTTGCTTGCCCGTGCCCGGCGTGGTCACGACATTGAGCGGCTGTTTGCGGTGCTCGAAAAGCTCCAGTTCGGCGATGCGTCGAAGGTTGCTCAACTCCGTTTTCGCTCGCGCCATGGTCGGATCGAGCTTGATGGCTTCCTCATACGCACGGATCGCGTCACGCGTCTTGCCTTGAAGCTTCATCACAAACGCGATTTCGCAATACGCCTCCGCGTCGGAGACGACCTTCTTGAACTCTCCCCAGCTGCCGGTGTAGTCGCCCAGTTGCGCCAGCGTCATCCCCAGACCGGTCCGGGCGGCTGCATGGTCGCCGCGATGATGCAGCGCGTCGCGATAGTGCTTCTCGGCCGCACCCCATTGCTTGCGGCTCGAATAGATGTCGCCAAGCTTGACCAGCACGTCGGCGTCCTTCGGGTTTTGCTGGAGGATCAGCTTGTACTCGTGTTCAGCCTTGTCGAGATCGTCGTTCTGGTAGTGCAAGAAAGCGAGTTTCTTAGAAGCTTGAAGGGCTTGTGGGCCGCCGGTCTGGCGCATTTTTTCGCAAAGGGCGATCGCTTCAGTCGTTTTTCGTTCCTTCTCGAGCAGTTCGACATTCTTGAGCCAGGCGTTTTGCGTGATGTCGGCGGCAGACAAATCCTGCTTCTTGGCGACATTGCCCGTCTGCTGAATGGGCCGAAGCTCTTGGACCGACTTGTCACCCGGCACCTGATGGCAGCCGAGTTGAGGCCATAGGCCCAATGCCAGGATCCACGCGACCGGACGCCACGACATACGCATAGCAGGCTCCTCAATCCCCAGTTCGGAGCGGACAATACGCCGACAATCGCGCCGTTCCTCCCCACGGAAAGGCGCATCGCGTCGGCCGATTTTTCACTACGAGAGGCGACGCTTATAACGGCGGTTTTTGAAATGGAAAGAGCAGTTTCCAGAAAACGTGCAAGTTCCATGAATGGCGAGCCGAGTTCCGTAACCAGCCGGGTGATGGAATTCCTGTTCGTCGCGATTTTTCATTGCGAATTCGCGAAACAAACGTTATGCTAAACCTTGAAAAAATAGGCAAGGAAACGATGACACGGCAACCAGCCGTATCGGGGGATTTGCTGCATGATTTCGCGACCGATCGGGATTGCATTGGTGTTGGTAGCAGTTGCAATGGCCTCTCCCGCAATGGCCCAGGCGCCGCGCAGCGAGGAGGCCAAGCTCGAATTCTTCGAGAAGAAGATTCGACCGGTCTTGATCGACAACTGCTTCAACTGCCATTCGGCCAACACCAATTCCAAGGGCGGCCTGCGCGTCGATGATCGCAATGGGTTGACAATTGGCGGCGGACGCGGGCCGGCCATCGTGCCCGGCGAGCCGGAAAAGAGCCTGTTGTTGCAAGCCGTTCGACATACGCATCCGAAGCTCAAGATGCCGCCGGGGAAGAAACTCGCTGAAGAGGAAATCGCCGACCTGACCACGTGGATCAAGGACGGCGCCGCCTGGCCGAAGCCGCGCGTGCCGGCGGTAATCAATCGGCCCAACCCGGAGTTCGACAAGCTGCGCAAAGAGTTCTGGGCCTGGCAGCCGCTTCGCGTCGTCAGGGCGCCGGCTGTCAAGGACGTCGCCTGGCCGCGCGATGACGTCGATCGTTTCATCCTGTCGGCACTGGAGGCGAAAGGGCTTAAGCCGGTTGCGGATGCGGATGCGTCGACGCTGATTCGGCGGGTGACGTTCGATTTGACCGGGTTGCCGCCGACGCCCGCAGACATCAACGAATTTGTGAAAGCGTGGGATAGCGCGAGCGCTAAACGTCAAGCGGTGTATGAAAAACTGGTGGATCGATTGCTTGCCTCGCCGGCGTTCGGGGAACGCTGGGGCCGCCATTGGCTCGACCTCGCACGCTTCGGCGAATCGACCGGCTCGGCACGCAACCTCCCCTACCCTCACGCCTGGCGCTATCGCGATTACGTCATCGACGCCTTCAACAGCGACATGCCGTACGACCAGTTCATCCGCGAGCAAATCGCCGGCGATTTGATGCCTTTCACGTCACAGCAACAGCGCGATCGGCAACTCGTCGCGACGGGATTCTTGGCCATCGGAGTCAAGGATGTCAACCAGCGCTTCAAAGTGCGCTTCATCATGGACAACATCGACGAGCAGATCGATGCCATGAGCAGAACGGTGTTGGCGCTGACCGCGAGCTGCGCTCGTTGCCATGATCACAAATTCGATCCGATTTCGATCAAGGAATATTACGCGCTGGCCGGCATCTTCTACTCCAGTGACAACTGCGGCGGTCTGCGCAACAAGATGGGGGGCGGCGGGCTCGATTACTACGACCCCGCCATGTTCCTGACCCTTAGCGGCGGCGCCAAGAGCGATCCGAAACGCGCCGGCAAGATTGAGGCGACCAAGGCCGCTCTCCAAGACGCCCGGGCCGAGCTGACCGCCCTCACGGACGATCCGAAGAAAAGCAAAGCCGGCCCCGAACGCGAAAAGAAACTCGCCGAGGTCCGCAAGCGCATCAAGTCGATTCAGGCCGAGTTGATCAACCTCACCGACCCGGCCGCGCAAGGCCCCGTTGCCATGGGCGTGCGCGACGCCAAGATCATCGGCGATACGGAAATCCGCA
>VGZI01000236.1 GCA_016872605.1 Planctomycetota bacterium
GCACCAGACCTCGTCGGACCGCTGGTCGTGGTAGACGGGCTCCCCTTCCTGCCCGCCCTCATGGATGAGAAGACGACCGAGGCGCAGATGAAGCAAGCGGCGCCGGCGTTTGCCAAGCGCATGGCCGAGGCGAAAAAGGAGGACTACATCCGGCAGCAGGAGGCGACGCTCGCCCTATGGATCGACGACAAGGCCAAGCGGGATCTGGCGCTCAAATGGGGGGCGGATTCCAATCAGGCGACCGTGGGCAAGGCGATGGCCGAGATGATGTCGCGCGACTTGCGAGATGACGTGGCGAAAATCAAAGCTCCGGTTCTCCTGGTAGCCGCCCCGGTCGCGTTTGGAGTCGTTACGAAAGAGGAGGCCCGCAAGCGCTATCTCGCACAGGTCGAAAAAATCTCCGACAAAAAAGTCGCGGTCGCCGCGAAGTCCAAGCATTTCGTGATGATCGACGAGCCCGAGTGGCTGTGGCAGCAGGTCGAGGAGTTCGCGGCCGCGAACCGCAAGTAGATTGGGCCGAACCAGTCGCTGCAGACCGACCGCGGCCCATGTTGTGGTTCCGAGACACTCAGCTCAGCGAGGGCCGCGGCGGCTGAGCGAGTCGTTCGGCCATGCACGCTATCTCAATATCAAGGAATGTCATTATGCTCCTCCGCATACTTGTTACCCTCGCTTTTCTTGCCTGCGGTGCCACGGGTGCTGCCGATCCGTCGGACGCCGAACGACTCGCCACGAGTCTTGCAAAGTGGACGAACGTCAAAGAGGCGTGCGGGGGCAACTACACCTACAAGGTGCTTCGCACCAGCTTTACCGGCTACCGAGCTGAGACGATCGTGGTGGTGAAGGCAAACAAAGTTGTGGAGCGACGGTTCGACACCGCCACACCCACGAAGCCTGGGGAGCCGGCTCCGCTCAAGACGGAGTGGGTGGAAACCGGCAAAGACATCGGCAAACATAAGGGCGCTGCCGAGCCACGAACGCTGGACGAACTGTACACGATCGCGAAAAAGATCGTTGAGGCGGAAGTTCCCGCGAAGCATGTTCGTAGTCTGGGCCTGGACAAACAGGGATTGCTCCAACACTGTTTCGTCCGCGACACCCGAATCCAAGATGATGCCCCACTGACCGGTGTGACGAGCATTTACTTGACGGTCGGAAAGAAATAATGAAGTTCCTTGTTGATTGCTGATCAAAGCCGAACCAAAAGTTGCACCTGACTGCGGCGGCATCACGGTTTTTCAGTGTTCAAAGTCTCACCCACCGCCGCAGCAGGTGAACTTGGTCGTTCGGCAACAAACACGACGGAGCAACCGTCCGCGACTGTACGGGGCTCCGGTTCGGTTGAACGAATCGTGCGGCGAACCAATGGAGGACCCATGACCGACCCGCAGTACAGGGAGATGACCGCCTTCCTGCTTGGCCTGGGCATCGAAGACATGCCCCACACCGGCAAGACCTACATGGGCCATCTCCTGGCCGTCTACCGCCTGATGCGCGAGAACGGCTGCGGCACCGACTCGTGCCGGGCGGCCCTGTTCCACTCGATCTACGGCACCGAGGAGTTTCAGCGGTTCCAACTGCCGCTCGAGCGGCGGCCGGAGGTCCGCGCGGTCGCCGGCGAGCGGGCCGAGCGGCTGGCGTACCTCAATTGCGCGATGGACCGTGCATCCTTCGACGCCGCCCTTGAGCGCAGCCAACCCCCGTACCCTATGCGCGACCGGTTCACCGGTGACTTCGTCCACCTCGACGGTGACGACTTCGCCGACCTTTGCCGCCTCCACCTGTACGACTGGCTTGAACAGGTCCCACGCTCGCGGCGCGGCTACGGCTACCGGCGCGAGGCCTACCGAAGCATTGCGGAGCGGTTGGGTCCGGACGCAGTCGCCGCCCGCGACCGCGTCTTCGCTGGCGAGCCGGCCGGGTGAAGGCCGACCGGGGTCAATCGAACCGTTCCGACATCCTCAGGGGATCTGCACATGAATAACACGCCGGCTTCGCTTCGGGGGGCTATCGGGGCCCTCGCCGCGTTCTGCCTGTTCTCGGCACTCGCATGCGCCGCCGAACGCGAGATCAAGCCCGGCGAGTCGCCGCAGGCTGCCCTCGACGCGGCCAACCCCGGCGACAAGCTCGTCTTCCTTCCCGGCCTGCACGAGCACAAGCTCGCCAGACATCAGTCGATCCTGTACGTGGACAAGCCCGTCCACATCGAGCTAAAGACGGGGGCCACGCTCAAGCTGGCGGGCGGGTGCTGCCGGCCCGGCACCGTCGGCGAGATCACGGTCGATCAGGACTCCCAGGAGGGCAAACTGGACGACCTAGAAGTGGGCGGGGAGTTCAAGCGGACGGGCGGCCCGGCAGACGGGGCGGAGCTGTACGGGGCGACGGTGTACACCCTGGTCATCGACAAGGCGGGGGAAGGCGGCGCCGCCGACAGCTTCCGCTGGGGGGACGGGAAGCTATTCGACACGCCCCACCGCGGCGTCGCCATCACTGGCGACTGGCAAGAGCTCAGCCACGGGGTGAAAGTCCGCTTTGCCAATCGGACGGGCCACAAGGCCGGGAGCCTCTGGTTCGTTTCCTACGGCGGCGCCGCCGCCTACGGCATCCGCATCGGGCACGGCACCCAGAAGGATTACATCGAGAAGGTGACGGTCAGCGGCGGCGGGACCATCGACATGAACGCCGGCAAGAATGCCCAACCGAGCGGGCTGGTCAAGGACATCAACGCCTGCATTCTCGTCCACGGCCGGGTCCGGGGCGTCCGCGTCGAAGGCATCACCATGACGAACACGATGCGGTCGGTCATGTGTTACGGCGAGCACACGGGGAAGATGCTGGCCGGCGGGAGGACGGAGGGCGGGGAGTCGTTCGACGCCGAGGACATCACGATTGAGCGGACCCGCACGCTCAACCCGGCGGGCGCGGCCTACCTGCTCGGGCACCCGTCCCACCGCGGCCGGCTCCGCAACGTGAAGTGCAACCACAACTACATGGAGACCGGGCTGACCGCCATCGAGCCGAACTTTAACCTCGACGGGTACGAAGTGATCGACAACGTCATCAAGAGTGACGGGCAGGCGATCCACTGCTGGCGGCACTCGAAGAACGGCACGATCGCCGACAACCTGCGGGTCCACGATACCACGGGCAAGCCGGTTGTTGTCGTCAACGCCCCGCGCGGGTGGCAGGCACCCGAGGCGCCCGTGCAGCGGAAAAACCGGAATCACCTGTCCGACGGTGGCACGCACGGGAAGCCGAAGTGACCGCCGATGAGGCGGTGAGGGACGACAACTTGCCGAACTGGGTCAGCGGAGCGATTCCCAACCAGCCGTCGAACCAGGTGCTGCAGCAGCCGGCGGGGGCACGAACGTTTTTCCACGGTCACAGGTTCAGCAGCCCCGCCGCTGCTGAGCGATTTAGTTCGGCGGTAGGAGGGGGACTGAGTGGGCGAGACCGGCGAGCAGCGGCACGTGGTCGCGTCGACGGAGGCACCCGCGTCCGCGCGCGTCGTTGGCTACGACGTAGCCCGGTCGCTCGCCCTGCTCGGCATGATCGTCGTCCACTTCTCGTTGGTGGCCGCGTCGGATCGCTCCGACCCTGTTGAGCTGGCCGGCCTCCTGGCGTTCCTGGATGGGCGGGCCGCCGCCGCCTTCGTGGTCCTCGCCGGCATCGGCCTCACTCTCATGTCTCGCCAAGCCGTTGCGAGCGCCGATCCGGCGGCTCTGGCCGAGGTGCGCAGGACGTTCGTGCGTCGCGGGCTGTTCCTTCTGGTCATCGGGTTCCTCAACCTCACCATCTGGGCCGGGGATATCCTCCGTGTGTACGGAGTGTCCCTCCTCCTGGCGTCCCGGCTGCTCACGGCCTCCGGTCGCCGGCTCCTTGCACTGGCGTTCTGGTTCGCGCTGGCGTTCGCGGTGCTGGTGGTCGTCGGCGACTTCGAGAAGAATTGGGACTGGCAGACGCTCACCTACCGCAACCTGTGGACCCCGACCGGTGTGGTTCGCAACCTGTTCTACGACGGGTTCCGCAGCGTTCTGCCGTGGACCGGGTTCGTCCTGTTCGGCATGTGGCTGGGCCGCCTCGATTTGAGCGACCGCCGCACCGGCAGTCGGGTGCTTGTGGCTGCGGTCGCGGTCGCCGTGGCGGCGGAGGTCACATCGGGACTGCTGGTGTCCCACTTCCTGGTCCACCCGACTGACGGCCTGGATGCGGAAACCACCAAGGCGTTGTTCGGGACTGAATCGATGCCCGCCCTCCCGCTGTTCCTGCTCGCCGCGGGCGGGACCGCTACGGCCGTGATTGCCCTCTGCGCTCGGGTCGCGGCGGCGTGGCCCGGCCGCGTCTGGCGACCCCTGGCCGCGATGGGGCAGATGGCGCTAACGTGGTACTTCGTTCACATCATCTTCGGGCTGGGCACGCTCGTTACGCTGGGGGTGGTCGGAACGGAACCGCTGCCGGTGGGGGCGGGGTACGGGCTGTTGTTCTTCGGCTCGGCTTTGCTGTTGTCTTGGGCTTGCAAGTCCGTCTCCCGTCACGGCCCGCTGGAATGGGTCATGCGGCGGGTGGCCGGCTGAGCGTCGGCCGGTCGGAAAGGCCCGCCGAACCAGGCGCTGCAGCAGACGGCGGGGGCCGTGTCGGTTTCTGGGACTTCCAGCTTACCGTGGCCCCCGCCGCGGCTGAGCTAGGTCGTTGTGTTTTTTCGCGGCTACTCTGATTCTCGTATCACGAGGCGCTGCCCCGGCTTGATGTTGTCTCTCACCACGCGTGTCTTGCTGCCGCTGAAGACGACCTCGACGCGGTACGAGTCTGCCGCCTTGGCTAGGCCAAAGTGCGCCTCGAGCGGCGAGCAACGGCAATAACCGGCGCCACTGTGGATTTGCCGATATCCGACGAGATTGTCCTTCGCGAACACGCTAACCTTGGCGCCGATGCCGTCGGGGTTCGACTTCGTGCCAACGGCCTTGACGCGGAGCCAGTTCTTGTCATCGGTGTTGTTGCGGTAGAGGACGACGTTGGAGTAGAAATTGACGAGCAGCAGGTCGAGGTCGCCGTCGTTGTCGAAATCGACGGCCGGGACGCAGACGCAGTTCGCTTCGTGCTTGATGCCCCAGTCCTTGGCCATTTCGCGCCATTGGAGCGGCCCACCGCCAGTGATAAGGGGCCGGGTGCAGAGCGGATTGCCGCCTTTCGTCGTGGCCCACTTGTTACCCGATTGCGCGTCGACGCCGACGTAGATGTCGACCAGTCCATCGTGATCGAGGTCCTCGCAGATGATGTCGTGCCCCAGCGTCTTCGACATGAGCGGCTGCGATTCGACCGGCGAGAACCTCCCCTTGCCGTCGTTGGCATACAGCATGTTCGGCAACACCGTGTGCCCCTGCTTCAACAGTTGCGGCTCCGTGTAGTTCGCCCCGGAGAGCCAGGAATCGGTCGAGACGTAGAGGTCGAGCCGGCCGGTGTTGAAGATGTCGGCGAAGACGCAGCCGACGCTGGACGCCTTGCGATCGACGCCGGCCTCTTTTGAGATGTCCTTGAACTTGCCGCCGCCGAGGTTCTTGAAAAGGGCAGAGGGCTGCGACTGATAGCACGTGACGAAGAGGTCGTCGAGTCCGTCACCGTCGATGTCGCCGAAGCAACAGCCGAGGCAGTGCCGACCCTTCAGATCGATGCCGGAGTCCTTGATGATGTCGGCGAACGTGCCGTCGCGACGGTTCTTGAAGAGGTGGCACTCGCCGGTCGGACTGGTGATGAAGAGGTCGACCCAGCCGTCGCCGTCGACGTCGCACCAGGAGCACGACCGCGCCGGCGTCTTGAGCAGCACGCCGGCCTTCTCGCTGACATCGGTGAAGGTCCCATCGCCGTTGCCTTTGAACAGACGGCTCGCCCCTTTGCGCAGCGAGGTCATATAGATATCGAGCTTGCCGTCCCGATCGAAATCCACCATCGCGACGCCGGTCCCATCCCCTTCAAATGCTTCCAGCCCGGAGCCCTTGGTAATGTCCTGAAACTTGAGATTCCCCAGGTTCTTGAAATAGCGCACGTGTGGCTTGCCGAAGGTCGGGATGATGATGTCGGGAAGCCCATCGCCATTGAAGTCCTCGACGGCGACGGCGTGCGGATTGGTCCCGCCGACGCCAGTGTTCTTGGCGATGAAGAGGCCCGAGGCCGCGGTGACATCGGTGAAGCGCGGCTTGGCGGGGGGGTGGCTGGGAGCGGGAATCAATGAGAGGGAAGCAGCGGAAAGGACGAGAATGGTCGCGAGGTATCGCATCGCAGCACCTTTCGAGTGAGTTCATTGCAACGTGCCTGAGCGAATGTTACGATCACCCCATTCATCATCCAACAGAAATTTGGAGTGTCCCATGAACTTGATTTGCAGACTGGTGATCGCGACGCAGGCCTATTCGACACAAAGCGCCAGCAAGTCTGACGCCCCCGACGACGCATCGGCGCAGGCCCGCGATCGAGATGCAACAATGTCAGCGCTTTTTCGAGGTTGGGCGACTGGAGCTTTTTCAGAATGTCGCCCACTTTGTGGAAGCGACGCACCCGTTGTCGCAACTTGGCCAGTGCCGTGTCGGTGCGGCAACGACGGTCGAACAGGCGGTAGATCTTGTCCTTGATCTCGCGCAACGCGCGCAAGTGAGGCAAGCCGGGAGTGATGCTCTGTTTTTGGATGGTTGCCCAGGGGACGAAGACGCGATGGTCACGCCGGAGGCGCCGACTGGCTGCCTCGTAAGGCATGCCATCCTCGGCGACGAGGCGGACTGCCATGCTCACGACGTGATGCGTGTAGTGAGCCTTGGGCGCGGCGAGGTCGGACATGTCAGCGTTGAAATACTTACGGCACTTGTGCTGCGAGTAGGTGAGATGGATTCCACGACATGTCACGATCGATCGTCGGTAGAGATGCTAGAGTCTCGAAAAAGCGCAAATTGATTTTGAAGAAACGCGTTGGACGCACTCTCCCTTTTTGCGCCTTTGTGTTCATTCGCGGCTAACTAAACATCTCAGTGACGACGTGAGCGTCTTGGACGAGCGGGACGGGGCGGCCGGTGCGGTCGGTTAAGAGCGTGTGCGGGTCGATGCCCAGGAGGTGATACGCTGTCGCCAAGGCGTCCTTGGGCGATACCGGGCGTTCGGTGACGGTGGCGGCGTGGCGGTCGGTTCGGCCGACGACTCGGCCCTGCGCGATGCCTCCGCCGGCGAACAGCGTCGTGTAGGCCTGCGACCAGTGATCGCGTCCGCCGCCGCGCGCGTTGTTGAGCCTCGGCGTTCGGCCATGCTCCGACAGCACCATGACGAGCGTGTCGTCGAGCATGCCGCGCTGGTCGAGGTCCTCGATCAAGCCGGCCAGCCCTCGATCGAAGCCGGGCATCAACTCATTGCGCATGCGGCCATAATGATCCCAGTGCGTGTCCCAGCCCGAGCCGGCGAGACCGTACTCGTCCCAGAAGACGGTGACGAACTTGCTCCCCGCTTCGACGAGCCGTCGCGCAGACAGACACGCCTGGCCGAAGATGGTCATGCCGTAGCTCTGGCGCAGGTGCATCGGCTCGCGGTCGAGGTCAAGTGCCGTGTGGATGCGCTGCGAGCCGATCAACGAGTAGGCCATCTCGCGATAGCGGTCGAGTCCCGCCGTTTCGCCGCTGGTCTCGGCATCGCGGCGGGCCTGGTCGAGTTGCTGCAACAGCGAACGCCGTTGGTTGAGCCGATCGATGGTCAGCCCCGGGCCGAGGTTGGTCGCCGACGCCAGGGAGAATTTGCTGTCATGCGACACGCCGACGTACGGCTCGAAGTCGTCCCAGGTTTGATCTTGCAGCGTCTTTATCGCCCGGCCCGTGGCTCGGCCGCGAAACTCGGTCCAGAGCGGATTGTAGGCGTTGCCCAGGAAGGCGCCGTACGGACCGGCGCGGGGCACCTCGCCGACGCGATGGCTGGAGAACTGGAAGGGCAACGCGATATTGTCGGGCGCTCGGTCCCGGTCGCGCGAGTTCGCTGGGCGCGTGCGCATCAGATAATCGACGACCGAGCCGATGAACGGGTGATGCCGGCCGTCGCGCGGGTTCAGCTCCATTGGAATGTCGATCACCGGCGTCCCGGTCGTGGCGTAAGCGACGCCGTGGATCGGGTGCGGATGCGTCATCGACCGCACCACCGTCATGCGATCCATCACGCGCGATACGCTCGGCAAGAGTTCGCATACATCGCAGCCGGGCAGCGTCGAGCGAATCGAGCCCAGCTCGCCGCGAATCTCCACCGGCGCCATCGGCTTCTGATCGGCCAACTCCAGCTGGCTCGGCGATCCGTACAGGAACAAGAGGATGCACGCCTTGGCCTTGCCGAAATGCCGCTCGCGTCTTTCAGAGCCCGGAGCGTTCGCGACGGGTGGTTGTGCGGCTTGCAATCGAAAGAAATCGCTCAAGCCCAGACCGAACGCGGACAGCCCGCCGGCGACGAGCATTTCGCGGCGCGTGATGCCGTCGCACAGCTTTTTCGGCGAGCCCAGGATGGTCAACATCGGTTCGTCCTTGGCGGAAACGACATAGTCGGTATCGGCAGGCAGCAAAGCTTGCATTATCCTACTTCATGCGGGGGGCCGTAGGCAAGCATAAAACCGGGGCGAAGCGCCAGGTGCACGACACGGTTTGCAAACGGCACGGGAGGGCGAGGCTCCTGCCGAGCCGCGAGCCCGCGAAATACTCGATTTCGGACGAGTATCCTGTCGCTTCCGGCTCGGCAGGAGCCTCGCCCTCCCGAAGCAGGCCACG
>VGZI01000237.1 GCA_016872605.1 Planctomycetota bacterium
GGCGGCCTCGCGTGCTCAACGCCTTTCGGCGACATTGATGGGATCACTCCAAGCGTTTTAAGCCCTAGCGACGCATGGAATTATGGCGTGCTCAATCAAGCACGTGGCCAAGGTGTCTTCAAACGCCTCCTCAGTGAGTTAGACCGCGAGCACATTTTGTCGATTTCTAAAGCCACTTTCTCGCGATCATGCATGCCGACGGTCGTCACGTGGTAAGAACTCTAGTGTTTGCGAGATTTGCAGCCACATCTTCTATGCAGTTGGCAAACGTGCGAAGGAGCGTGATTCGCCACACTCAGAAGATGCGATGCTTGAGGGGCCGGTCGGGCCACTCCAGCGGACGGTCGTTGCCATGAATCCCCACGATACCGTCCACGCAACGCTGACACAAGGGAATGACCAAGACATCGTCGACTGGATCGAGTGTCTTAGTCAGTTCCCAACGCAATTGTTCCACTTCACGGGAAGTCATCCAGCAGCGGAACACCGAGTGCTGGATTCGATGGCCGTACCCTTCCATGTGCTTCGCGCACATACGCAGACGCTTCTCGTCGTGGATGTCATAGCAGACTAGCCACCACTTGGTATCGGACATGGCGACGCTTAGATTGAAATGGCCCAGTTTAGCGCAGGCGGCTGCGAGCGAAGAGGCCCGGTTCGCCGGTCCACTCCTTTTCCAGCAACCGGGCTTCGAGTTCGATACTCCTGGCATAACTCAGCGAATAGTTCAGCACGGGATGCTTCCACGTTTTCTGCAACCGATCCTCGAACAGCCCGATCGCCTTCTTCCGCCCCGGCTCGGAGAGCCAGACCTTCGTCTTCGTCAGGCTGAAGTCGGCGATCGGATCCCATTGCCCGCGATTCATTGAGCCGACCAGCGGCATATCCCATAGAGTGACGCGGAACAATTCCATGAGGTCGAGCGCCAGGGGGTATGCAGCCGAGCGCGGCGTATGGAAAAAGCCAAGGGCCGGTTCTAATCCCGACGCGAGGATGGCCCGCATCACGGACGTGTGCAGCAGGCCGTAGCCGTAACTGAGACATGCGTTGAATCTATCCTGCGGTGGCCGTTTGGATCGGCTGTCGGAACGGAGGTCGTCGTGGACTTGCGGGCCGAGCAGCTTGCGCAAAGCAGCAAAGTAGTGGACGGCAGCCGATCCTTCGAGGCCGCGCAAGGCATCTCGATCGCTCGTGTCAGGGATGCCCGCGAGCAGAGGCTGGATGCCGTTGAGAGACTTCTGAATGTCGCTGCGGGCCTCCTCGCTGCCGCGGCTGGCGCGCATGAGGTAGCGGTACTGCCCTTCAACCTTTGCGGCGGCAAGCCGCCTTGCCAATCGCAAGCACGTGTCTTCGGCAGTAAGGGCCTGATACTGGCGGATACGCCGTTGCACCTGCCCGGCCGTCGGAACCAAGCTGGCTGTGTGATTCCCGGACACGCTGAGCCAGTGGACCCCGATGCCGTACTCAACGCACTTTCGGATCGCCTGCGTGCTGATCTGCGTGAAACCATGCAGCAGCAGCGTGTCGATGCCGCGAGCGGGATACTTGACGTCCGGGCCTTCGCGCGGTTTTACCACGATGGAATCGCCGCTGATGCCGACGGTGGTGCCTTGGGCGACGACGTGCAGCGTGGTACCGTCGCGGTCCTGCGGGAAGAGCCGCATCGGGTCGCGTTCCGGGTCGCGGTCCTGCCGGACTTCCTCAGGCAGGCAGACGGGCGCGAGGGAACACTTCTCGCACAATCTCGGATTGTCAGTAATCGGCGGGCGGTCTACCGTCTCGCGCAGCCTCTGCGCCTCGGCGATTGCCTCCCGTAAGTCTGCACGGGCGTGGTCGTCGATGGGCACGCGAACGGTGAGGTTCGCCGCGTGGTAGCGAATACGCCCCTCGGGGATCGGCTGACCGAAGGCTTCTTCGAGCAGCACCGCATAAGCGATGAGTTGAAGCCGATCCGACGGCCACGCCCCTGGCGCGTTGTCGGACACCCGGGCCGGCCGCCCGCGCTTGTGTTCGTAGGGCAAGTAGGAGCCATCCCGCCGCCGAAGGCTATCGACCCTACCCGCCAGCCCGAGAGCCTGGCTGGACAGTTCCATCGACACCGACTCGCCGTCCTCGTCAACCTCGATGGCAGCGTGGAGTTGTCGCCCAGCGAACACGCGCTGGTCAGCGAGGCGAATCTCTTCAACTTCTTCCAAATAGAAGAGGCGCGGGCAGTACGCGAGGGCGTGGAGCGCCATTACTCGGACCGGCGGCAGGTGCGAGTCGGAACCAAGTCGCGGCGGCATTAGGGCGCTATTCTGGTGAGATCCGCGGCATCCGTCCAATAGACGGCGGCACAAGTGCGGATTCTTCAAGATTGCCGGTGGCGTAGCGTGTACCGGCCGAGCCCACGTGATCGACCCATACGGGCAGCGTGATTTGGCCTTTTGGAGCAATCAGGAAAGCTCGACCGCTCTTCCCAATGCGCTCACTTACACGATCGAGTAAGCACACTTCATCGATCATGTGGGTGCTTTCCCCGAGCGACAACCCACCGAAACGAGTGATGGCTGCGGGGGAATTCAGGGCGGTACGGACGCGCTCTTCCAAGAAAATGCCGGACTCGTCCGACGAGTCGAGCCAGATGACAAGGCGCACGTCGGTGAGCAACTGTTGGTAGTCGGGCCGGGTGTTACCCGACGACCCGAGCGGCGTCCTCTTCACTCGCCAGACGGTACGCAGCACCACACTGGTCGCCGGTTCATTAAGCAGCACCGGGACGACCCGACAGCCGATGTGCGCACCACGATCGGTCTCGCCGACCAGCGACAGCAGGAAGCCGTAACAGGTGGCCGGGGGCGGGAGTGGTTCCGTTTCCAGATACTCCCGCGCTAGGCCCTTGCGAAAGCACGCCACCGGCACCGTGACATAGACGCCGAGCATCGGTCAGCCTCCGCTCTTGATCTGCGCGTTGATCTGCATGACGGCTTCCTCACAGGATGCGTGTCATCGCGGCGCTCGCCGCGGTGGCTTGATCTGCGCGTTGATCTGCATGACGGCTTCCTCACACGCTTTGCGGACCCCGAACACCTGGACACCCTTCGCCTTTAGGAGGCTCGCCAGCGTGGACTGCAGGTCGCTCACGCCGACGATCAGTTCCTGGGGGTCGATGTCGCCATTGGCGATGCGACTCAGCAGAGCCGAGGCCCCGACCGTCTTCCCGCCATCCGTGGTGTCGAAGCAGTACAGGAACCGAGGAGCCGGATCCTGTGTCAGCCGAATGACGACGGCGTCTGGCGAAAAATCGAACAGAAACCGCCCATGGTTTCCGGCCACGGTGCCCAAGTTGCACAGTGCATGGATGGCCGTGGCGGCGCGGGTCTTGTCGCGCAGTCGTTCTGGAGTGAGCGCCACACCGTACTGATACCGTGTCGCGTGCAACTCGGTGCCGTAGGGGACAGGGTTCTTACTCTTGTTCTTGTCCCCCTTGGACGCGGACGGTGTGGCACCAGGAGACGCGGCGTTGAACGTGACATCGCCTGCCCACGGGGTCAGCGAGACCGCTCGGGTCACTTCCAGCACGGCCCGTCGGACGTTGATTGAACCCTTCCCATCGCCGCTGCCGTCTTCCTTGGCGGCCTCGGCCGTCATGAACCCCAAGAGGTCGTCGTCAATGAACGTTGCCCCCGTGTCCTTCGCCCAATTCTTAAACTGATGGTCTTCCCACACATTCGCACGGGCGTCTTCGTCCCAAGTGCGGTTGGTGGTGTCCGACCCGCCGAGCAGGCGCCGCAGGGCGAACCGGATCGCCTCGGCAGAGACGGTGCTGTGCGTCTCGCCTTGCCAAAGGAGCTTTTGGAGCGTAGTGATATTCCCCTCGTTCTCGGCGCGATTGTTCGCGGCTGTGCCGAAGGAGGTGACAACGTTGGCGAACACATGCAGGCTCATGGTGTTATTCCTTGGAAACGGTCGTCAGTTCAGGTTGATCGGCAGCGGAGGTGTCGCCCTTTCCCGCATAACTCGCGAGCGCGAGCAAGCCGAGGTCTCGGGCCAGACGCCAGTCCTGCCGGACCACGGGCAAGACGTGCTGCCATGCGCCCCGGAGCGCGGGGATGTTACCGGCACGGCTGAACAAGTCCATCAGCGCAAAGCGGACATCGTCCTCCTTCTTCGCCCCACAGAGAGAGATTCGGAGCCGCTCGCGAAATCGGTCCCAGCGGTTCTTCGTGGCCTGCGTGAGGACCTTTGACGTGTCCCCCTGGGTCTCCGACCGAATCTGCGCCATTCGGCGTCCCATGGCCTGGTGAATGGCTTCGACGACGAGTTGTTCGCCGTCCTGGTCCCACATCTTTGTCTCGGCAATCATGGCGTGCAGCCCCTTTCGCTCGAAGTGCAGGTGGTCCCGGTACGGCGTGCCCGTGGCCGGATTCTTCTTGGTCATGAGGTTTACGAACCCGGCATACCACTTGAGTCCCCGCGCGAGATTCTCAGCGACAAGTGGTCGGACGACGCTGTCCGACCGGAAGGACTCCTGACGCTCTGTCGTCGTCTTCCGTTTTCCCCGGCCAACTGGCTCGCGTACCGTGGTGGTCACGATCCGTGGAGCAAGGTGTACGAGCGCCAGTTGGTACCTGTCGAGCATGGCATCGTCACCGGACGGGACATGGATGGTCGCCACCCGAGATTTTTGCTGACTCGCCCATGGTGTGGGCATGAATGTCATCGCGTAACAAGCAGGAATCGCCGAACCCGCCATTGATTTTCGGGCGCGCTGTCGTGTTTCGGCCTGTCTTGTCGGGCTCTCGCGCAAACGCACCTGAGCACGAAACGCCGCATCGGCCGCATTGGCGATCTGGCAATCCATCGCCGTGGACGGTGTCATCGCGGGGCGGTCGTAGAGAAATTCCAACAAGTCGTCAACTTCGGGCACGATCAACGCGGCTACCCCGCGGTTCACCGGCAGGGACAGGCATCCGACGATCGCGAAATAGAGGGGCACCATTCGCTCGACCGTGTCTTCGGCTCCGGTGTGACTGGTGAACGCAACGTGCCGGACAACGGTTCCGGGACTAATCGGACCGTCCACCCTGATCGCGCCGGTCACGAGTGAGCCGTCCTTCTCGACGAGTCCGTCCCAACCGTCTTGGTGCTTGAACCAGGAACATTTCTTGTACTCCAAGATCAGCCCCGGGACGCCGTCCCCAGCGAAGTCGTAGCTGACCGTGGTCACGTCCTTCGCCACGTCGCGGACTCGCCCGTGCTGGAGAAACGTCAGCGTGAACCCGCTCTGCAAGGCGGCAAGAATAGCGTCCGATGGTTGGCTGTGATACTGCCCGGGGAGGTAAATCAATCCCGAGCGCGTGATGGAGAACGCGAAGCCGAACAGTGTCTTCAGGTAGCGGCGAGCCTGTGTCGGCTTGCCGAACTTCAGTGTCACCGCGTCGTCCGAGATTTCCCACGGGTAGATGCCATCAGCCACCGGCCCCGGCAGCTGGTTGGCGCGCAGCAAGGAGGCTTCGTTTTGACGCTCCATCGCCTTCAAGGTGCAGGCCAGCCCCCCCAGCCCAGCGCGGTGCATTGCTGTCATGCCGGGCGCGAACAACTTCATCGTCAGGTGATCGGGAGCGGCAGGCTTCGCTACTGTCGCCATTCAGCGCCTCGATTCGTGTCGTAGACGATGGTGTCGGCCGGGGCGATCGGGATACCCCGAGACTTGGGCCACGCCCACCAGCTGAGCCTCTTTGGCGGTGGGGGCATCGGAAGGGTGTATCTGCCCCAGTGCCCGCCCGCTGCTCGTTCGACGTCGCTCTGCATGATTACCGCGATGCCGGGGGACGCCTCACGTAGCTCGGAGACCGTGGTCATTGGTCCTCCGTCGAGCCATGCACTGGCCACTATTTCTGGAGGATTCTCGTCAGTTTGCTCCCACGCCTCGGCGAGATGGCGCTGGGAGATGTCGGCTTCCGGTAACCTGTCCAGCCAAGCAGTAGCCGACTCAATATCGCGAGGCGCGTACGGCAAATAGTTATGGTCGGACAGGGGCAACACCACGAACGGTCGCGTGGGGTCGCCGTCTTTGGCCTGACGATTGAGGCGCCCGAGCCGCTGGATCAGTGCGGGGACCGGAGCACACTCAGTTACGAGGAGCGTGCATCCCTGAAGATCCAAAGACATCTCGCACACCTGGCTCGTGACAGCCAACACGCCTTTTTCCTGCCGCGGCGTGAACGCCTCGATCACAGCCTGATGTCGCCGCACCCGGTCGAGGTATTTGAACCGGCTGTGGTAGATCAAGGGCCTAAGCCCAGACCCCTCCGCCAGCTTTGCCGCCTCCATCACGCGCTTGACGGTGTTGCTCACCCATAGGACTTTGCCACCCGCCCGCACCTCCTCCGCGATGAGCGGCAGCGGGTCACCATCCGGTGGAGATGCCCTGTGGTACCTCGGTCGTGTTTCAAAGGATTCAGGCCCGGTGATCGCCGATAGGTCAATACCGCGATACCTGGACAGTACCTCGCGAAGGGCGTCGACACGCGGTGTTGGCAGGCTCGCTGTCATCAGCAGCACGGGCAGACCAGGGAGGTCGCGAAGGAACCGGAGCAATGCTCCGAATAAGCGGTCGTCGTAGGCGTGGATTTCGTCGAACACGAAGGCCGACTGCGCGAGCGCGGGCCAAGCAAACAAGCCGCGCCGGTTGTTCTGAACGAGACCAAGCACGGCATCAACGGTACATGCCACCACCGGCGTCGACCACGATTCCAAGGCGTCCGCCTTCACGAAGGCATCGGCCTCAGCGGTTGTGGAATCGTGCCCGGTGCCCAGGATGATCTCGAAATCGACACCGCGGCGAGAATGAAATAGGTCGGCGGAGACCTCCGCGAGGCGCCGCCGATCAGACACTTCCTTTGGGGTCCCGCCTTTGGGAGTCTCGGGAAAGAGGTAGTCCTTGTAACCCTCTGTCGCGGTGCCCGTCGTGGGATAGCAGAAGTACAGACGACGTCCGACGTACTGCTTGGCGGCGCGCAGATAAGCGGCCACGGTCTTGCCCGTTCCGCATCCAGCCTTCACGAACACTACGTGGTCGGGATGGTTCGCCACGGCCGTCTGGAATTCTCGGGGCGCATGTCCTTCCAGCCCGTACTCCGCCAAGAACTGCAAATCGTCCTCGGTCGGAATCCGACTGAAGGCATGGCCGATACTTGCCCAACGTTGCGGTTCATTAGGGACTTCCCGTGGCAGAGCTGAACCCGCCACATCAGCCGCGATCAGGCAATTCTTCACGGCTGCGACCAATCGACGTTCGGCCGACCCCTTGAACTTCTCTCCCCAAGTCCGTTGGGCCGCTTTTGACCACGCCGCCAATTCGGAAAATGCGTCGCCGCGACCAACCAACGGTCGTAGCGCGTTGGGCATGGGCGGGGGCCCCGCAGCCAGGCCAAATCGACTCCTCAGCCAAACGAGAATGGCATCGAAGTCCGCGTGATCGGTATGGAGCCGCATGTCTGCTCCGGCCCCGGGAGGGCAACTTCGGGGCGGGCTGTCGTGGTTGTAGGCGGGGTGGTGCCCGGCGATTGCCCATTCCGTGATGGAGAAGTCGGTCTCGCTGCCCCCAACAGCAGGAAGCAACCACGACCGGAGTTCTTTCAGTAACAGCACCGCGACCCACTCGTGCCGGAGTCCCTGGGGACTCTGCTGCACGTCCCGGGTGCCAGTCACCATTCCCTGAAAGTGGTCGTTGGCCTTGCCGAGATCGTGGGTGGCCGCAGCGAGCAACACACACCGCCGGAACTGTTCTCGATAGTCGTTCGGGTTGAGCCCCAGCGCCGACAATTGGCGATCAGCCGTCGCGTCGACGATCCGCGTTGCGGACTCAGTGACGTCCTGCAGATGACAGAGCAAGTGCATCGATGGACGCAAGGCTTCGTCATACCGTTGGCTCTTCGCCCACAGTCGTTTTGGGTCGAGGCCCATTAGTTAGGGCTCTTGATCGGCGTAAAGAAACCACACCCAAGACGTGTGCGGCCGCCGAGGCCAGACTCCTGAAGTGACAGTGAGTCGGAGGACGAGAGTTTCGCCACGATGAGCGAGTAGCCGGGAATAGTCACGCCCCTGACACGCACCACGCGGCGCAATGGCGTACCCACTCGCTCGCCTTGGGCATGAACTGGCAATTCCAGTTTGCCATTGACGCCGAGGTCCGCAAGCTTGGCTTGGGCTGTTGCGAGAAAGCGTTCGGGTGTGTCCGCATTCTTGAACGTGACCAAGCGCGCAATGAGCGAAGGTGCGGCAACGAGGGATTGCAAACGCGGCACCCCAAGCCTCACGAGAGCATCACCGACTGCTAGTCGCTTGCCCGCCAAAGGAAGAGCGCAGCGAACGGCGTCGTCCGCCAAACGCACACGCAGACAGGAGTGTTCGGTTATTTGCAGACGCCCGTCCGGTGCGGCGCGGCCGTTAATTGGGGCGAACCGCACGGATCTCGTCTCGTCGTGGAAGTCCGGCACGATTTGCGAGAGAGCGCCATACAGCGCATAGGCGTGATCAGTCGGCAGCGTATTTCCGAGCGCCGGGAAGACAAGGTCAATGGTCACGCGTCAAACCTCCGGGAAGTACCAGTCGTCTGCTTGCGCGGGCTAGAGCATCTGACCTGCCGGCTTTCTTCGAACCAGTCGTCACTGGAGAATGACGCCGGTGGGACCGGGTAGGGGCTCTGCGTTCTTCAAGTCAGCGCGAGCCGGCAACGCCGGCGAGCGCCCCCCGTTCAAGGTGG
>VGZI01000238.1 GCA_016872605.1 Planctomycetota bacterium
GCATGGCGGACCCTCCGTGGTTCGCAAAAACAGGGTCCGCAGTTTACCTCCGCTGCCCATGTATTGTCCACACGACCTAATCATTTAACGTCGCGAGGCTGACCTTGCTCTTCGGGTCGCCGATGTTGACCTTCAGCGTTGTCGGCCGGGCGAAATAGAACTGGTGGTCTTTCTCATTCTTGAGATGGCTCTCCAGCGGGATCTCGCGAAGCAGAAGCGGCTCGTTGCGGTCCCAATTCAACGTTACAATGCCGCGAAAGCGCGGCTGTCGAGGCAGGCCTCGTGTGGCCGTTGGGGAAGTCGTCAAAATGATCGGCAATGCCAGTGTCTACGATGTACTGTGGGTTTTTCGCACGGGCCGCGTCGATGCGGTTGCGGAGACGGACGAGGACTACGGGCGAATCTTCACCGTGGCCAGCGACCTCAGCCTGAATCCCGGCGATAGCGGCGGACCGCTTGTCAATGAACGCGGAGAGATCGTCGGCGTCAATTTCCGCGTCGATCGGAAGTCCGGTTTCACCGCTCGCAGCGCTGATGTCCGCGAACTGCGAGTTTTTATCAACGATGCGGTGGCGCACGAAAAAATGCCCATCGACGCCGAAGCCGTGCGGAATCGGCTGATCGCGGGAATGGTGGAGATCGCGACGAATGGTCATCCACGCGCCTCCGGCTGGATTCTGGATGCCAAGAAAAAGCAGGTGGTGACGAGCCATTTCGCGATTTCGGACGTGTTCGGCCATGTTCAGAAAGACATTCGCATGGACTTTCCGGACTATGAGGTCCGCTTCAAAAAAGGGGAGTTGATCATTGAGCGGAGCCCTGATTCGACGAGTGCCAAGTCGAGCAAGGTCGTTTTCGCCGACCCGGTCCGAGACTTGGCTGTCATTGAAGTCAGTGACCTGCCGGCCGACGCGCGGGAATCATTCCCGGCGCGCTGGCCAGCCCGGCGCCGGGCGATCGGGTGTTCGCCGCATCGACGGTATGGAACGCCGATGACCGGCGCATTGTGCAGTCCGGCCGTGTTCATGTTGTCGCCCCTGTCCAACACGAAATGAAGCGGGTGCGAATGATCGCCAGCGACATCGCATTTCCAGACGACACGACCGGAAGCGGTTTGAGTTTCGCTCCATTGAACAGTGGCAGTCCGCTGGTCAACGGCAACGGCGAGATTGTTGGCGTGAACGTTCGCCGCAAAGGCGATTTCGCCAAGGTTTCCTACAGCATCGACTTGTGCGAGTTCAAGGACTTCCTCTTGGACGTAGATCGAGTCGTGATGCCTCGCACTTATGACGATTTCTTGTTTCGCGCCAAGTATCGCATGAAGACACCGAATCGGATCGGAGTCATGGATGGTCTGGACGCGGCGATCAAGCTCGATCCGCAGAGACCGGAGGGCCTCGAGATGCGAGCATCCGAGCATAATCGTCGAGCAAAGTACGCCTTGGCCATCGACGACGCGACCCGGGCACTCAAGACTGCTCCGTCCAGCACGGTTGCGTTGGAACAGCGCGCCGTGGCCAACGAAAACTTGAACGAATGGCCGAAAGTCGTCGCCGATCGCGAGTGGATTTCAGGGCTCACCCCGACGGACTACCCGAACTGGCGCAAGCTCGGATTTGCCCGCATGATGGCCAAGGACCACCGGGGGGCGATCGATGCTTTCTCCCGCGGCATCGACCCGGGCGGCTGGATGGAGCGAACGATGGAAGCGTATGAAGCACGTGGCGATTGCTATGTGGTGCTTGAAAGATACGGCCTCGCCAAATCCGACTACGAACGCGCCCTCCAGAACACCGCGAGCCGCCGATTCATGACGCCCAAAGGTCCCGACGACGCACGGATCAACGGCAAGCTTCAGAGCACGATCGCAAATGAAACGCGCGGGAAAGCGTGGCAAACTGCGCTGAGATTACTGAATGTGCAGACCGACGCCGTTATGCCCTGGAATCCAGCACGGTGAGCCTAACGTGCCGTAGCGGATGCACGGATGATAGCGACTACGCCGCTCTCCCCGGTTGCTTTGGTTGAGCATTTCTTCAGGGGAATTGGTTTTACACCAGGAAATTGGCTGATTTGAAAGAAGAGGGTACGGCTACTGAGTGCTGAGTGTTGAGTCCTGAGTCCGGAGTGCATTTCTCAGCACCAAGGACTCAGCACTCAGGACTTCTTTCCCGCAGGAGATTGCCATGATGGCGCGAATGAGATTGCTGGGAGCGTTTACGATCTGGGCTGGAATCGGAGTGCTAGCGTTCGGCCAGGAAATACGCCTGCCGCCGAGTTTGCCCGGCGCTTATCAGCCGCCGAGCTTGGCGCAGACCATTTCGCTCAGTATGAAAGAAAGCGGCAAGCTGTCGAATTACAGCGTCAACGTCATGGCGAGCAATGGCATCGTCGACCTGGTCGGCGAAGTCGCTGATGACAGCCAGCGCGCGATCGTGATCTCGATCGCCCAGTCGACGCCGGGCGTTGTGGCCGTTCGCGATTGGATGCAGATTCGGCCCGTCGCCGGCGTGATGCCGACACAGGGTATCATTCAGCCGATTCCGAACCCGCTGCCGCTGCCGACGCCGTTGGACAAGGACAAGGGAGGTCCTGGCGGTCGTATCGACGGTCAGTTGCCGGAGCCTCTCCCGATCTTCCAGATGCCTCCGGGCCCGAACCCGAACATGCAGCCGCCGCCGATGCCTCCTTACGCCTGGCCGACGTACGCGCCGTACAACAACTACTCGCGCGTCGCCTATCCGCTGGCGTATCCGTATGAACAATGGCCGTTTATCGGTCCGATGTATCCTTTCCCGCGCGTTCCCCTCGGCTGGCGTTCGGTCACCTTGACATGGGAGGACGGCCACTGGTGGTTCCACCGCAATCCGACCGGCCACGACTGGTGGCGTATTCGCTATCACTAGGATGGTCTGCAGCGGTCCGAGATCTAAGGCCAGAGGTCAGAAGTCAGGCTCTATCCGGCACGCCACGTGGGGCACGTTGCTAACGTGCCATGATTCGGAAAACACGGGGCGTGGCACGTTGAAAACGTGCCCCACGGACCTTCCCGGATAGACTCTTAAACCTGGCGGGGCAGCGGTTCGGGTCGGAGCGGATTTCGTTCACACCGCTGGCCGGCATGCGTGCCATCTATCTCAATGAGGATCTGTTGGTTTCGAATCAGTTCACTCCGCTCGTTGGCGGAGTGCTCACCTTCGCGGGCGCTCCGGTGCCGGCGGGCACGGTGCTTTCCGATCGCGACGTTTGTCGCACGAGCAACAGCTTCTACGGCGGACAGTTCGGCGGCCGCGTCGAATGGCAGAACGGCATTTTCTCGCTGAATGTGGCGGCCAAGATCGCGTTCGGCGCCACGCAGCAAATCGTGGTCATCGACGGCAGCAGCACGATGGTTACCGCGGGCGGCGCTGCGACCACGGTTCCGGGCGGTATCTTTGCTCAGACCAGCAACATCGGCCGCTACTACCAAAGCGCCTTCGCTGTCGCGCCTGAAGTCGGCGTGACGCTCGGCGTAGCTCTCACGCAGCACATCAACGCGAAGTTCGGTTACTCGGTCCTTCACCTGAGCCGAGTGGTACGGCCGGGGAACCAGATCGATCACTCCGTAAACGAGACGCTGATTCCGACACACCAGTTCTTCAACACAAGTGCATCGGACGGTCGGCCGGCGTTCAGCTTTCGTCAAACCGACTTCTGGGCACAAGGCATCAGTTTCGGGCTGGAGTTCGTTTACTAACGAAAACCTCGACGAGTTTGGCCATATGATAAGGGAAGCAGGTTCAACGCTCCCTTCGTGAGGCTGAAACGCCGTGTCGGAAAAACGCCTCGACGAGAATGGGCCGTCGCCCGATCACTCCGAGACCACTGTCCCGGCCGGAGCGGCCTCGCGCGATCCACTTCTGAATACGCCCGGCGTGGAGTTCCCGGGGCCCGATGTCGAACGCACGCAATCGCCGCAGGAAGTGACGCCTCACTCCAAGGTTCGCTGTCCGACGTGTCATAATCCGATCCAACTTGCCAAGGAATCCAACGAAATTCTCTGCCCTGGCTGCGGCAGCGCCTTTCGTCTGCGCGACGCGGAGGCGACAAACACCACCGCGGCGATGAAGCAGCTAGGCAAGTATCAACTGCTCGAACGTCTGGGCATTGGCGGTTTCGGCGCTGTTTGGAAAGCGCGCGACACGGAACTAGATCGCGTTGTCGCGCTGAAGATTCCGCACACAGGCCTCTTGACGCAACACGACGAGTTGGAGCGTTTTCAGCGAGAGGCTCGAGCGGCCGCCAATCTGCGCCATCCGAACATTGTCACGGTGTACAACGTCGAGAGGCTGAACGGGCTGCCGGTGATCGTTTCGGAATACGTGCCGGGCGTGCCGCTCAAGGACATGATGGACGCTCGGCCGCTGACGTTTCGCCAAGCGGCGGCATTGATCGCACAAGTCGCCGACGCGTTGGATTATGCGCACGCGATGGGCCACGGCGTCACGACGGTTCTCGACGCGGCCGAGTGGCAACGTCGCAAGGACCGACTCGACAAACTCGGCGGCCCTCCGCCCGAGTGAGGCGCCTCAATCCGAGGCCGATACGACTCGCCTGTCATCCACAACGAACCGGCTCCAGCCGTTCCATCGCCGATCCTTCGCGACATCCACGCCGGCGGCGTCCAGCGAGAATGCCGGGAGTATCAGGCGGGACGCTTTGGCGAGGAAGCACGCCCTCTTACGTCCCTTCATGCGCATCGCCGGATGCCAATGGCCCATCACGACACGCTCGGCGTCCGTCGGTTCGTCACCGTGAACGATGCGCCAACGGGAAAGTTGATACCCCAAAGAAAAGACCGGAAGCCCCACGGCCTGATCGATGCCGCGATCGTGGTTGCCCGGAACAATGGCGATCACTTTAACGCCGAGTTGAGCCAGGCAGGCGTTGAACAGGTCAAGTATCGCGGCATCGTACCCGGCCTCGAACAGATCGCCGGCCACGACGACGCCATGGATCCGATGATCCGCGGCCGCGACGACCAGCGGCCCAAGCTCGTCCGCCACGTCCCGCGCCGGGACCGCGTCCCCCTGGCGCTGCCGAGCAGTCGCGTATCCGAGATGCAGATCGGCGACGACGGCGGTTGCGGTCGGCTCGTGCAACGCGATGCGTTGGGGCAACAGCAGCCATTCGTCATGCCAACGCATCAGGCCCCCTCCATGCTTGGCTCGCGGAAACCGCCGCCGAGCAAGCTCTCGCCAAACGGTGACGGGGCGGACAGATGCCGAACGCGAATCGGCATCGACGCCAGTGCTTCGACAAACCTTTTGGCGCCGCGAAGATCACAAGCGGAGGTTGCCACTTCGATCTCTGCCTGACGCAACAGCACGAAGTCGGGCGCCTGGGTAGAGATCTGCTCGAACAGCCGTCGCTCCGTCCAGTCCTTGCCTCCTACCTTGCGTTTTCTCCCTGCGGGGTTCCGCAGGACCATCAGTCCGGTCTGTGCCGTTCGGCCAAACTGTTGAGCCAGCAATTCGCTGCTTGCCAGGTGCTCTTGAAAGTCGCCGACGAATTGGGCTGGATCAAGACCCCTGCGCCACGCCTCCGGAGTTATCGCCGTCGAATCGTCAACAAGGACGTAAAGCCCAAGGTCGGATGCCAAGGTCTTGGCCTTGGCTCGCGGCGTGTGCCGCCAGCGATGGAGGAGGACGCGGGCGATGGTTTCGTTCGCGGAGCGAGGCAACGGCGTGTGCACGAAGTACTCGATGCACGACTGCATCGCCACCGACTCGATCAACAGGGCCGATAGCACGGGTATCTCACTGACGCACTCTTGCTGGCAAAGATATTCCGCGAGTATGGCGATCGCGGCGTCGCCGAGGCGATAGTCGGATCGAAGCCAGCCGTGGAGCGTTTCACTGCCGTCGCGAAGTAGTTCGGCGGCTTGCGTGCGAAATAGAAACAGCCGCCGCACCAGTTCGCCGGACATCGGCGCGCCGGCGCCGAGCCAGCGCGGGATCAGCGGTCGGCCCCACGCTTCATCGACGAGCAGAGCGTTATGCTCGCGTTCCTTGAGCTCAAGGCATCGGCCATCAAGCACGAACCGATCGCCAGGTTGCAATCGCTCCGCATAGACCATATCGACATCGCCGATAGCATGGGTGCGCTGAGCGTCGTCGTCGGTCGGCGCCCGCAGGCGGATCGCGCACGAGTCTTCGGTGAGGATTGTGCCCAAATTGCGGCGCAGCAGCCGGGACGTCCGTTCATCGGCGATCGTGAAGCGGTCCCCATTCCAGGACAAACGCGCGGGCAACCACGGCGTGCCGTCGCGCTTTCGGCCCGACAAATAATCGAGGCAGTCGTCGAAGTCCTGTCGCGTGAGATTATGAAACGGCGCCGCTCGGCGAATCAAATCGAGCGCGGCAGTCGGCGTCCAGCGGTCCGCCATGGCCATGCCGACGATCTGCTGACACAGTACGTCGAGCGGACTACCGATGATGCGGACCGGCTCGATCTGGCCGTCCTGCCCGCTGCATGCCGTGACGACTGACTCCAAGAGTTCACTGGGCGACGCCGTCAGCAGGAGGCCGCGGCGCGGTTCGTCGGGGCGATGGCCGGAGCGCCCGACGCGCTGCAGCAAGCGCACGACGCCGCCGGGCGGATGTATGAAGACAACCTGAACGACGCTGCCGATATCAATGCCGAGTTCGAGACTGGTGCTGCTGACGACGACCCAGAGCCGGCCTTGCTTCATGCGGCGTTCGACGATGCGTCGCCGAATGGGCGATAGCGCCGAGTGATGCACGCCGATGTCGTCTTGCCGATCGGGATAGCGTCGTCGCAACGCCCACGTCAATCGCTCCGCCAAGTTGCGCGTGTTGGTGAAGATCAGTGTCGTTCGATGCGGGACGAACTCATGATCCAACCGATCAAGCACTGCCGAGAGCCAGCCGGGGCTGTACTCCAGGTTTTCAAACAGCGGTTCGACGGCGAAGTGTTTTTCACTCCGATCCGGCGCCGCCGCAACCGCACAGGACCGTCCGACACCGACGAGGAAGCGGGCAACTTGTGCTAACGGTGTGCACGTAGCGGAGAGCCCAATTCGCTGAATCGACCAGCGAGTGCTGTCGACGTCCTGAGTCCTGAGAACTGAGTACTGAGTACTCAGTATTTCCTCCCCTTCTCCCCTTTTTCCCGTCTCCCTTTCTTCCGAGTGCTGGCCGCTTGTGACGAGAGCTTCGATGCGTTCGAGACTGACCGCCAGATCGGCTCCACGCTTGTTCTCGGCAAGGGCATGAATCTCATCGATAATGACCCAGCGCAGGCCCTGGAACAATGAATGTGTTCGCGGGTTCGCCAGCATCTGCGCGAGGCTTTCCGGCGTCGTTATGAGGACCGACGGTGGATCGTCGATTTGGCGTTGGCGAACTCGCGTGGGCGTATCGCCGGTGCGCAAACCGAATCGGATATCAGCGGTGCCGAATTCATCGGTTGAGCGCAGCGATCGCCATGCTTGTTTGAGATTGGCGCGAACATCGCGGCACAGCGCCTTGAGCGGCGCGACATACAAACACTGCAATCCAGTAGTGGGCTCGGCGAGGAGCGTGCTCAGTATGGGCAGAAAGGCGGCGAGCGTCTTGCCGCTTCCGGTCGCCGCCGCAAGGAGCAGATTTTGCCCGTTGCCGATCGCGCCCCACGCGAAGCGTTGCGCGAGCGTCGGTGCACCAATCGTGGTACGGAACCAGTCGCGAACCGCCGGGAGCAGGTTCTGCTCGGCGACTTCCCGCGAAGGCGGCGCTGTCAGGAAGTGAATTGCGTCCGATGCCATGAGCGTCCTTGCATTCATTCCGTAGTGCAGGCGGCCCGCCTGCACCACCGAAAGGCAGGTAAAGCCGCCTGCACAACGAGCATTGTATGCGATTTTGAGATAAAACCTGTAATGCCGATGCGATTCGTGGCTCTTTCAACGTAAATGCGGCGGCGCGGGGGACGTTGCTCTTGGATGAGGACACTTGCAGCAAGATCGAGGAGCTTTTTGCGCGCTGCGCCGCGGGCGTGAGCCGATACGTCCGACTGCGCGTCGGCAGCGCCGAGTTGGCCGAGGAAATCACCACTCGTGTGTTCTTTGCCGTGGTGCGAAATATCCACCAGCAGAACGGCTCACTCGTCGGCTGGCTCTGGACGATTGTGCGAACTGAGCTGGCCCGGCACTTTCGGCAAAAATTGGCCGAGCCTTATCCGGAAACTCTGGCCGCGCCGACTGTGACGCCGGCCCAGGATTGCGAACGGACCGAAGAAATCGGCATCATTCATGCGGCGCTGCAGCGACTTCCGGACGATGCCCAGCAACTGATTGCTCTGAAGTTTTTTCTGGGCTTGAGCAACCTGGAGATCGCCCGTGTCGTCAATCTGACCCCCAGCAACGTCGGCGTGAAGCTCCACCGCACGTTGAAAGAGCTGCGTGAGTTTTGTGAATGACCGAAGCCCAGGGGTCAGGTACCCCGAACGCCTGGGATGGATAGCTGAAAGGAGAACGCATGAACGAGCCCTCCGATCTCAAAAACGATTGGCCGGACGGTCCCGCCAACGAGGCCCGCGACGCCCAGGGCCTGCCGCCAGTGCCTTGGGGCGACAAGCCTTGGCTGCCGAGCAATCAGGTACAACCGCGTTAGACCAGAAGCAGCTAACTCACGA
>VGZI01000239.1 GCA_016872605.1 Planctomycetota bacterium
CCATGCTAGGGAGTTGACGCCGCTTGCGGCTTCGTACTCGCCGTGTCCTGAAAGCGCGAAGCCGCAAGCGGAAGTGCCGGAGTTTCGATGCAACCCAAGTCGACGGGCGGTGGCTGGTCCGCCATTTGGTACACTCTTCGCCAAGCCTGGCGCGTCGGGCCCTGGCGGCTTTGGCAAGCAATGACTGCCAAGAACGCGTGCAAGACTTGTGCCCTCGGCATGGGCGGACAGGCCGGCGGAATGCGTAATGAACTCGGCTACTGGCCCGAAGTCTGCAAAAAGTCGTTTCAGGCCATGGTCGCCGACATGCAGGCCGGCATCACCCCCCATTTCTTCGCCAGGTACTCGCTCGCTCAACTGCAAACTTTGTCGCCACGCGAGCTCGAATGGTGCGGCCGACTGACGGCGCCCATCTACGCCGGCCCAGGCGACACGCATTATCGTGTCGTCGATTGGGATTTCGCCCTCGCGCGCATCGCCGACCAGATGAAGAAAACAACGCCCGACGAGAACTTCTTCTATTGCAGCGGCCGATCGTCCAACGAAGCCGGTTTCGTGCTTCAGCTTTTTTCCCGGCTCTATGGCACGAACTATGTCAACAACTGCTCGTACTACTGCCATCAGGCCAGCGGCGTCGCACTCAACAGCGCGCTCGGAGTCGGCACGGCGACCGTTACGCTCGACGACGTCGAAAATGCCGATCTGTTCGTGCTCATCGGAGGCAACCCGGCGTCCAACCACCCGCGCCTCATGCGCAGCCTCATGCAGCTCCGGCGACGCGGCGGACACGTTCTCGTCATCAACCCGCTCAAGGAAGTCGGCCTCGTCAACTTCAGCGTCCCCTCCGATCTCTGGAGCCTGCTGTTCGGTTCCGAGATCGCCAGCATGTATGTGCAACCCCACATCGGCGGGGACATCGCCCTGCTCACCGGCGTCGCGAAGGTTGTCCTCCAGCGCCGGGCCGAGGACCAGGCGTTCCTGGCTCACACGGACGGGTTTTCCGCGTTCGTCGAGCACATGAACGCAACGTCATGGGATGCCATCGAACAAGCCAGCGGCGTCGCGCGCAGCGTCATCGAGAAGTTGGCCGACTTCTATTGCTCAGCCAAGAACGTGATCTTCGCCTGGACAATGGGCATCACGCATCACGCGCACGGCGTCGAGAACGTTCACGCGATCGTCAACCTGGCACTCTTACGCGGCATGGTCGGCAAGCCCGGCGCGGGATTGTTGCCGATCCGCGGCCATTCCAATGTGCAAGGCATCGGCTCGATGGGGGTCGTGCCGAATCTCAAGGACCAGATCTTCAACAATCTCGAAGCGCATCTCAAGGTGAAGCTGCCGGCGACGCCGGGACTCGACACGATGGCGTGTATGCAAGCCGCCGACGACGGACGCATTCGCTCGGCACTTTGTCTGGGCGGCAACCTCTTCGGCAGCAACCCCGATTCGGTGTTCGCCCATCGAGCGTTCGGCAAGCTGGAACTGGTCACGTATCTGAGCACAACGCTCAACACCGGGCACGCCTGGGGACGCGCCAAGGAAACCCTCATCCTCCCCGTGCTGGCCCGCGATGAAGAGCGCGAGCCGACGACGCAAGAGTCGATGTTCAACTTCGTGCGCCTGAGCGACGGGCGGACCGACGCCCCGCTGTCCACCGGCGGAGAGGAAAGCGGACAACGCAGCGAAATCGCCATCCTCTGCAACCTCGCCGATCGCGTCCTCGGCTCCGCGGGTCCCATCGATTGGCAATCGCTGCGCACGCATTGCAACATTCGCCAGATGATCGGCCAGATCATCCCAGGTTACGAAGCGGTCGGCGCCATCGACGCAACCAAACAGGAGTTTCAGATCACGGGCCGAACGTTCCATGAGCCACGGTTCAAGACACCGACCGGCAACGCCATCTTTCGCTGCGTGACCATTCCGGTCCTCCAGCAAGCAGATGGCCGACTGCGGCTAATGACGATTCGCTCCGAAGGCCAGTTCAACACCGTCGTCTATGAAGAAGAAGACATCTATCGCGGTCAAGAACGCCGGGATGTGATCCTGATGAGCCGGACCGACATCGAACGCCTCGGCTTGACGATCGATCAGCGCGTCACAGTCCGCTCCGATGCGGGAGAGATGAGCAACATACTCGTCCGCGAGATCGACATCAAGCCCGGCAACGCGGCGATGTACTTTCCCGAAGCGAATGTGCTCGTCCCGAAGACCGTCGACCCCGCGTCGAAAACGCCTGCGTTTAAGTCGGTGCTGGTTACGGTTGATGGAAAAAGGGCGAAAGGCAGAGAAGAACCACAATCGGTTCCTCTTCCTATCTCCCCGTCTCCCCTTGGTTAATCCACGATTCGTCCACCGTTTTTCCCTCGCCCTTTGGGAGAGGTCAATGCCCGTGCCCGCCGGGATGATGATCGTCCGGGCGGAAGAGCGGGTGCTGGCGGTTGCCCCGGGCGGTGATATAGGCGATGAGATCAAGGATTTCATCGCGCGTCAGCGTGTCGAGCAGACCCTTCGGCATGATCGACGTCGGCGACTTCGACTTGTCGGCGATCATTGCCTTCGGGATCAGGATCGGCTCCGCCTTGGCCAGCGGGTTTTCGATGAACTTGATCTGCTGCGGAGTCTCGTCGAGGATGATGCCGGTGCGGACTTTGCCGTCCTTGGTTTCGATGACCCAGGTTTGATACTTCTCGTTGATGCGGGCGCTAGGCTCGACGATGTCCTTGAGGATGTCGATCGCCTTGAGCTTCATGTCGAGCTTGGCGAGATCGGGGCCGAAGTCGTTGCCTTCACCGTCCATCTTGTGGCAAGCGATGCAGGTGGCGACCTTGAACATCGCCTTGCCGTTGCCGAAGTTGCGGCCGGGCTTCATGAGTTCGACATCGGACGCCAGATCGACGTACTTCCACTCGGTGCGTGGGCGGCGATCCTTGAGGAGCGGATCTTCGATCTTGAGCGGATGCTTGACAAGGTACTTTTCAGGGTCGGCGAGATACTCGTCGAGATTATCGACGACGTAGAGGGCCCCGTGCATGCGCATCCAGTGGCCCGGATAGGTACAGACGTATGGATAAACACCCGGCTGGCTCGGCGCCGTCCAGGTCAACTTCTGCAGCTCGCGCGGTTGCAAGAGCGTGCTGGCCAGCAGGACCTTGTCGGACTTCGGCACGAAATAGCGAGCCTGGAACTCCGGACTGGTCGCGCTGGCCTCGGCGATCTTGCCAAGCTCTTCCATCGACCCCGGCTTGGCGAAGACGATGTTGTGCGGCATCAGGTCGAAGTTCTCGAAGATGAACTCGACGGCTTTGCCCTTTTCGACCACGATCACTTCCTTGTCATACGCCATGCGTTCCGGCAAGGTGCCGATGCGGATGACGCGAACGCCGAGCTCACCCAATTCGGCCCTGAGCTTGCGGGCGCGCTCAGGGGCTAGCAGCGTCGTCAGGGCGTCGGCGAATTCCAGGGCGTCGAGTGCCTCCGGCGTGGTCCGCTCCTTGGTCGGGATCGCGCGGATGTGCCTGAGCATCGCGTCGATCAACTTCTCGCTGTCGTTCCCTTTGGGCCAAAGTTTGCGCGGAATGCGCTGCATGGCGCGGACGGCTGCGAGGCGATCGTTGTTGTCAAGAACGTATTTACTGAGGGTGGCGAACGTCTTGGCTTCCTGGCCGCGCACGGCCGTCAGCGCGGTCATGGCGTCACGGCGGACCAATGTGGCGGGGTCGACGCTGCCAAAGACATGATCGGCCTTGACGGCGGGGGTGGGCTGCTTAGCGATGGCAAAGACGGCGTTCTTGTTGCCGTCGAGAATCTTCAGCGTGTAGTTGTTGAGTCGGCTGCCGAGGTTGCCGTCGGTGCGATTGTAAATGACGATGGATTCGATGGGGAACTCTTTGCCGAGATCGACCTGCCACCAAGGATTCGGCTCGCCTTCTTTGGTGTGGGTTTGGCCTCCGTCGCCGTACGTTCCGCTCTTGTTGCCATCGATGCCTCGGGCGGCGGCGCCGGTGTGAGCGGTGCTCGATTGAGAGGCCTTGCCCTGCAGAGCGACGTTCTTGCCATCGGAATAAACCTCCACTTCGGCCAACGTCAGCGTACGGAAGTTGCCCGGTAGCTCGACGCGGACGTATCGGCCGACGTAGCCCTTTCCGGTTGGCGACTTCGAGACGAGGTGTTGCGGCAACTTCTCCAGCAGCGGTTCGATCTTCGTGTAGAGCGATGCCTTTGTGCCGGCATCGGAGATCAGCGGCATGGCAGCGAGAAAGTCGCGCAGACCGCCGATCGACTTGCTGGCCAGCGCCCATGCCTTGTCCGGAGCGCCGTCGATGCTCATCAGCGAAACGTAGCCGATCTGGCGGATCACCGGCTGCTTAGCGCTGGTGGCAAGTTTTTCGATTTCGCCACGGGCTTCGGAGAGATTCCCGCCCCCAGCGCGCAGGAGCCGAACGAGATCGATGATCACATTTTCGTCGCGGGTTTCCTTTTGGCTATCGATGCGTGCGATCGCGTCGAGAACTACCCGCATCTCGGCTTTGTTGTCCAGCCGCGCCAGCGCCGCCACGGCCTCGCGGCGAACGTTGTCTTGCAAGCCATGGCGCAGAAGAATCTCGGTGTAGACGTCCTTGCTCTTTTTGGCCTTGAGGAGCGCCTCGTTGGAGATGTTGCGCAGGAAGAAGCGCGTGCCGGCCTCGCTGACGACGTTGACCGTCTGTCCCTTGGCGAGGGCGGCCTTCCAGTATTGATCGATCTGACGCCGCGTCTCCTTCGTGACATAGTCGAGGTAATAATCGGTCGGACGCTCGGCGGCGATCAGAACCACCTCAACGGCGTCGGGCTGCGTGAAGAAGCTGGCGGCCCGCACCGCCTCCAGGCGAACGCGCGGGTGTGGATCGTTGGCCAGCTCCTTGAAGATCTCGAGCGAATCGGAGATCAAGTCGCGTTGATAGCAGAGCACGCGCGCCGCCGCCGCCCGGGCGCGATGGTCCGGCGATGCCAGCACCTTTTTCAGAAGATCGCGATTGGCGACGTTGTGGTTCTGATGCAGCCACAATCCTTCGAGCTGATGATGCTCAAAGTCCGGATCTTTTTTGTCGAGCTTGGCCAACCATTCAGCCGCCCCGGCGATGACATTTTCGGTTTTTCGCGACGACAGCTCCAACCGGGCACGATAGCGAACGCGATCTTCCGAATTCTTCAGCGCGTCCAAGAGCTCCGGAATCGTCGCGCCGTCGATCTTGGGTGACTTCGACAACGGCCGGTCGTGATACGTGATGCGATACACTCGGCCATAGGTGCGATTGCGATTCGGATCGCGCAAGTTGTGCTGCATGTGGCCGATGATCGGGTTATGCCAATCGCTGAAGTAGATGGCGCCGTCAGGCCCCATCTTGACATCGGACGGGCGGAAGTTCGGATCGGTTGAGACGACAACGTAATCGTTCTGCCCGTCGACCTTGGCATGCTCGGCCGTGAAGCCGGAGCCCGTTTCGCGCATGACAAAGCGGTAGATTCCCTGGAAGGTAATGACGTTGGCGTTGAGGAAGTTGCCTTGATACTCGGGCGGGAAATGCTTGCTCGACAGAATCTCATTGCCGGGGCATGGGCGGCTGAGTTGCTTGAAAAACGTCTGAAGGCCCGAATGGCTCGACGGGTAATCGAGCTTACCGGAGAAGGCGGCGGCGAAGTAGTTGGCGTTGCCGGTGCCGTCGGTCATGAAGTCCTGACCCCAGCGATCGAAAACGTGCCCATGCGGGTTTGCGAACCGATAGTTGACATACGTCTCGAACTTCCATGTCCTGGGCTCAAAACGAAAGGCGCCGGCGTTGGCATTGCGCACCGGCGGGCCCCACGGCGTCTCGACCTGCGTATGATGGAACGTCCCTTCCTGGAAGTAAAGCGCCCCGCCGCCATCGATCACGAAGCTGTTGAGCGCGTGATGCGTGTCGGCCGAGTCAATGCCGTGCAGGACGCGTTCGCGATAGTTCGCTCGGCCCTTGCCGTCGGTGTCCTTCAAGAACATGAGGTCCGGCTGCTGACCGACGAGGAGGCCGCCGTTCCAGAACTCGAGTCCCGTCGGCACATGCAGCTTGTCGGCCCAGACGGTGCACTTGTCGGCGACGCCATCGCCATCGGTGTCTTCGAGGATGATGATCTTGTCGTTCATCTCCTCTTTCGGCTTCCAGTGCGGATAGCTCGGCATGACGGCAACCCACAGCCGGCCTTTGTTATCCCAGGCCATTTGCACCGGATTGGCGAGATCGGGGAACATCTCCTCCGACGCGAAGAGATTGATCTTGAGGTTCTTACCGAGCTTCATCTTCGAGATGGCCTCGACGCCGCCGAGAAACTTGTGCTTCAAACCCGGCAGCGGACCGGGCTTGTTGGTGTTGATGGCGACGAACGGCGACGTGTTGGAGTCATCGACCTTGTGTTCCTTACCCTGAGCGGCAGCCCAACACGCCTTGTCGCGGTTGGCAGTCATCTCGTCGAGGATAAGCATCTCACGCTGAGCGACTTCGTAGTTCGTGTTGATCTTGCCTGGAATCGGCTTGCCGGTCTTTGGATCGTACTCATTGAACTTGAGCCCGGCCCGGCCGCCGTAGATGGAGTAGCCGTCGACGGTGCGGTAGCGGTTGAACCAGTAGAAATTGCGTTCGAGGACGGCGGCGCGCGTTTTTTGGACGTCCGCCTCCTGGACGATTCGCGCCGGTCCGAACAGTTCGAAGTCGATGAGACCGGCGATCCGTCGATCCCCGGATTCGTTCAGATGGATGCCATTGATCGTAAACGGTTGCTTCGAATCGCCGTAAGCCTTCAGGGTGAGCGTAAAAATATCCACGAACGTTACTTGGTTCGTTTTGGCGACTTCACCGATGGCAACGGCATAAAGCTTGAGCCGTTCGTTGTTCTCCTTGCCGTCGGGCAGGTTCTTGTCTTTCAGATCCTCGTGGGCGATCGGCGAAAAAAGCACGACGCGCGGCGCACTTGTGCCGTTGTAGTTCTTGCTCTTGAGGTTCTTGACATAGGCGTCGAGGTCGGCCTTGAACTTGTCGAGGCCGCCCTTGCCCTGGAATGACTCGTTGTAGCCGAAGAACGCGAAGACGACATCGGTTTTCGTCTTGGTCAGCCAGTCATCGGGTGAACCGAAGCCGGAGGAGCGCAGGCGGGTGACGACTTCATCGCCGGAAAAGCCGAGGTTGCGGAAGACGAGGTCATGCTGCGGGAACCGGTTGTAGAGATAGGTTTCGAGCCAGCCGTGGTGCTGCATGCGTTCGGCGAGCGTATTGCCGACGATGCTGATGCGGTCGCCCTTCTTGAGTTCGAGGCGTTGCTGGGCATGCGCGGCGACCGCAGCAAAAAGGACAAGAATGGACGCGAGTACGTGCTTCAGCATGGCAGGTATCCTGTGGTTCGTGGCATGGCGGAGAGCCTCATCGGCTCGCAGTTTTTTTATAGGGGAAGCATACACAAAGAAATGTCGTGGGGGTGGTCAGCGGAGAAAGCGGCCTAGCAAAGATAGATTTCTTTGTCACGCTTCGTCGGGCTGCCGTTAAAAGAGTGATTACCTTTCATGAACCGAGGAGTCGATCAATGACCACAACGAAAAAGGCCGTCCTGCATGTAGAGCCGCTCGAGAGCATAGCTTCGGGAAACCCGCTGGCGGGGGTCGAACTGCCACAATATCCGGTCATCACCATCGGCGCCGCTTCCGCTACGCTGATCGTCGACTACGCTGGCCTGGATCGAATGGGTGGCCCGAGAGCACCGCAGGAGGTTTCACTGGCACTCATGGCTTAGACCAGAGAAAAAATGCTTGTGTGCGTTAAGACATCACAAACTTGTCGTATTAACCTGTACAACGCAATCGTCATTGGGAAACAAGGCCGATTTTGAGCAGTCCATACTTCCGCTCGTCATGGGCGGGCTTTTTCTTTGCATTTTTCCCTTGAGACGGCGTCTGTAGGCTGTAAAATTCCCTTCCTGCATGGGCAGAGCCGGGAACGGAACTAGCGCGACTGTTTTTCTGAAAATCCGCCGGACCGGGATTCGAACAACTAGCAGCACCGCAAAGAGGGTCGATGAATGAGCACCGCGAAATCGTCCGCAAATGAATCCAGCCCGTATTTCGTCTTTTACCTCGTGGGCTCTCTGTTGGCGATCGCGTCCGCCACGGGCATCACGTTGATGCTGATGTTTGCCAACGAGTTCAACGACAGCAAGACGATTCACGTGGTCATCGGTTTGATCGGTGCGATGCTACTATTGGTCGTAGCCGTGGTGATTCTTGTCTACCCGACGTATCTCGAAAAGCAGATCGTTGCCTTGACCGATTTCCCCAGTGCGATCAAGGAAGTGCAAAAGCAGATGAATGATCTGGAAGCCGTTCGCCGCGAACACTTCAAGCAACGCCAGGTACTTGAATCGACGGAGAAGGTTCTGCAAGCGGCTCACGAGGAGCTGGTCAAATTCTTCGAGGCGATGCAGAAGGTCCTGATTGACCGCAAACAGATCGACGAAGAACGAACGCAGGCTCGGCAAAAGGCGAGCGAGTTTCAGAAGCAGATGGACGCCTGGGTCGAAGCGGTCGTGGCTTTCCTGAAGGTGCTCGAGCGCAACTTCGACGCCCAGAGCGGCACGACGCCGGAGCATCGCAAGGCGCTCGAGTAT
>VGZI01000240.1 GCA_016872605.1 Planctomycetota bacterium
GGATATGCCCCGCTCTTTCATGTCGAAGGGGTGCCGGCCCAGAGGCTTTTGGCAAGGAGTTGTTACATGGTGCGTCTTACGGCATTGACCCTCGGTTCCCTGGCATTCGCCGCCCTGTTGGTGGGCAGCGTCGATGCTCAGCCCGAACGCGGTTCGAGCCGCTTCGAGTCGTCGCTCACGAGCTTTCTCGGCGACGGCGTCAATCAGCTCGACATCAGTCTGAAACCCAACTACGGTGAACTGACCCTGAAGGCCGGCTTCGCGAACGATCCGCGTACGATCAACGTCACGGCCGGCGGCAACCTCACCGTCGTCTACAAGGGCGTGACCACCCACGTCACCAAGCAGCCCGACTTCAAGGTCCATTACACCGCGGGCAGATTCCCGTTGACCTTCTACACCGAATCGAGCGGCGACACCTCCCTCCTCATCAACACGCCGGACGGCAAATGGCACATCGACGATGACAGCGGCAAGGGCTTGAACGCCAAAATCAAGTTCAACAATCCAAAGTCGGGCCGCTACGACGTCTATGTCGGGACGTTCCGCGCGCAACTCGAACGCAAGACCAAGCTGAAAATCTCCGAACTGAAATAGCGATCGCGGTTCTGAAGTGAGATTCTCAGGGCTCGGCGATTTCGCCGAGCCCTGTTTTGTACGCATCATGGACGTAATGGAGTCGGCAATGAGTGTCGCCGCTAGGTGCGCGGTTTTTTCTGTGTTGCTGATTTCGGCGGAGCTCGGCATCGGCCAACCGGGCGACAGCGACGCGCGTGCCAAGCTCGTCGGCGTCTGGGTCGGCTATGCCGTCGAAGGAAAAGGCGAGAGTCCGGACAAAGGTCCCGTAAAGGTCGAACTGACCATCACCAAGGATACTATCACGGGCATCGGCCTCAAAGGCAACGAGCGCAACGACCTCGGCATCGGCACGTACACCGTCAAACTCGGCAAAGCCCCGTTCGAACTCGACGGGGACAAAATGACGGGCAACCCCAATCGCAAGGAAGTCTGGGTCGGAATCTACGAGCTCAACGGCGACACCCTCAAATGGTGCGTCGCCCGCAAAAAACGCGCGACCACTTTCGAAACCGGCGGCGGGGCGTTTCTGCTTATCCTCAAGCGACAAGCGAAGTAGCTCGCCCAAGAGCAACGCGAGGCACAACAATGGCGCAACGATTGATCATCTGCCTGTCGGTGATACTGATCGCCGTGCCCGTAGCGAGCCGCGCCGGCGACGACGCGAAAAAGGCACTGGAAGGCGTCTGGATCGGCGAATCGATGATCGCCGACGGGAAACCCGTGCCGGCCGCGGATGCCGCGCGCATGCGGTTCGCGTTTCGCGACGGCAAGCTGTTCCTCAAGGGCAACTTCAACGACGATCGCGAAGAGGAATGCACGTATCGATTGGATGCCAAGCAGTCGCCAAAGCATTTCGACTTTACGCCGAAGTTGGAGAAGGAGTCGATTCTGGGAATCTACGCGGTCAAAGGGGATGTGCTGACGCTTTGCCTGCGCCATGAGAAAAGCCGAGCGAGAGACAGACCCACGGAGTTCTCGTCGAAGCCGGGTTCGGACGTGATCTTGCTTGTCTTGAAGAAACAGAAAGCGCGGGCTGAATAGGCGGAATTATTGCGTGCGCCGGGCTCAGGCTCATCGGGGTGATAGAGTGGCGGGATTTTGACAGGCGGCGTGCCAAGATCGGACTACGCCGACTGTTGGCCGTTCGTCGGGCCGAGCATGCGGTGTTCTTGAAGCGTGCACATGTAAATGGCTTCCAGGTCGAGCTTGACGCAGGGGCCGTTTTTCAGCCAGCGAGGCAACGCTGGCAACGATCCACCAATCACGAGCGGGTGGTGCCAAATTCCCAGTTCCGTTCCGGCGGCTGCCCTGCCACGGACGGTAGGCGGCGGCCCACAAATCCGCAGGAGGCGGATTGCCGGCATCATTCAAACGCCGCAACAAGTCCCCGTGCAAGTCGGCGCGGCGCTCGGTGACAATGTAGACGACGATAAGCCCAATCGCCTGCTGCAGGAAAGCCGCACACTTGGAGGTGAATGCGTCGCGCGTGGATCGCCGGCCTTTGTTGGCCGGGCTGACGAGCTCGATCGCTCCTACCAAGACCGGGCCGGCTTCTTTGTTGTAAACGGCGATTTCCACGACATCCGTTATGAGCGTCATCGGCACGGTCATCGTCGGCGCCGGTGGAGTCCAGCCTGTCGGTAGCGAGCCAGGCTTGTCTTCTTCGAATGCTCCAACGTCAATTTCAATGTTGAACTCCACCGTCGGATCGGCAAAGTAACCGGGCGGAAGCTGGCGATTCAAGTCAATCGCGATCATCGACGCCCAGACGCTGTGAAACGACTGCCATTGGCGTCGATCACTTGGCGGCGGATGAAAATGGTCAAACAACGGCATGACGCGATGCCTTACACTTGGTCCGCGAGTTCTCACTCGGCTATCATAACATCGGGCCGAGGATTGTTTCGGAGATTCGGCGATGCCGTTCCAACAGTTACTATCGACCGTTTTGGTTGCCGCGATCGCCGCCATCGCGGTCGCCAAGGACGACTACAAGCTCGGTCCCGAGTCTCTGAAGCAGCCTGGTGTTCCCGCGGGTGCCGTGACGCAGATGCCGGCGTGGAAGAGCAACATCTTTCCCGGCACGGTGCGCGATTGGTGGATCTATGTGCCGGCGCAGTATGACGCCAAGACGCCGGCCTGCGTCATGATCTTTCAGGACGGCGTGTGGTATCGTGATCCAAAGGGTTCGTTCCGCGCGCCGACCGTGTTCGACAATCTCATCCACAAAAAGAAAATGCCGGTGACCATCGGCATATTTCTGAATCCCGGCACCATTCCGGGCAGCGACAAAGGAAAGAAGGCACGCTCGAACCGCAGCTTCGAGTACGATCGGCTCTCCGATCAGTACGCGATCTTCCTCGAAAAGGAGATCCTCCCCGAAGTCGGCAAGAAGTACAAGCTGCGCCAGGACGCCGCCGGCCGAGCGATCTGCGGCATCTCGTCGGGAGGCATTTGCGCGTTCACGGCTGCGTGGGAGCGCCCCGATCTGTTCTCGAAAGTTCTCTCGCACGTCGGCAGCTTCACCAACATTCGCGGCGGCGACGTCTACCCGAGCCTGATCCGCAAGACGGAGCCGAAGCCGATTCGTGTCTTTCTGCAAGACGGCTCCGGCGATCTCGACAACTTGCATGGCAGCTGGCCGCTCGCCAATCAATCGATGGCCGCCGCCCTGAAGCTGATGAAGTACGATTACCGCTTCGAGTTCGGCGACGGCGGGCACAACGGCAAGCACGGCGGCGCGATCCTGCCCGAGTCATTGACCTGGCTCTGGCGCGACTAACGATTCTCAAGCATTCGCGTCCAAGTTCGCTTGTGGTTTCGCGCACCGTGTCCTGGGAGAATCCATGAAGCACATTCCATTGACGTTCGCAATCGTGATGTTGACCGCCACGAGCGCTGCCGCCCAGGACATCCCGCTTTCGAAAATCCTTGTCGCGAAGGAGGACTGGCATCCGCTTTTCCACGAGGTTCGCGCCGTCACTTACCTGGAAGGCATGCCCAATGGCGACGTGGCGGTCAACCAAGACGGGGAAGGTCGCCTCCTGACCAAAGAGGGAAAGTTCATTGGCGGACCACTCATCTATCATCGCATCACCGCCAAGACGGCGCTGGCCTCCTCACGCCTTCACTATCGAATCAAGGAAAACGATTCGTCCATCGCTTGCTTCAAGGAAGGCAAACAAGTCCATACGCTCAAACTCAGCGGCCTAAAGTCGCCGGCCTGTCTGTACCTCTGGCCCGACGAAGGCCATCTCGTCGTCGGCGAATCCGACGGCGCCTACCTCTGGGCCGTTCGCATCGAAAAGGACGGCAGCTTCGGTCCAGGCGATCGCTATTACTCTCTGCGGACTAAACCCAACGAGAAGTTGCCCGTCGCCGCCATGACGATGGACGCCGGCTTCCTGCTCTACGCTTGCACGCCGATCGGGATTCAGGTCTTCGATCCGACCGGGCGATTGTCCGGCGTCCTCCCGGCGCCGTCGAAAGACCCGATGACCGCCATCACTATCGGCGGCGCGAAAGCGGACGAGTTGTTCGTTGCGGCGGGAGCGAAGATTTTCGCGCGGAGGATTCAGGGCAAAGCGCCCTACACGCTGAAAAAGAACTGATCATCCGCCTGGGCGTTGCAAAATTCCGCAAGGCGTCTGATTCTGCTCGTAGGAATTGCAGCGAAAGCGACCATTTTCACGATTTTTCCATCGCCCCGTATCGTGCCGTTTTTCGTGCTCTCGACACGGTCAATGGTTGTAGCGTGACGCAACTCGTTAACACCTCGCGTGTTGCATCACGCTTTTGCTCGCCTGGGCTGGCGTCTCGCGCTTTGGCATTCCGATTGCTTCATGAACCCTTTAACGCGATATTCCGGTAGCGAGTCCCGGGGTGTTGCGTGAAGAGCCTTTACCTGCCAGTTTTCTCCTACCCCGGTACGCACGGGGCAGAGTGGGTATGCGAGTCCCCACGATGCCCCGTGCAACCACCTCCTCAATCTTCTTGACCCGACAATTTTGAGAGCTACTCCTTGAACCATGGCAGGTGGAGGCTCCATTTTTTTGCGGCCCGTGGCGATTCGGGGGGAAGCCACGGGCCGCCTTGTTTCGCCTACGGCTTCGCGCTCTCGCGTGGCGCCTTCTGCGCACGCATCCGCAAGCGATGGTCATCCGCCCGCGATGGCAGGAATGAAATGCACCTCGGCCGTTTCCGGCACGCATTCCGTCAGCCCGCCCCGAGCGATTTGGCCATCAACGACCACAGCCAGGCCGCGATGGACCTTGTCGCCATCGCGCAAGCGTCCGCGCAGCGCGGGGAATCTCGCTTCGAGCGCACCGATGAGCTCGCCCACGGTCGCGCCTGCCACCTCGACCGATTCGTGCTGATCGGCGAGGTTTCGCAACAACGACGGTATCCACACGGTAGCCATGATCGGTGCTCAATCGAGCAGTTCGAGAAACGTTCCGCCGTTTTCGAAGAGGCCGTCGCCGACGGCGCAGGTCCAGAGGATGCGCACGAGGAGTCGGCAGCCTGGCGAGCCATCGACGCCGGGAATCTCGAGCTGGACCTTTTGACCCAAAAGGCGATTGGTCCCAAGAAGCCGCACGCCGGTCGCGGACAAGTCGCGGCTCAGGAGCGTGACATCCTTGCCCTGCTCGATGCGAATCTTGACCGGTTGCACGAAATCGACGCGTGCCTGGCCGCGCCGTTCATCCTGCTTGCGGCTCTTTTTGTGATGGCGGATCAGTCGGCGAATTGCTTTCTGAATGGCTGCTTGCTGGGCATGTTCCTTCTGCATGCGTGGGCTGAGCGAGTCTTTGATGTAGTAGCGTGACTGCCTTCGGACGAGCGACGAATGCAGCAGCGCCAGCACATCCTTGATGGAGGATTCCGCCATTCCAGCGACACGCAATTCGGTCCGGATGTCGCGTGTGGTGACAGAGCCGTGCTGTTTCGCCAGGCGGAGCACGGAGTCCGCCACGGATTGCAGTTCGGGAGATGCCATGCGATCATGGTAGCGACCAGCGGTCCGCTTGTCCCGTTGGCGAGCGACCTACTTCGGCGTCGGCAGCGGTTTCCAGTCGAGCTTGCGATAGGCCGTCGCGAACTCGGTGATCTCGATGGCCTGATCGACGGCCACGTCGCGGAAGACCTGAGTCGTGCCGCTCGTGGGCCAGGTAATGATGAGCTTGTCGATCATGGTAGCCTTGCCGAGGCCGAGCGTTTGCTGCAAAGGGTTCCCGCCGAAGGTGCTTCCCGAGTTGACATGGCGATGTACGGAAAGGGAATTCTCGCCGGTGGTGATCGCTTGAATGCGTGCGCCGATGGCGGCGCGGTTGGTCTTCTTCTTGCCGGGCGTTGTGCAGGGTGGGTCGCCCTTGGCCATGGCGCCGACGAGTTTGACGGTTAGCCAATGGTTGCCCTGACCGGGATTCATGAACAGGACGTTGTGATATTTGTCGCCGTTGGTGGCGCCGCCGGTTTCGATGAAAATGTCGACGGTGCCGGTGCGGCGCCAATCGCCGATGGCGACGCCGTGGCCCTTCTGTAAATGGCCCGTCCGCGACGACGCGGTGATCTCGGCAAAACGTTTGCCGGCGACGTTCTTGAACATGCGATTGGGAACGAGCGTGGCCAAGCTGGGCTCGCCGGTCCCGAGGTAGAAGTCGAGATACCCGTCGTTGTCGAAGTCGCCGAAATTGCTTCCCATCGTGGCGAAGCACCCGTAGAGCCCGGCTTCGCGCGTCACGTCCTGAAATCCTTTGCCCTTGAGATTGCGATACAGCTTGCTCGTTTTTTTCTCGTGCGCCTTGCCTTGCATTCCAAGAATGATGTCTTTGAGGGACCGATCATAGCTCGTCGCGAAGATATCGAGGTACCCGTCGTTGTCGAAGTCGAAGGCCCAGGCGGAGAATCCCCAGTACGGGCCATCGATGCCCATTTCCTTGGAAACATCGGTGAACGTGCCATCGCGGTTGTTTCGGTACAGGGCGGCGGAGCGCGGCTCGGCGTCGCCCGCGTTGGGAAAGTAGCTCAAGAACAGATCGGGATAGCCGTCGTTATTGAAGTCGAGCCAGGTCGCGCCCTTGCAGTAGCGCTTTTCCGTTGGCAGGCCCGATTTTTCCGTGAGGTCCTCGAAAGTGCCGTCGCTTTTGTTTCGATACAGCCTGCTTGGCTGCTGTTCACCACAAACATAAACGTCGAGGAACCCGTCGTTGTCCACGTCGGCCCAGGCGGCGCAGTTGGAGTTCATTGCCAGGGCAAGGCCGGCTTGTTCCGTGACATCGGTGAACGTGCCATTCCCGTTGTTACGCAAAAGCGACGGCCGAACCGAATACCTCCACCAGGCCCCGCGCGGGACGAACAGGTCCATGTGGCCGTCGTTATTGAAATCGGTCTGCACAAGATTGAGGCCGCCGAGTTGTTTGGTCAGACCGGCCTTCGCGGAGACGTCCTCAAAAGTTCCGTCGCCCTTATTGCGAAACAGCGCCATGGGCTGCGTCGCGTCCCACGATGTGATGGCAATATCCAGGAGTCCCTTGCCGTGGAAGTCCTCCATGACGGCGCCGCCCGCTTGATTGACTTGGGGCCGAATGACGCCGGCGAGATGCCCGATGTCGCGGAACTTGCCGATGTCGAACTCCGACTTCTCGTAGTGCGTCAACTTGATCAGGTGCTTCGGATCGACCTTCTGCGGATATTCGCCCAGCGTCATGTGGGCCAGGTTGAGCAGGTACTGAACCTCCAAATCGTCGGGGAATTCGGCGAGATATTCGGTGAAGTGTTTGATCGCCAGGCGCGATCCTTCCGGCTTCGTGTGAATGGCCGCCTGGTCGATCGGCAGAATGCAGGACGACTCGTCGCGGCACATGATGCAGTTCTCATCCTCGCCGCGCCGCAGCGCCATCACCCCCTGGAAGTAGATCGTCGTGTACAACGACGCTTCGGCGTTTGAGTCGTCCGCTTCGATTGCCTTTCGAAACTCGGCGAGCATGTCATAGGCTTTCAGAGATTCTCCTTCATAGGCGTGGAGTAAAGCCACTTTGAGCATGAAAACTTTGCGCCTATCCGAGTGAAGGTTGGGATTTTTCAGCTCGCGTTCAATGTCCTCCAACAGGCGGTACCCAATTCGATCCCACGATTTGGCGACTCTCTCCAACGAGGCGTTGTCGAGCCACGGGTCGACCGAGCCGCTAATGACGCTAAAGCCGCTCGCGTCGATGGGCGTGCGCGGTTGATACTTGAGGCGCGGCTTCTCGTCGTTGGGGGTCGGCATCGAGGTGAACGGATACTTCCACGCAATCACGCCAATCGCGATGGCGGCCGCCGCCGCGGTGAGAACATACAGGTACGATCTCGAGAAGGGTGCGGAGGAGTCCGACATGGCTCGTGCATTGTCTCACGTGCAACGATGGATCGTAGCACGGCTCTCCTGAGCCGTCCGGATGGGCAGGACGGCTCAGGAGAGTCGTCCTACATCCATCAACCGATTCGTGACGGTGCACTAGGTCTCGATCGGGAAGGGTGTTACTCCCATTATCGCGAGTGGTAGATGAGCATGCAAGAGCCGAACTGGCAGTGCCGGGTGCAAGCTATCACCACGCAGATTTTTCCCTTTTTCCATTGCCTTGTTCCAAGCGATGGATCATTGTAGAACAACCCCACTCCGAGAGGGTGCACGACATGGTTTGCAAACGGCACGGGAGGGCGAGGCTCCTGCCGAGCCGCGAGCCCGCAAATAACCTGAGTTGACATTACGATGCTGACGCTTCCGGCTCGGCAGGAGCCTCGCCCTCCCAAAAGGGGCCGCGCAGACCGTGTCGTGCACCCACTCCGAGATCGTTTCCGCGTCCGTTCGTCCTACTGGATAGGAATCGTCACATGTCCAGCGAAAACCAATCTGCCGCCGCCGAGCACAAGCCGTATGTTGCCGACAGCGAGCAAATGCCGGAGTTCACGTGGTCGGCGGTGCTGGTCGGGGCGGTGCTGGGCATCGTCTTCGGAGCGTCGTCGCTGTACCTG
>VGZI01000241.1 GCA_016872605.1 Planctomycetota bacterium
ACGCCTTCGAGCAGATGCCGCTTGAGTGCGGCGATCTTCTCTTGAGGGTTGAGATGACGACGTTCGCTGTTCATGATGGAACCTCCGTTCAGGTTAGACTAACCCGAACGGAGCGTTCTTCCAGATTCGACTGAGGCGAAACAGTTTTTCTAACGTGGACCGCCCGCAATCGAACTGCGCTGCGGTATTTCCCCGGCGGCGGCCCTTGCTTGCGCTGCGGGCTTGTTCATTCGTCACTTGCCCTGAAATGACAAAACCTCCTTCGACTCCCGCCTCCGTTTCCGTTCCGTTATCACGGCGATGACTCCAACCCGATACGTCGATGATATGAGCTATTCGGCGGCTATGCACAGAGATTTACGGATAATTGTGGAACAGTACGACAATGAACTTTGAACGCTATCCCAGGGGTTCGGAGTACCTCACCCCTGGGCTTTCTTGGACTATTTGCCCTGAAATGACAGAACTTCCTTCGCGAGCCGGCGAACGTTTTCGTCGGGGTCATCCAAAAGCGGCGTGACCGCGCGGACGATGGCCGGCGACTCTTCGGGAATCTCACGCAACACGGTCAATGCCATCGTGCGCTGATCGGTGTCCTTTTCCTTGAGAACCTCCAAGAGATTCGGCACTGCCGCTCGTGCGCCGACGGCGACGCGCAGAAGGCATTGCATGACATGCTTGCGCACCTCCTTGTCCTTGTCGCGCAGGGCTTGCGTCAGGCCCGGGATGATGACTTCTTCTTTTAAATTGAGCACGACTAGCGATCGGGCGGCGTGACGGCGCACCTCGACGCGCGGGTTGCTCAAAGCGTCGGCGAGGAAGAGGGCGGAGGGCGGCCCGGCTTTCTCCAGGTTCGCCAGTGCGCGATCGTATTGCTTCCCTTCATCGTCGGTGAGGATCTCGCGCAGCGTGGGCAACGCCTCCTTGCCGATCTTGACGAGGGCGGCAATCGCTTCCTGGGCCAGGGGATCGCTTTTGTCCGTGGCGGCGTACTTGAGGGCCAGAGCGGCTGATTTGGCGTCAGGGCCGATCTGCCCGAGCGCTCGGGCCGCCTCGATGCGCATCGACACGAGGTCGTCCTTGAGCGCTTCGATCAGGCCGGGGACCGCTGCCGACTTGAACTGGCCGAGGGCGTCGCTGGCGGATCGGCGCACGTCGGCGTTGCCTTCGGTGAGGAGTTTGAGCAACGGCTTGACGGCGAGTTTCGGATCGGGGCCGATCTTGCCCAGGGCGAAGGCGGCCTTGGCGCGAATGCCGTCGTCCTTGTCGCCCAGCGCCTTGAGAACCGCAGGGGCAGTATCCTTGGCGGCGGGCCCGATCCAGCCGAGCGCGGCCAGCGCGTAGAAGCGTGTGTCGTTGTCCTTGGCGTCGAGCAGCTTGGCGACGGGAGCGACCGCGTCTTTGCCGATCTTGCCCAGCGCTAGCGCGGCGTTCAACTGCAGGTCAGCATCCTTGACGGTCAAGATTTCGGCCAAGGCTTTGGACGCCTTGCCGGCTTCGGATCCGAGGTCCGCGAGCGCCATGATGGCATTGAGGCGAGCGTCGCGGTCGTTGCTGTCGAGTGCTTTGATGAGGGCGTCGAGGTCCTTCGGCTCGCATGCGTCGACATGCGGCGCAGAGCCGGTGAGGAAAAGCAGCGCCATCAGGAACGTACATCGGCACATACCGCAACCCCCTCCGAGCGATGGCGCCGCGGGTTGCAAAAGTCTCTACTTGGCTGCGGCGCCTATTGGACGTGGAAGTTCACCATCGGATAGTATAGCGGATCGCCAAGGATTCCGGGGATTTGTTCGGTAGCAATCTGGCGCAAAAAACCGGCCATCTTCGACGCAACGGGGGGTCGAACGTTGTAGACGAGGTTCCGCGAGCTGAGCCCGAAATTGGTTCGCGGATCGAGAAGCAGGGCGCAATAGCCGGCCACATGGGGCGCCGCCATGGAGGTGCCGCTCTTGATGCCGTACGTGCCGCCGGGCAAGGTGGAGTAGATGTCGACGCCCGGCGCGACGACGTGGACGGCGTAATCGTAGTTGCTGAAATCTGCAAAGGTGTCGTCGGGCCCGGCGGAGGTGACGCCGCCCAGGCCGCCCGATCGGCCGTCCGAGTCGGCGAGCGCGCCAACGCAGACGACGAGCGAGGCGCTGGCTGGGGTCCAGCCGGAGGCCGGCGCGCCGCTGTTTCCCGCCGCGGCAATCATGATCACGCCGCGCTTCGCACAGGTATCCACAAAGTCGTTGACCGATTTGATAATCGCGCCGGTGCCGAGGCTCATGTTGCAGACACGAATGACATTGGCGTTGTCATAGACATACGCCAGGGAGTCGAGCAGGGCCTGCGTCGTGGTGCTGCCGGCGGAATCGAAGATACGTAGCGACCAAAGCGGCGCGCCCGGATAGACGCCGACGACGCCGGCATTGTTATGCCGAGCGCCGATGCTTCCCGCGACGTGCGTGCCGTGGCCGGTGCCGTCCTCTCCGTCGGGCAAACCGTTGAACGGAACGCTGCGCACAACGTTCAGGTCCGGATGTTTGCTATCGATGCCGCTGTCGATGACGGCAACGTGAATAGAAGGCTGGCCGAATCCGTTCTTGCCGAAAAAGAGATTTCGCCCGCCGCTGCCAAGGGATGGCTTGAGCAACACGAATCGGTTCGCCGGCACCGTGGGAAAAGAAAAGGATCGGCGAACACCCGTTGGCACAACCTGTTGAAGTTGTGAGAACTTGTAGTTCTTGTCGATGTACTTGACCGCAGCGTCGGCAACTATTTTTTCCAGTGCCTGATCCGACGCCTTCAAGACACATGCGGGACGAATACGCGTGTAGACGGTTTTGATGACGGCGCCGTACGTCGCTGCCAGTCGCTGCGCCTCCGCGCGGGCATCGTTCACCGTCGCCGCAAACGATACGATGTACTCGTTCGGCACCGCGGCGACCACGGGGGGCACATAAGGCTCGCGAACCTTCTTTTTCGCCGCGGCCGGCGCCGCAGCGATCGGCGCTGCCTGAATCGGCGCGGCGGACGGCGTCGCCGATGCCGGCCAGGCGACCTGGAGCTTCGCTTTCGTGTCCTTGGCGACGACCTCGTAGCGCTCGCCGACCGCGAACGCCGAGCGGAAAAAGGCAAACGACAGCGTTGCCAGCGTGCTGATGATGGCAATGACAACAAGCAATTCCGTCAACGAAATCGCGGACCGACGTGAGCGACACAGCATGGCAGGGGCCCCCTATGCGGAGTCAGGCCAGGTAAGAAAACTCATGAAAAACAATTAGCCAGAATCTTAGACCCAAGATGTGATTAGAGTCAAATTAAAAACCTTTAATTATTTCAGAATTCAGCTATGTGCGGGAAGCGGCATTGCCTCTTGAATTAGGCCGGACCGCATCTCACGCAACGCTGCCAAGTCGCAAAAGGAGAGGAGAGGTGAGTGATGTCTGCAAGAAGTCCACGTTTTCCAAAGTCACACCTGAGCTAGTGCTTTGGCTCCCATGGATTGACGGATGTAGGGTGCGTGAAACGTACCGGTCCGCTCATCGGTGCGTTGCACGCACCCTACGTCTATCCATCAACGGATCGTAGACGGTGCACTAGTCTTCGCACTGTTGCGTGAGCTGTTAGAGTCTATCCGGCAAGCTACGTGGGGCACGTTTTTAACATGCCAGAAGCCGGAAAAACACGGGCCGTGGCACGTTGAAAAGGTGCCCCACGGGCCTTCCCGGATAGAATCCTGATGTCCGCTTCTACGGCGTTCAACACGTTGCTTCATTTCGAATCGCCGCTCAAAATCCGAACTCGATGCCGGCGACAAAGCCGTGCGCGAGCAGGTTACGCAGAACGAATGGCGGGAAAGACGGCGAACCGCCTTGGAAATTCGCAATGAAATTCTGGTCGGTCGGTATCGCGCGGCTGTCTACGGCATTGCTGATATGATCGCCGGGACGGATGACGTGTGACCAGTAGAGGATGTTGTACCCGGCGAAGAGCCGGATGTGATTCGTCGCTTGATAACTCATGGTAACATTCGCCTCGGGAATGAACGAGAAGCCGCGCTGGCTGCTCGACGCCGAGTTGCTCGGCAGGGCGAGGATGCCGGCCGGTAAGCTCTGTGGTCCGACGCCGTTGACGTTGGACGTCAACATCGATTCTCCCGCGATAAGGAGCGAACGCTGGGTGGTGCCCATGGCGAGTTTGAAGTCAGCGAAGATTTTGAAGCTCGAACAATCGAGGATGCTCCGAATCCCGATTTGGCCGCCATCGAAGGCGTTGCGGGCCCGGAAGGTATCCTGCACCAGAGTCGCGGAGCCGATGGGGAATGCCGCCCCGGCGAAGTTCACATTGGCGTTGATCCCGACCAGGGTGTTGTTGATCTGCATCGATTCATATAGGTCCGTATGGCGGTAGCCGAGCATCAGGTCCAAGCGAAGCGTTCCGGTGTCGGCAAAGTTGAAGACAAAGTGCGACTCAACGTTCCAGAAGCTCAAGCGGGAGAACACATCGACGGTGCCAGCCGCGATTCCGGGCACGTTGACGAATTCCACCGTATTGAGCCCGATCGGTCCTGGGCCGGCGACATCGACCAGTTGAACCGGGCGCGCCAGGTATTGGCCCGATCCGTCGGTCGAGCCGCCACCGAAGACCTTGAAGTTACGGGTAAATGAGAAGCCGCTGATTTCGATGGGGGGCAGCAAGTCGCTGGCGAGGCCGCCAGTGACGCGTACACCGGAAAGTAGTTGGTAGTCCACAGACGTGGTCGACGATGGGACAAGGAAAACAGTATTGGGCTCGCCCTGGGCGCCGACTTCGCCGCCGGCGAGGTTGTTGGTCGTCGTGACGAGCGGCACACGGGTCGGTCCGCGCGTGATCCACCAGCCGAGGTATTCGCTGCGGAAGACGATGTGCGACGGCATGTGTTTGCGATTGTCGTTCAGGTCCGTAAAGGCGTTGGGCATACCATCGTCGCGCAAGCTGAACGGCGACACCGGATCGCGAGACGGTGTTGACGAATTGGGAAACTCGGCAGGCATCCCGCCGAGGTTCGGATTGCCGCCGAACGCGCCCGGTGGCATTCCGCCGCCGCTCACGGGCATACCCGGGACACCGCCCATCATTCCGGGCGGCATGCCCATGCCCATCCCGGGAGGCATGCCCATACCCGGCGGCATGCCCATGCCCGGAGGCGGTCCAAATCCACCGGGTCCTGGCGGTGGAAGTTGCGCGTCGGCCGACGACAGGAATCCCCCCAGACTCGCCAAACCGCCGGCCAGAACCTTCAACGCAGCCTTCCACCAGCTTCGCATGGTTGCCTCTCCTGCCAAACCACGTCGCAAAGACTGTCAGCGCAGTGCCGACGCCCAACGACGCTTGCTGGATACATCGGCCTTACAACCGGCAACCTTGAACGAATCGGCATAATCCGATTGGTAGGCAAAGTCGCCAGTTCGATTTTGAAAAAACCAGCGACTTCGGCTAAAGTAATTCCTGAGGAAGCCCGACGGTGAGGTACTCCGAGCCAACGGGATTTTGCCCCTACCAGGAGTGATCCATGCATCGACTCAGCCTTGCCGCGCTCTTCTTTTCGTTCACCCTGCCGGCTGCGACTGCCCACGCCGACGCCAAGTCGGCCGATGCGCCCGCGGTCGTAATCCGCTTCAAGTCACTCGATGTCGTTGTGCAGCACATCAAGGACATCGCCAAGCTGGTCGATCAGGAAGGCGCCGCCGAGCAGATTGAAGGGCTGATCAAGAGCAAGATCGGCAAGAACGGGCTGGTCGGCGTCGACCCTGCGCGGCCGTTCGGCGCCTACGTCCGCTTCGGCGACACCATCGACCAGACCAATGCGACGCTGCTGGTTCCCATCCAGGATCAAAAGACGTTTCTGGGCCTGCTCGAGAACCTTGGCGTCACCTATGTCAAGGACAAGGACGGCGTCTACACGCATACGACAAAGAAGAACGTCAGCGTCTATTTTCGTTTCGATCGTCAATACCTCTTCGTCACGTCGCCGAGTCCCGCCGGCGTGCAGCCTAAGAACCTGCCCGATCCGGCCAAGGCGCTAGCCATGCCGGGCGACGCTGCGATCTCGGTGCTGGCGCGCATGGAGCAGATTCCGGAATTCGCCAAGAACAAGGCGCGCGAGCAGATGGCCAAGGTCTTCGAACTCGCCAAAGCCGGCAACCCGATCGAAAGCAAGGCCATGGAGCAATTCCGCCAGAGCGCCCTGGCCAACATCGAATCCCTCGGCGATGCGGCGATCCGGGACGCCGCCGATATCCGCTTCGATCTCGACGCCGGAGGTCCGATGAAGGAACTGAAGGTCAACGTCAGCATCAGACCGAAACAGGACACGATGCTTGCCAAGGTCATCAAGGCCGCCGGCGAGCGGCGCAGCATGCTCGGCAAGCTTGCCGCCAAGGACGTGGCGTTTCAGATGCATACGCATTCCGCCCTGCCTGATGCGCTGCGCGACGCCTTCGGCAAAGTTATCGACGAAGTCCAAGCCAACGCTCTGGTCGGATTGCAAGACGATGTCAACAAGAAGGAAGCAACCGCCTTCTTCGACGCTCTTCGGCCCACGGTGCAGAATGCAGACCTCGATCTGTCCGCGGCGGTCGTTGGGCCAACGGACAAACACTATGCATTTCTCTGGGCCATGAAACTGAAGAACGGCAGCAAACTGGACGCGACGCTCAGCCGGATGCTCGATGCGACGGCGAAGAAGATTCCCAAGGGCAAACCGCTGCCGTTTCGCGTTGCCGATCGCGTCGGCGATACCGCCATTCACGAGTTCGACCTCGGCGACGATCCAGGTCTCGGCAAGCTCGCCGAAGTCGCCGGCGCCAAGAAACTCTTGCTGGCTATCCGAGACGACGCCGGATTCCTGGCCATCGGCAAGGCGGCGCTCCCCTTGCTCAAGATCGCCGTCGCCGCCAACGAGAGCAGTCCCAGTCCGGTCGCCGCGATCGATCTGGATCTGGGCCGGATGGCGGCGTTCATCGCTCAAGGCGACGACCAGAAGGCGCTCGCCGCTCGGTTGTTCCCCGCCAACGAAGATAATCGCATCCGCATTCGCATCGACGGCGGAAGCACGCTCAACGCCCGCCTGCAGATGCGGCTAAACGTCATCGAGTTCCTTGTAAAACTGAAGCCTTCGTAGGGCTTGACACATCATTATTCTCGCGTGGTCCGGGCCTGAGCGCCAGTGAAGGGCAAGCAATCGCTCTTCGCTGGCGCTCAGGCTCGGGAAGGCGCCGACTCGCGCACGTACGCTCGTCATGCGCCTTGCGGACGGGCCCAGTGATTGCGATACGTGCGCCGGACCATCGCGGCTGCTTCACGGTCGTTCTGGATTTCTTCCGTGCGAGGATCGAAGGTCAGCACGCGGCGAACTCGCGTGGCGATGTTGCCCAGGTGGCACAGCGACGCCGACAGATGGCCCACCTCGATGTCGGCGTTCGGCCGATTGCCGTTGCGAATGCACGCGAAGAAGTTGCGATGGTGCGCCGGCAAGTCGGCGCGTCCCGTGCCGGACTGCAACTCCTTGTTGCGCGGACCGAAGAGCCGCCAGCCCTCGGTATGCCCGAGCAGGAGCATGCCGGTGGTGCCATAGAAGGCACAACCGTTCTCGTAGCCTTCCATCTTGTACGGCGTCCAGATGCGTTGCTCGAAGATCATTTGCTTGCGTCGGCCGTTCTTTCCTTCGGCCGGCCATTCGAAGATGACGGTCTGAGTGTCGGGGAATTGTTGATCGTCATCGAAGAAATACTTTCCGCCGATGGCGGTGATGGTGGTGGGATGGGTGGTGACGCGCAGGCCCCAGGAGGCGACGTCGAGATCGTGGACGCCGTCGTTGCCCATGTCGCCGGTGCCGAAATCGTACCACCAGCGCCAGACGCCGTGCCCGCGGTTGGCTTGATAGGGGACCATGGGAGCGGGCCCGATCCAGTCTTCATAGTTCAGATGCGCCGGGGCATCGCTCGGTTTTTGCCGGCCGATGTTGCGCCGCAGCTGGCTATTCCAGACACGCACGCTGAGAACGTCGCCGATCGCACCGGTGTGCAACAGACGGATGGCATTGATGTCCATCTCGGTGCTTCGGCTTTGCGTGCCGACCTGGCAGATTTTGCGGTGCCGCCGCGCTGCTTCCACCATGAGCCGGCCTTCGCGAATGTTGTGGGAACAGGGTTTTTCGACATAGACGTGTTTGCCGGCGGCGAGGCTCAAGATCGTCGCTGGTCCATGCCAATGGTCAGGCGTCGCGATGAAGACGGCCTCGATGGTCTTCACCTCGAGAAGCCGGCGCATGTCGCCCAGTGTTGCCGGTTCGCGGCCGTCCTGGGCGGCGGCGCGGGCGGCATTGGCCAGCCGCTGGCTGTCCACGTCGCACACATGCGTGATGCGGACGTCCTTCTGCGTCACAAGCGTGCGAATGTGGTTCATCCCCATGCCGCCCGGACCGATGATCCCCAGATGGATGCGCTCGTTCGCGCCCTGAATGGCCGCGTAACTGCTGGCTGAGAGCGCCGCAACGCCGACCGTCGCCGCCCCGCCCGCTTTGATGAAATCTCGCCGAGTCGATTCTGCCATGTCGATGCCTCCCG
>VGZI01000242.1 GCA_016872605.1 Planctomycetota bacterium
GAACGGAGCGTCTTCATGTCCTCCCAGTGCACCAGACGGCCTTCCTGTAAAATCGCCACGCGATCGCATACTTGCTCTACTTCGGTCAACACGTGCGACGAAAACAAAACGGCCTGCCCGCGCTTGGCCGCCTCGGCAAGCTGACCAAGAAGCTGATCGCGCATGCTTGGATCGAGCGTGTTGGTCGGCTCGTCGAGAATCACCAGCGGCGTTTCCGGCAGCAAGACCTGCATCAGCGCGATCTTGCGCTTCATGCCGGATGACATCTGCGCCAGCGGCCGCTCGATATCGATGTCGAATTGCCGAGCCAACTGCACGACGCGATCGGTCGGCATCGTCTGCCGCAACTCCGAGAGAAAATCAATGAGCTGGCTGCCCGTCATGTTTTCATACAGGCGCAACTCGCCGGGAAGATAACTGACGAAGCGCCTGGCGTTGATGCTGTCGTCCCAGCAATCGTGGCCGTTGATGAACGCTCGGCCCGAGGTGGGGCACAAGAAGCCGAGCATGAGACGGAGCGCGGTGGTCTTGCCTGAGCCATTGGGGCCGAGGATGCCGACGATTTCGCCCGGCTTGATTTCGAGGTCAAGCCGATCCAGCGCGATGATATCGCCGTAGTGCTTGGTCAGAAGTTCGGTGCGCAGGAGCATTGGCATTCTCAGGCCGAGTGCTTGGTCGCGATCGGCTGCATATATTTATACGGTACGTATCTCGATTTCCCAGGAAGGCGAAATGCCGGCTCGATTTCATGTACTTGCCAGCGGCAGCTCGGGCAATGCTTGCGTCGTGGAGGCGGACGGCGTGGGGGTGCTGATCGACTTCGGCCTGTCGCCCCGCGCGCTCGCGCCGCGCATGAAGCAATGCCGACTCACCTGGAATCGCATCGACGCGGTAGTGCTCACCCACGATCACACGGATCACTGGAACGCCACGACGCTGTCGCACCTGGCGACGTTGCGGCTGCCGATCTATTGCCACGCCGAACACAAGAAAGCGTTTAACGCCCAGAGCCGAGCGTTCGCGGCGCTCGATGCCGCCGGGCTGTTCCGACACTATGAGCCCGGCGAATCGATTGATATGCTCGGGCGCTTTCGCTGCGAGCCGATTGAGCTTTCGCACGACGGCGCGATGACATGCGGGTTCCGCTTCGAGGGGAACGGCTGGGCGATCGGTTACGCGGCGGACCTGGGCTGCTGGACGTCGAAGCTCGCGCGGCAGCTGGCGGATGTTGATGTACTCGCGCTGGAGTTCAACCATGACGTGCCGATGCAGCTTTCGAGCGGCCGGCATCCGCTGTTGATCCGGCGCGTGCTGGGAGACCAGGGACATCTTTCCAATGAACAGGCGGCGGGCCTCCTCGCGGAGGTTCTGCGTGCCTCGGTCATCGGACGGATGAAACACCTGGTGCAGTTGCATTTGAGTCGGGAGTGCAATGACCCGCAGTTGGCGAAATCCGCGGCGCAAGCGGTATTGGACCGTCTGGGCGTCGCGCTACCGATCTACACGGCCGTGCAAGGTCGCATCGGCCCGTCGCTGACAATTGGAAAGACCACAGAAACGCGGCGGCGCGTCATGCAGCCGCACTTGCCGTTTGACGATTGATGAAACGTTTTGTTTTCCCTTCGATTTTGGACTGAATCGTGTTAAGTTAATAACACAGCCGTCACGCTCGTAGGGTGCGGGAAACGCACCGATATCTTGGCCGGTGCGTGTCCCGCACCCTACGAGGCAGGGCGAGCATCGCCTGACTTATGCGAGCGACCGTGATGCTGATCTCATGTTTTCAATGCCGACAGCAACTGGATGTGCCGGAGGACAGCGCCGGGAAGCGGGTGCGTTGTCCGCATTGCTTTTATGTGATCGTGGTGCCGGAGAAGCCGAGGGCACTGGAAGCGGCGGAAGCAGCGAGTCCAGCGGTGGCGTTGCCGAGCATGGAGTTGGAGCCGGAATCGAGCAAGACGCCGGTAACGAAGATTGCGCCCGCGCCGTTGCCTCCGCTGCAGTCCTCGCCCGGAGCGCCGCCGCCGGAGTCCGATACATTGCCGCTGGAGAACAAGCCGGAGGACGAGCCGAAGTCATCCGCTTCCGAGGAAGACATGCCGCCGGTGCCGTCAATCGAAATGGGCGGCTCGGGCCGGCGCAAGCTCATGGCGCCGGCGCCCGGATGGAACGTGTCCTGGGGCCGCATCATCGGCATCGGTGCGGTCGTATTCGTGGTGCTGATCGGCATCATCATCGCCATCGTGACATCGACGCGAAATCGTCCGCAGATGCAGCCGATCGCCAAGAATCCGATCGTTCAGCCGATGCCGTTTCCGAACCCGGGCATGGGAATGAATCTGCCGCGTCCGAATAACCCCGCCATCCCCAATTTCAACCTGCCGGCGTTTCAATGGAAAACCATGCAGTTCGCCGAGCAGCGCTGCAAAACTCAGATGCCCAGCGAACGCGATAATTTCGTGCCGCCTTGGCGCGATGAGCATTTCAATGACCGCCAGGTGCGCGCGTTCGAAGCGAGCCAGGCCGATTGGCATTTCTCGGTTTCGCATGCCGTCATTCCGGAGAAGGAATTCAATGACAAGCCCGTGAACGACCGTCTTATGAGTATGGAGCAGTTCATCCTCAACATGAACTTCAACTCGCGCCTACAGAATGCCAATCCGATATTGTTGCAAGGCCGGCATCAGGGCAAGGATTGGGAGTTTGGCCTGCAGCAATTCAACCAGATCCTGCGTGCGCGTGTCTACTTCGTTCGCGATGGGAATCGCTATCACCAGTATTTGTTGCGCGTTCGCTTTCCGGCCCATTTCGGGAACAATCCGCATCCGGTCACGCATTTCTTCAATAGCTTCGCGCTGCTGGTTGATGAAGGATCGTTCCTCGACGAAACAGACTCCCTGCAGCAAGGCGCTCGCCGCGACAACGAATTTCTGACAGTTGCGCTGCACTCGAAGGAACCAATTTACGCGGTCGGCACGGTCGGCGCACGCATCAAGATCGGCCGCATCGACGGACAAGCGCTTAACAAGGACCAAGCGTTCGGCCCCAACAAAATCGAGATCGCGGTCGACGGCTCGGTCGAGCAACTTGTGATTTCAGCCGATGGACGCTTCCTTGCAAACAGTATTCCCGGCGCCGTGCAGTGCCGCCGCGACTGGACGATGCAAGTGCCGAAGAATCGCAATATCACGGACATCCGAGGCGGCGTCCGCGCGGCGTTCACCAAGCAGAATCATTTGCTCGTGGCCATGCCCGACGAGATCAAGGAATTCGATCTCGATCAAGAAAAGTACCTGGCCAACCTGCCTATTCCCGACCTGCGCATCCAGGGTTTCGCCCTTTCACCCGACGACAAAACGCTGGCGATTTTCGGAGGCAAGGAGCTTGAGCTCTGGAGTTGGCCGGACAAGAAGCGTCTAGGAAGGCTCGAAGGGCACGACAAAGACATAACCACCGTCGCGTTCACCAGCGACTCAAAGATGCTTGCCAGCGGCAGCACGGATCGCACTATCAAACTGTGGAATGTCGAGGCCCTCAATGAACGCGCGACTCTCAAGCAACATGCATGGGCCGTCTGCTCGCTTGCTTTCACGGCCGATGGCCAGCACCTCGCCAGTGGCGGTGTCGACGGCATGCTCCTCTACTGGCGTCTCAGTGATGCGCGGCTCGTCTGGGCCCAGGCCAATCAGTTTCCCGTTCGCTGTGTCACGTTCGATGGCGAGGGCAAGCACTGCTTCTTTACCAGCAAACAGGCGGCGCCGACTGACTTCAACGGCGGCCAGCAATTCGTTCGCCGCCTGCGCAAGGTTCCGTTGGCGGACATGATCGCCAACCCACCAGAAGCCGAACGCATCGTCGCCCAGCGCGCCGGCCTTCTCGTGCCGGCGACCAATTCCATGTATTTCAACCTTGCCCCCAATGGCGACACATTTTTCTCGACCGCCGACGGTCTGGACAACTTGTCCACCAGCAACTGCCTGCGTTTCTGGGACACCGCGACCGGACGCTTGCGTCAGGCACACTCATCGAATTACAACGGCGTCATGAGCCCCGATGGCAAATGGGTCGTCTTCGCTCAGGCCAACATCGCCAACACCTATTCGATGCAACTGCTCGAGGTAGCTACAAAAAAAGTTAGCCCCGTCATCGCCACGATCAGACCCGCCTTCCCTGCCGTGGCGTTCGCGGCCGACAGCAAATCAGTCTGGATGCTGCGCAACCACGAACTCGTGCGCTATGAGATCGCCGTGCTGCCGAATAAGGCGCCGACGCTTGTTCAAAAGACTGCGATGCCGATCAAGGCGCCGGTAAACGATGCGCGATTGATGATCTTGCTGCCATCGCGCGATCGCAAGATGTTGCTGGTGGAATTGGTCTCGGCCGACCGCGTCAAGAAGTCGCGTATTCTGATGGCAATGGCGCCTTACAAAATTGGTGAGCGCGAATACGCCGTCGGCGAAAAGATTCCGCTCGACCAGGCGCCGGCCGACCAGTTCCTGCGGTTGCGCAACTTCGGCGGCCACGTGGAGTTGCACGATTACGCCCTTGGCACGAGCCGTGTCGTCGGCAACCAACGAAACTTCAACCCCTTGGCGACGGCACTCACATCGGACGGAAAGTACGGCGCCACATGCTGGGCTATCGGCGGTCCGCCAGGCAGAGTCGTCCTCTGGGACCTAACCGCTCGGCAGCCAATTCTGACGCTGTCCGAGATCGGTGCGCGATCGATCATGGCATTGCGGTTCTCCGACGACGGAAAAACCTTGGCCATCGTTACCGGCGAAAGCTGGACCCGCATCGTTCCTGTCGATTGGCTTCTTGAACGACGCGCCTATCTGCCGTGCGCCGCCAATGAAGTATCGGAGCCGTAAGCGCGAATCGATCTCACCGACGTAGGGTGCGTGAAACGCACCGGAGTGTTCCGGCGTCGACCGTAGACCTCACGCTCCGCGTGAGGACTCCTCACGCGGAGCATGAGGTCTACGATAATACGGCGCCGAGTCGCTGCCCGATCACCGGGTTCGTTCCAGCTTGTCGCGCAGTTCCTTCATGCGATCCCGGTCCGGGGATCGTACACCTGCATCGTACAGTTCCAACGCCCGTCGCCAGGCGCGTTGAGCTTCCCCCGGCATCTTCAGGCGCTCATAGACATCGCCGAGGTGGTCGTAAATCACTGGATCTTCGTTGCGATCCAGCAATGCGGCTCGCTCCAGCTCTTTGCGCGCTTCCTCGAATCGCCCGCGTCGAAACATCACCCAGCCGAGACTGTCGACGTATGCCGCGTTGTCGTGATCGTCCTCCGGATCGAGATTCGGATTGCGCCGGCGCAGCAAACGATCCGCTTCGAGGGCCTTGCGGATCATCGTCTCTGCCGCATCGAGGTTCTTTTTCTGGTCGGCCCAGGTATAGCCGAGGTCGTTGTTGGCAGCCGGGTTGTCGGGATCGAGCTGGAGGATCGCTTTGAGTTGCTGCTCGGATTTTTCCATCTGCTTATTGGCGGAGTAGATGCCGGCGAGAATGTACTGGAGCGAGAGCGTGTCATTCAAGCGAACGCGCGACTTGAGAAGCGCGAGGCACTCGGTCTCGGCGTCGGCGAAGCGATGGGCCGTGCTCAATATGCCGATACGGAGTTTTTGGAAAACGAACCGTTCATCGTCATTGGCGATCTTGCTGGCCGCGTCGATGGTGGCAAGAGCGTCGTCGTATTTCTTGAACGCCGCCTGAGCCCGTGCTTTTTCTTGATGCCAAACGAGGGGATTAACGCCTTTCACGTTGGCGAGCGCTGTGTCACAGGTCTTGATCACCGCATCATGCTTGCGCGCCCCGCTGAGCACGCGCACCAGGCCGACATGAATGGCCGCCTCGTTGGCCGCGGTGGTCTCCTTGTCCGCCAGGCATTGCCGATAAAACGACTCGGCCTGGTCGTATTGCCGCTGGCGATCGGCGAGGCCTCCGAGAAAGTAGATCGTGTCGAGCTTGAGCGGTTCCTTCCTTGGCTTGGTCGCGATATTGATCAGGCGTCGCGCGAGCTCGGAGTCGCTGCGAAGGGCGGCCACCATGGCGCGGGCGTGCAGCGTCGTGCCGATCGGGGCCGGGCCGTCCGCCCGGGCCTGCTTGTCCATGACGCGATCGAGCATGCCGAGGACGCGCGTCAACCCGTCCGGGCTTTCATCTTTGTAGACATTGAATAGTCCGCGATAGAGTTCGGCACTCGGCGATTCCTCGGCCAGCTTGACGTAGACTGTCTCTGCCTTCTTGAATTGCTTGGCGAAGGCGCATTCCTTGGCCAGGAGCAGGTGCAGCGTCGTGTTGAACCGTTCGCGATTCGCGGTCTCCTCCAGCCAAGGAACGATGGCGTCGGCCTGGTTGGTCGCGCGCATGAGGCGGATCTTCATCTCATGCGGATCGGTGCTGAGCGGGCGCGTCACCAGGTAGGCATCGAGATGAATAAGCGAGTCCTTGAACTTTCCTTGCTCCTCCGCAATCTGGGCCAGCGTGTAGCTCAATCGGCCCGCCCGGACCGGCGCACGCTGCTGTGCCGTTTTGAGTGCTTCGACCGCTTCGTCGTATTGCTTGGCTTTGCGATACAGGAGGCCTACTTTTTCATAGGTGTCGGCTGCCCGCAGGAGCACCACTTCGCGCGGCACATGAGCTTTTTGCACGATGCGATCGGGGTCTTCGAGAATGGCGATCGCTTTTTGGAAATGGTCCGCGGCGGGGCCGAATTTGTTGGCGCCTTCGTAAAGCGTGGCGACCTCGATGTGGAACATTTGCGCGACTTCCGGATGCCCCTGGATGTCGCTCGTCTTGAGGCCGCGTTCCAAGGAAACAATCGCATCGGGGTATTCAACGAGCGCTTTCTGCAACTTGGCTAGCAGATACCAGGCTGAGAAATCATCAGAATCAAGTGCAAGGGCCTTCTTGCATGCCATCAGCGCGTCGGCCATGCGTCCGGAGCCGGCGAGAATCGGAACTTGTGCTCGAAAATACGCGGGGGCCGCCGGATCGAGCTTGGCGGCAGCCTGAAACGCATTCAGCGCCGCGTCGTAGTTTTCCTCGCGCATGGATTGCACGCCAAAGACGTATTGGTAAAGCGGCTCACGGCGATCCTTGTCGGCTTGCGTTGGCTTGATGATCCGCAGCCGCGCCGTGCCGACCGAGTCTTGGGCAAACCCGGCCAAACCGACTGCGAGAAAGAGAACGCATGCCGGCAGAATGCGACGCATGAAAATCCCTCCATAACGCGATTAGCGACGCTCAGAAGGAGCGTCGGGCGAAACGCTGCTTCAAAGCATCGCTAATCCCATGGCGACGTAGCCGAGCGGACCGGCCAAGTTACTTGACGAATTCCGCGTCCTTGAGCCCTGTGTTCCACAGTATGTTGATGTAGCTGAACTGCTCGAGCGTCTCGCCGCCCACCGGGCCGCCCGGGCGTGGCCAATCGTAATTCTCCAGGCGTATCGGCAGCTTCGATTCCTTTTCGAGATAGATCACGGTGCGGAAGCAATAGAAAGCAGGATCACGCTCGAGGCGAGTGAGTTCGACTTTGTGACAGACACGATTATTGAAGCTTGCCGCGGAAACATTGACTTTCGTCTTGCCGACGACGCGGTCCTTTTCCCACTGCGCGATGCATTGTTCGATCATGTTGCCGATGCCCGCCTCAAGAATGGTATGTCGGCTATGTTCCATGACGCGTTTGTCGTTAACGTCGATGGAGTGCCAGCCAAGAACGCCTTTGATAATGTTGCTTTTGACGCGCATCTTGTTGTTGTTTTTGCCCAGGGCGAAGGCGACCTCTTGGCCCGCGCTCTTGGTGTCGCCGATCCAGCGCATGTAGACGCTGAACGGCTCCGTCTTGATCTTCAGCGAAATGTAGCTGGTTTCCTGGAGCTTGCCCTTGACGTTTTCCTGCGTGATGAGCGTGCAGGTGTAGTCCTTGACGGCGGTGTAGTTGCGCTTGGCCTCGTGCATCCATTGCAACGGCACATCCAGCTCGGTCTGCTTGACCGCGGCAGGAATGACTTTGCCTTTATCGGTCGACTGTGCCGACGCCAATGGAATCACGCCGACAAGGATCGCCGTGGCGATGGCGATACCGACGACCTTGCGGAAGCACCTTGCATCCATTCTTCTTCCTCCTGGAAATACCAGCCCCGCATGCCGGCGGGGAATCCTCTTCGTTCCACGGCACTGCCTATAACAGGTCGAAGTACACGAAACCAGCCGGATCTTGTCCGTTGGGTGTGTCTGTCGTTTCAGGCTTCGTTAGCTCACGCAAAGCAGCGAAGGTGCAAAGCGGGGGAACTCGCCTGACCAATGCAAAAAACGACGATATCCATCTACCAAGGCCCCCTCTTTTCTCAAGATCAGGCGGTAGGCATGCAATGAACTCCCAGGACGTAACTCCTATTACCAAAATCGCTTTGGCGCATTCGTTGCAAGTACATTCACACGCCACCCTGCCGAAATGCAACGAATCCCGGAACGGAGCGAGGCATCGACCATGCGCTGCGGAAACCGGGAACCTGGCTTGAATACTCCGGCGAGATGGCTTTGCAACGCAGTTGCATGA
>VGZI01000243.1 GCA_016872605.1 Planctomycetota bacterium
AAAGCAGGCCACGCAGACCATGTCGTGCACCCTGGAAGCCAAGGGCAGAGGTACTCCGAAACCCTGGGATACGAGAGAAGATGGGAATGTTCCGCGCGGAACATTCTTCCTGCCTGCCGCCAATGTTCCGCGCGGAACATGCGCCAAGGTCGCCCTATTCCTGGCCTTGGGAGTACGTCAGCCCTGACCTTGCGGGGTGGAATGTTCCGCGCGGAACATTGCCCCTCGCCTGCCCCAATGTTCCGCGCGGAACATGCGCCAGGGTCACTTGATCCCAGGGCTTGGGAGCACCGCAGCACTGGGCTTCTCGCCGAAAAAAAGTTGCTCTTTTTTTTCGCAAACAATTTGCATTAAGATACGCCCGTCGAATGAATGGAACCATTCGACCCAGGCCGGGAACACGGACGTCTCCGGGCTGCAAAAGAAGAGGAACGGTTGAACGCCACTCCACTTGCTTCGCACTCACCCATCGAACGACACGCTTTGATCCTCACCTGATCGCACCGTCTGAACGCGTCGCTCCCTCGGAGCGTCGCGAACCTTTTCTGCGCTGCCGACAGCATGCGTAACCGTGCTCCGTGCTCCGTGCGCCTGCGAGGACCATTTTCTCGCACACGGAAGGAACAGAGAATGACTCGCGATCCCATTATTATTCGCGTCGACGCCACGGCCCAGAGCGGGTACGAACGGTTGGCCCGGTGCACGACGCTCGCTGCCGCCATTCAGCGCCGCCGGCGGCCGGTCTACTTCCTGTCGCAACTGGAGCCGAACTCACTGGCGATGGGCATCAAGCGGGGAGGCAACAACTGGATCCTCGCCGATCACCAGGCCGGTGGCGAAGAAGACGTACAGCAGCTACTGAATGAGATCGCGCGTCTGCATCCAGCGGCCGTCTTTGTCGATGCCGCCGACGTCAGCCACGATTACCTGGCCGAGGTCGCCGCCACGAATGTCCTCCTGGCGTCGATCGATCACTCCGCCTTCGTGCGTTTTCCGAGCGACCTGCTCATCAACCCGATGCTGGCGCCGGCGCGTGACGGTTATGAGTTCGACGCGAACACCCAGCTCCTGCTCGGCAAGCGCTATGCGTTGGTCCGTCCCGAGGTCCGCCGCCACCGTCCGACGCGCAGCCAAGAACCACCTCCCGTCGCCGTGGCCAATGGCACGACTATTCTCAGCCAGTACCGCGTCCTACTCGCGCTCGGCGAAGACGATCCGAATTGCATGACGGTCGAACTCGCCAAGCTGCTCGTCAACGCGCCGCGCGTCGGCAAGGTCGACATCATCGTTCGCCGCGAGCATCCGCAGCTTGAGGAGATCAAGGAAATGGCCGAGTCAAACAAGGAAGCCCTGTCGCTCGCCTTGGAGCCGGCCGAGATCGCCAACCGCATCACACGCTGCCATTTCGCGCTCACCTCCGGCAGCGGCTGGTCGCTCGAGTTGGCCTGCGTCGGCGTGCCACAATTGTTGCTGCTACAGAACGAGATGCACTGGCCGAACGCTCAGCGTTTGGAAGATGAAGGCGCCGCGTCGATCCTCGGCTGGCACGAGAACACGTCTGCCCAGACCATTCGCCAGGGTGTACAAAACCTCATTACCGACGCCCTGGAACGCAAATCGATGGCCCGCTGTGGCCGAAAGCTCATCGATGGACGAGGTCCGGACCGCCTGGTCAACGCGATGGAAATCATGCTCAATCCGGCACGTCCGATCGAAGCGCTATCGCGAGCGGCGTGATCATCGCCCGTTTACGTTGAGCGGCCGCATGGCGCCATGCGGCCGCTCAACGTAAACCCATACAATTATTCCCACACAAACTCACACCAGGATTGACACCCATGACCGACTACCGCATCGAAAAAGATTCCATGGGCGAAGTGAAGGTTCCCGCGCAGGCGTACTACGGCGCCCAAACGCAAAGGGCCGTCGCCAACTTTCCGATCTCGCACATGCCCTTGCCGAAGAGGCTGATTCACGCCCTCGGCCTGATCAAGGCGGCCGCGGCCCAGGCCAATCTCGACCTGGGCAAGCTCAAGCACGACATCGCCGATCCGATCATCGTCGCTGCTCGCGAAGTCGCCGCCGGCAAGCACGACAAGGAGTTCCCGATCGACGTCTACCAGACCGGATCGGGCACGTCGAGCAACATGAACGCCAACGAGGTCATCAGCAATCGCGCCATCGAGATCATCGGCAAGAACCGCTTCGAGGCCAAGAAGCCGATCCATCCCAACGATCACGTCAACATGGGGCAGTCGACCAACGACATGTTCCCGACGGCGATCCACGTCGCGACCGCTCAAGCCATCCACAAAGGCTTGATCCCCAACCTGCAGCACTTCTTCGGCGTGCTCACCGAGAAGGCCAAGGAGTGGGACGGCATCATCAAGATTGGCCGCACGCATCTGGCCGACGCGACGCCGATTCGGTTGGGCCAGGAGATCAGCGGGTTCGCCAGGCAGATCGAGCTGTGCATCGACCGGGCCAAGCGAGCGCTACATGCGGTCGTCGAGTTGCCGGCGGGCGGGACGGCGGTCGGCACCGGCATCAACACGCACCCGGAGTTCGGCGCCAAGGTCGCCTCGATCCTGGCGAAGGAGACCGGCGTCCCGTTTGCCGAGGCGCTCAATCACTTCGAAGCCAACGCCAACCGCGACGGCCTGGTGGAATGCTCGGGCGAGTTGCGGGCCATAGCGGTCAGCCTGTTCTCGATTGCCAACAACATCCGCTGGCTCGGCTCCGGACCACGCTGCGGCTTCTTCGAAATCGTGCTTCCAGATCTTCAGCCCGGCTCGTCGATCATGCCCGGCAAGGTCAATCCCGTCATGTGCGAATCGATGATGCAGGCCTGCGCCCGCGTCCTCGGCAACGATCAGTGCATTGCCTTCTCCGGCGCCACCGGTGGGCAGTTTCAGCTCAACATCATGATGCCGGTGATGGGCCTGGCGATCATCGAGAGCGTTGAACTTTTGAGCGCGAGTGTAAAGGCGTTTATCGATTTCTGCGCTCTGGAGATGGAGGCGAACAGGGCAGCCTGCGAGAAACAGGTCGAATGGTCGATGGCCATGGTCACCAGCCTCAACCCGCTCATCGGCTACGACACCGCCGCATCAATCGCCAAGGAAGCATTCAAGATCGGCAAAACCGTGCGCGACCTGTGCCTGGAGAAGATCAAGTCCGGCACGCTCAAGAAAAAGGACAGCGACGCCGTCGTGACCGAAGCGGAGCTGAACAAGGCGCTGGATCCGCGCGCGATGACGGAGGCGTCGGGGTGAAGCCTATCCAAGCTCGCGGATGAGCGCAGCGAACCTGCGGGATGGCATGAAGAACTCGATCTTCGACGTATAGTGGAAACTTGATGTCGGGAGGCGCCGATGCGTGTCATCGTCGGACTTGTTGTCCTTGCGTCAGCAATGTCGGCGTGCACCAGCCGCAACGATGCCGCTGCAGACGAAGCATGGAAACGTGGTAATGGTTATCGCGACCGAAAGGAATTCGACAAGGCAATCGAAGCACAAACCGAGGCGATACGACTAAAGCCTAATTGGTCAGACCCTTACTACGAACGGGCAATGGCCTTTGTCGGAAAAAATGATCACCAGGCGGCAATCGCCGACTTTGATTCAGCAATTCGACTCGACCCGTCACATTCAATGGCCTACTTTGACCGGGCTAATTCTTGGGCTGATTTAAAGGAATTCGACAAAGCAATTGCCGACCTCACGGAGACAATTCGCTTGGATCCGACTTATTGGCGAGCCTACAACAATCGCGGGTGGTGCTGGCTCGAGAAAAATAACCACGAGCGAGCGATTGCGGACCTGGATGTTGCGATACGCATGGCCCCGAAAGATCATGTTGCTCTCGGCAATCGCGGCCGAGCTTGGAATGAAACGAGGCAATTTGACAAGGCGATCGCCGATCTTACAAAGGCAATTCAGCTGGCGCCGACCTCGGCATCTTACTTTCGCCGCCGAAGCGTTGCCTACAAAGGGAACGGCGACGCTGCGAAATCACAGGCAGATTTTGACGAGGCCGTGCGACTCAATCCAAAATTTCGTAATTTTCCGTCATAATGCGTACTACTCGCAGGGCATTGTGAACGGATTGAACTGCGGAGGCGCCAATGCGATTGTGCCGATATCAATTCGCCAAAACGGCCGAGGTGGCGATTTTTGACGACCAGCGCGTCATCAGTGTCAACGGCGCTGCCAAGGCATTGAAGATAAAGCTGCCGACGGCGGATTCGCCTTGCATCCTCGACTACCTGGCGCCGCATGGACGGTCGGCGAAGGCGGTGCAAAGGCTCTTGGAGCGGTTCGCAGAGCTGCCAGCGGTTCAGCGGCGGCGCTTGAGCCAGCCTATTCGCGCGGGACGACTCAAGGTTCCCGTCCCCGACCCGAATAAAGTGATCTTGCTAGCGGGGAATTACGGTGCTCATATCCAGGAGGGCGGCGGCGTCGCGCATGAACGCGCCGACACGTTCCCCTATTTCTTCTGGAAACCGCCCACGACCACGCTCACGGACCCAGGCGCCCCAATCCGCATCCCACGCATCTCGCCGGACCATATCGACTGGGAAATCGAGCTCGGCGTCATCATCGGCCGAACCGCTCGGCACGTGAACGAAAAGGACGCTCTTCGGTATGTCGCCGGCTACACGGTCTGCAACGATATCTCCGATCGCCGATTCCACATTAATCCGCAGCGAAAACAGCGCGAGAAGGATGGGTTCTTCGACTGGCTGCACGGGAAATGGCACGACACCTTTTTACCGATGGGCCCCTGCGTGCGCTCCGCCGCATCGATGCCAGATCCTCAGAAGCTGCACATGGTGTTAAGAGTGAATGGCAACGTAATGCAGGACGCCAACACGGGGCAGATGGTTTTCCCGGTCGCAGCACTCATCAGCATCCTGTCGAGCGTCGTCACGCTCGAGCCAGGAGACATCCTCGTCACCGGCACGCCGAGCGGGGTCGGTCACGCCCGCAAGCCGCCGATTTACTTGCGCCCGAAAGACCAGGTCGAAGCCGAGATTGAGAGCATCGGCGTATTATGCAACCCCGTGCTCGCGGAGAAATAAGACAAGGCGAACCACCCAAGCTGGGTCCCATCTAGCTCTCAAGAGGAACCTCAACATGCCACGCTTCCTCATCCTATCTGTGTTCATCTGTGTTCATCTGTGGTTGATTCCGCCGGCGTCCGCTCAGCCCAAACCCGTGCCGCGGGTGCAAGCCGTGCCGCAGCCGTATGATCAGGTGTCGTTTCAACAGGGCGGCATCGAGATCGCACGCTTTCACTTCGGCAGCACGCTGAAACGGCCGTTTGTTTTTCCGGTCATCGGCCCGAGCGGGCTGCCGTTGACGCGAATGGGGCATCCGCAAGATCCGGTCGGGCATAGCCATCACAACTCGGTGTGGATCGCTCACAATGACGTCAACGGCGTCTCCTTCTGGGCCGACCGCGGCAAGAACACAGGAACGATCGTCCATCAGCGTATCGAAAAGTTGACCGACGGCGACACCGAAGCGTCGGTCACGTCGCTTAATCACTGGATCGACGACGCGACGAAAAAGGTGCTTCTCGTCGAACGCCGCAAGACAACCGTCTCCCCTCTTCCCCCGGGAGAGGGGCCGGGGGTGAGGGGCGAATGGTTGCTCCTTCTCGATCTACAACTCGAATCGAAAGAAGCAGTCACCCTGGGCAAAACCCCGTTCGGCATCGTCGCGGTGCGCATGGCCAAGTCGATCGGCGTCAACGACGGCGGCGGCACGATTCGCAACTCAGGCGGCGCCGTCAACGAAAAGGAAGTCTTCTGGAAGCCGGCGAAATGGGTCGATTACTCCGGCGCCATCAAGGACAAGACTGTCGAGGGGATCACGCTATTCGATCATCCGTCGAATCCGAATCATCCGTCGGTATTTCACGTGCGCAACGATGGCTGGATGGGCTCGTCGCTGACGTTTGCCGAGCCGCGCAAGATTGAGCCGGGCAAGTCCCTGCGGTTGCGTTATGGGGTGTATGTGCACGCGGGAATGCCGAGCGTCGAGGCGTTGGAGGCCAGGTGGTCGGCGTTTGCGAAGGCGGAGTTGGTGGATTTGACGCCGGCAAAGAAGAAGTGAACGGCTTTGCGTTTAGCGCTCGCAGGGCGAGCGCTGAACGCAAGCGGCGTGCACTACCGGTCCTTCTTGGGCGCGTCCTTCTTGTTCTTGCCTTTGCCGAACCCGCCGAACCCGCCGAAGCCCTGTTGCTGGAAGGTGAATTCCTCGCCGATCATTTCGCGCCACGCAGTCTTTTGGCTGGCGGAAAACGAAGCGACGATCTTGTCGCGAGTCTCTGTGCGGAGCTTGGCGCGTTTCTCCTGAGCTTCCTGCGTGAAGCCCTTGAGCTCGGCCGCTTCCTTGGCGTAGTCTTCGAGTGCGCCGGTGACGGTTGCCTTTTGATCGGCAGTCAACTTGAGCGCCTTCTGCACGTCAGCGTCTTTGAAGGCGTTGTTGCCTTTCTGTTGCAGTTGGATTTGCTTGAAGCGCTTGAACTGGCTTTCGGTCAGGACCTTGGAGATAGCCACCATGACCTCGGCCGGGACTTTGGCGAGCTGCTCATCGGTGACTTCGAGTTCCTTTTTGACATCGTCGCGGTAGAGGAGATTGAGCGGGGTTTGCTGGCCGCCGAAGGCGCCGCCACCGAAACCGCCTTGGAAAATGCCTTTTTTCTTGTCGTTAGCTTGCGGGCCATCGACAAACGCGGCACTCAGAATGAGCAAGGCGGCGCCCGCGATCAGGAAACTGACTCGACGCATAGTTCGACCTCCGTTGAAAAGGGGATGACATGGATGTTCCGAGAGGTTGCCCTCACTGCCTATCTTGAATAAGACGCGGGGAGAAAGCAATGAAAAAAGCGTGAGAAATTGATGAGTCGCCGCTTGCGGCTTCGCGCTCGCCTGGCGCCGCGAAACGCGCTGCCGCGCGAGCGAGAAGCCGCAAGCGGCAAAAACGACGGAGTCCATGATGGCTCAAGAAACGCTCGGCGATGACATCCTCTTCTCGCCCATCCGCGACCTGGCCGAGCGGCTGCGTACGCGCCGGCTCACGTCGGTCGCTTTGACCGAGGCGTATCTCGATCGGCTGCAGAAGGTCGGGCCAAGGCTCAACGGCGTGGTCACGCTCATGCGTGATTCCGCGCTCAAGGAAGCCCGAGCGGCCGACGAGCAGATTCGCGCCGGCAAATACCGCGGCCTGTTGCACGGGATTCCCTACGGCGCCAAGGACTTGCTCGCCACCCGCGGTGTTCCGACGACGTGGGGCGCCGAGCCGTTCCGTCGCCAAACGTTTGACTATGACGCCACGGTGATCCGCAAACTGCGCGACGCCGGCGCCGTGTTGCTCGGCAAGCTTGCGATGGTCGAGCTGGCGGGATCGTTCGGCTACAACAATGCCGACGCGTCGTTCACTGGCCCGTGCAAGACGCCGTGGAATCTGGGCTACTGGTCGGGCGGTTCGTCGTCGGGTTCCGGGGCTTGCGTGGCCGCCGGACTGTGCGCTTTCGCCATTGGCTCGGAGACATCGGGGTCGATCATCACGCCTGCGGCGTACTGCGGCGTGGCCGGGCTGAGGCCGACGTTTGGGCGCGTGAGCCGCTACGGCGCCATGCCGCTGTCGTGGACGCTCGACAAGCTCGGGCCGATGTGCCGATCCGCCGATTGCTGCGGCATCGTGCTCGCCGCCATCGCCGGCCGCGATGCCAAGGATCTTTCGACGGTTGCCAAACCGTACGCCTGGCCGGAGGCGCGCCGCGACCCGAAAATGAAATACCGCGTCGGCGTGATTCGCGGCTCGACGACGGGCATTCAGCCGGCGGTGCGCGACAACTTTCGCGAATCGGTCAAAGTGCTAAGCCGCTTCTGCGACATCACCGAGGACGTGGCTTTTCCGGAGCTCCCGTTCGGACCCGCCGTCAGCGCCGTCATCAATGCCGAGGGCGCGAGCGCGTTTCGTGAGCTGATCGAAAGCGGACGGATCAACGACCTACGCACCGCGCAAATGAAGACCAACGCGGTCGCGGCATCGATGACGCTGGCGGTCGATTACTTGCAGGCGTTGCGGATTCGGACGCAGATGAAGAAGGAGATGGACGCCGTCTATGCGAAATACGACGCACTCATGGCGCCGGCCCGGACCACCGTAGCGTACCCAATCGATCGCAACTTCAGCGAAGCCTATGTCAACTTTCGTGGCGGCCCGCCGATTATCCCAGCCGGAAACCTCGTCGGGCAACCGGCGATCGCCATCCCCAATGGCTTCGGGCCCAACAATCTGCCGACCGGGATTCAGTTCACGGGGAAAGTATGGAGCGAAGCGCGGCTATTGAGCCTCGCCCATGCCTATCAGCAAGCGACCGAGTGGCACCGCCGCAGGCCGAAGATGTGAGTTGATTCGATGTTCACGTTTAGCGCTCGCATGGCGCCAAGCGAGCGCTAGGTCGTGTGGACAATACATGGGCAGCGG
>VGZI01000244.1 GCA_016872605.1 Planctomycetota bacterium
CAGAGTCAATCATCCCCCCAATCGCCCTTCTCAAACGGTCGCGACGAGCCATGACCCGCACCATGTTCTTGCTGACAGGAATCACGCTACTTTTCTTCAACCAGTCCGTTGCTGCGCAAGAGCGGGCGGCATCGTTCAACACCGTTGTCAGACCATTTCTTGACACCCACTGCGTGAGCTGCCACGGGGCCGAAGTCAAGAAAGCCGGGCTGCGCCTCGACGAATTGAAACCCGATTTCGCCGACGTTCGGACGGCCGCGCACTGGATCAAGGCTTATGATCGAGTCCTCGCCGGCGAGATGCCGCCGAAGAACCGCAAGCGCCCGACCAAGGACGAAATCAATCAGGTCACGCAGTGGCTGCACAAGGAACTGCACGCCGCCTCGCTCGCCAGGCAGCGAAAGGAAGGACGCGTCGCGTTGCGTCGCCTCAATGCAACGGAATATCAGAACACGCTGTTCGACCTGTTGGCGATAGAAAATGTTCCGCTCAAGTCGGTGCTGCCGGAAGACAACGTCGCCGCCGGATTCGACAACATCGCCGCCTCGCTCGACATCTCGGCGGCCCATTTGCTCTGCTACCAGGACGCTGCCGAGAAAGCGATCAATGCAGCGATCCCACGTGCGCCGCAGATGGGCTGGAGCGAAAAGCGCACCGGAAAGGAAATCTCTCAGAAGCCGCAATTCTTCGCGGAGTTGATCGGCAAAGCCTGCTACTTGAAAGGGGATGCGCTTGTGTTCCCCGCGCGGCTGCCGGACCACTACACGATGTGCTGCTCCGCCATGACGCCGCAGTCGGGCCGCTATCGCATCACCGCGTCGGCCTACGCGATCAACACCGACGGCAAGCCGCTGACGATGGCCTTCTGCTGCCGCCCGATTCGCGAGCGCGGCGTTCACGAGCTGCGCAAGGTTGTCGACGTCCCCGAGAACAAGCCGACCGTCTTCGAGGCCGAGTTCACCATGAACCGCGAGGTCACCGTTTGGCTGCACGGCTGGTCGCTGCCGGATCGGTATGATTTGTTCGTGAGGAAGATAGGGCCGCCATGGGATAGCTACAAAGGACCGCAACTCGTCATCGAGTGGATCAAAATCGAAGGTCCAGTCGGACCCTGGCCTCCCGAAAGTTACAACCGCTTGTTCAAAGATGTGCCGATCAAGGCGCGGTCGGTCGCCAAGGCGGAAGCCGAGAAGCGCCCGATTCCGAAGATCGCGGACAACCGCGCCGGCAGTTTCTGGGAGAACTACGACCCGCTTGTGCCGGCATCGACGAAGCCGAAGGAAGACGCCGAGCGGTTGATTCGCGATTTCCTGCCGCGAGCCTTTCACGGCCCCGTCGGCGAGGAAACCAAGAAGCACTACGTCAAAGTCGTCCACGATCGGCTCGATCAAAAGTACACTTTCGCCGAGGCCATGATTCACGGCTACAAAGCGATCCTGTCCTCAACGCACTTTCTATTTCTCAAAGAGCCGCACGCGTCACCAAGCGGGGCTACGCTGAACGCTCAGAAGGATTTTCAATCGACTCGTCTGGATGACCATGCCGTCGCCAATCGCCTGTCGTACTTCCTGTGGTCGTCGATGCCGGATCGGGAACTCTTGGCCGCGGCAGAAAAGAAGGAACTCACCAAGCCCGCCGGCCTTCGCGCTCAAGTCGAGCGCATGCTGAAGGATGCGAAGGCGCACCGATTCACGTTCAATTTCACCGGCCAATGGCTTGACTTGCGCAAGATCAACGACACAACGCCCGATCCGCAGCTCTACAGTGAGTTCGATCAGTATCTGTTCTGGGCGATGCCCCAGGAGACCGAACTGTTCTTCGAGGAGATCTTGCGTCACGATCGCAGCGTCCTGGAGTTCGTCGATTCCGACTGGTCCTTTGCGAATGATCGGCTCGCCCGGCATTACAACATACTCCCCTCTCCCCCCGGGAGAGGGGCCGGCGGCGAGGGGGAGCTCCACTCCGCACTGCGCAAAATCAAACTGCCGCCTGACTCCCATCGTGGCGGCGTGATGACGCATGCCAGCGTCCTCAAGGTGACCGCCGACGGCACGCGAACCTCGCCCGTATTGCGCGGCAAGTGGGTGCTCGAACGCATCGTCGGCAAGCCGCCCAGCCCGCCGCCCCCGGACATCCCGCTCTTCGAACCCGACATTCGCGGCGCCACCACGATTCGGCAGCAGCTCGACAAGCATCGCACTGTACCCGCCTGCGCGACCTGCCACAACCATATCGACCCACCTGGCTTCGCGCTCGAAAACTTCGACGCCATCGGCGGCTGGCGGGACTACTATCGAGCCACCAAGCAGACGAAGGCCGGCGTCGTCAAAGGCAATCGCTATTACCGCGGCCCCGATGTCGAGGTCGGCGGCGTTACCCCCGATGGCAAGCCGTTCAAGAACATCGACGACTACAAGAAGCTCCTGCTCGCCGACAAGGATCAGATCGCCCGAAATATCACGCGCAACCTGATGATCTACGCGACCGGCGCCGACATCCAGTACGCCGACCGCGAAGTAATCGAACAGATCGTCGGAACCCTGCGAAAACGCGACTATGGCTTCCAGACGTTGATTCATGAAGTAGTGCAGAGCCGGGTGTTCCTGTATGAATAACCCGAATCCGTTTAGCGTTGGTGTGGCGCCATGCGAAAGCTAAACGAAGAGAGGTGATCATCATGCCGCTCCAACGAGTGAACCGCCGAACCTTTCTTCGCGCCGCGGGTGTCTGCGTGGGGTTGCCGCTCTTGGACGCGATGCTGCCCTCGGTGTTTTCGCAGGAGCGGCGCGAGGTGTTGCCGCGGCGCATGGTGCTGATCGGCAGGCCGCTCGGTCTGCACACGCCGTTGTTGTTTCCGGAGCGAGCTGGGCGAGATTACGAGCATACTCGTTACACGCGCATTCTGGATCCACATCGCGAAAAGTTCACCGTCATCAGCGGCATGTCGCATCGCGGCTATCCCGACGGGCATCACACTGACGTCGCGCTCTTCACCGGCGCGCCTCCCGAAGGGGTCCGTCTCAACGACCTGCGCAACACCATCTCGCTCGACCAGGAAGTCGCTTCGCACATCGGACATCACACACGCTTTGGCTCGCTCGTGCTGGGCGGCACGCTTTATTCATGGAATCGGCGCAGCGTGCGCGTGCCGGCGAACCATTGGCCCAGCAGCGTCTTCCGCCAGCTCTTCATTCAGGGCACGCCCGAGGAAATTGCTCGCGAGGTGCGCCGTCTGCGCGATGGCCGAAGCATCCTTGACGACCTGCGCGCGCAGGCCCGCGAAATGGAGCGAAGCCTCGGCGCCGCCGACCGCCAGCGCCTTGACCTATTCCTGACGTCGATTCGCGAAGCCGAGCAGCGCTTGCAGCAGGACGAAGCGTGGGTGCACCGTCCGAAGCCGCGCGTCAATGTGCCGATTCCCGTCAACGCCACGGGGTCGGGACAACTCATCGAGCGAAGCCGCCAGTGGTACGATCTTGTCCATCTCGCCCTGCAGACCGATTCGACGCGTGTCGTTTCCCTGTCGCTCGATTCCCAGGAACGCCCGACGATCGACGGCGTCACCATAGGCCATCACGATGCTTCGCACCACGGGCAGGACCCCGCGAAGATCGAGCAACTCGCCCTGATCGAAGAAGCCGAGTTGCGCGCCTTCCGCGATTTTCTCACCAGGCTCAAGGATTCGCGCGAAGGCAGCGAAACGCTCTTGGACCGCACGATGGTTCTGCACACCAGCAACCTGGGCAACGGCTCCGGCCATTCCTCAAGCAACCTGCCGATCCTCCTGGCGGGCGGCGGTCTGCGGCACGCGGGTCACGTCGCCTTCGATCGCCGCAACAATCGCCCCTTCGCCAACCTCTTCGTGCGCATGATTCAGCAAATGGGCATCGACATGAGATCGTTCGCCACGAGCACGGGCGTTATTTCTGAGGTGTAAGTTCGAATCTTCAGCGCGAAGGCAGGTCAGGCGGGAACGCCTGACCTGCCGGAGTGGTTGCACGACCCTTCGACGAACGCTTCGGCGACGCCGTTGCGTCACTTTCCTTTACGATGCAATCGATCGAATCGCTCGGCTTCGTCGGCGCTGATGAGGCCGTCGCCGTCGGAGTCGATTTGGCGGAAGAGTTCGTCGGCGCCGAGCCATTCTTTGCGCGACACATCGCCGTCGCGGTTCTTGTCCATCTTGCGGAACCAGAGCGGCCCGTTGGTCAACGTGCGCACTCGCTCGGTCTTGGCCGACCCGCCGTAGAGGCTGGCGAGAAGATTCGTATAGTCGTCCGTGTTGATCCCTGCCGGTCCACGCCGCACAGTGAGCCGATAGCTGGAGGGAATGTCGGCTTCCGTGACGAAGCCCTTGCGATTGCGGTCGAGCCGGTCGAAAATCGCCGACCCGCCGCGCAGCTCGCGCACGCTCAGCCGGCCGTCGCGATTCGTGTCGAGAAGGTCGAACAGGCCTCGGCTCTCGTTGGTCAGCGCAAGCGAAACGCAACCCCTGGCGAGGCGAACTTTGGCGTCGCCGAGAAAATCGAGATAGGCGTCGAACTCTTGCTTGGACACTCGGCCGTCGCCGTCGGCGTCCATCGCCTTGAAGACGCCGGAAAACAATCCGCCCATTCCAAACTGGTTTCCACCGACTTCGGCGGCGTCGATGTAGCCGTCGTTGTCCTTGTCGAGCTGCGTGAATATCACGGAGTACTGCAAGCGTAGGAATGGGCCGTAGGTGTCCTTGGCGATCTCCTCTTCGCCGCGCAGCTCGAATCGCGTCTTGACGAGTTCGATCATGGCCAGGCCGTCGAACATGTTGGCATGTTTCGCCAAGTTGGCGGGCGTGCCGTTCGGCTTGAGCAACTCGACGCCGCGGTGCGCATCGCCTGGGTCAGCGAGGCGGACCATGATCTCCAGGTCGGGCCGGCGTGTGACGAAGGCGGCAAGTTCCTTGGCATCGAGGAGTCCGTCGCCGTTGACATCGAGCAACTTGAACGTCGCGTCATCGAGTCCGAGTTTCTCCCGTCTGATTTCCTTGTCCTTGCTGTCCGGGCCGAGGTAACGCCGCAGGATGCTCTGGGCGATCTCTTCGGGCGTGATCGGCGTCGCCACCATGACCAGCATAGCGTCACGCGGATTGGTGAGTGGCGTGATGGTGGACGGACCATCGATCGGTCGCTTCGGCATCTCCTTTTTCGGCATGTCCTTGGCGGGAGGCTTGTTCTCTTTCGAGTTTGCTTTGGGCGGCGGCGCCTCTTTCGGCATCACTTTGGGCGCGGTCTTGTCGGACTTCTTCATCTCGATCGCCGGATATTTGAATCTCGGGGCGACGCTCACGGGCAGCTCGCGCGTCGTGATCATCTTGTCGTCGTTCTCGTCATGCCGCAGCAGGATCTTCTCGGCCTGAAGCAGGTCGCCGCGCGTGATCTTCCCTGTTTTTTTGACATCGAAGAGCGAGAAAACAGCCGAGCGAATGGCCTCGACGCCGGGATCGGGCGCGACGCCGGTGTCCATTGCCATCATCGCCATGTAATTGTCTCGCTTGTTGGCGTCGGAGTGAACTTGGATCGGTACGAAGCCATTCGAGCGATAGTATGCCGCAAGTTCCGTGAGCGTGACTTTCCCGTCCTTGTTCGCATCGACGTCGGCCATTTTCACTTCCGCGTCTTTGGGGGTACCGCCGCCGAACCCGCCGAACGGCGATGCCAGCCCGCCCATCTGCATGTGGCTCAAACTCGGCAACCGTTCGACTTCGGTCTGCATCAGGTATCCGCGCCCCTTGCGATCGAGATGTTCAAAGACAAAACGAACAAAGTCCAGGCCGGCATCGTCGAGCGTCTTGCCGTCGATGCGCACATGAACGCGCAGCAGCACCGGCCGATCTTCCGCCATGAACACAAAGTCATACGCGTCTGGTTTGGCCGCCCCTTTGCCTTGTGCCCACGCCGACGGCGCAAGCGCTAGTGCAGCAAGCATCGCCAGCATCCAAGTCCCTGACCCCTGACTCCTGATTCCTGACGTCATGCGAGCACCTCCTCGATGGGCGTGGAGTTCGGTTCAACGATGCGGATAGGCCGGCCGACGTTGGACAGGTTCTGACGATCGCCGTCGATACCGAGGGCGCGGGCAATGGTGCTGATAAAGTCGCCGGTGCCGATCGCTCGGCCGCCGGTGACGGAATCGCCGCCGTCGCTGGTTCGGCCATAGACCTGGCCGCCGCGGATTCCGCCGCCACCCAAGAGCGTCGTCCAGGCGTTCGGCCAGTGATCGCGGCCGCCTTGAGGGTTGATCCGGGGCGTTCGCCCAAATTCGCCCATCCAGACCACGAGCGTTGATTCCAACAAGCCGCGGCTCTTCAAATCCTCCATCAAGCTCGCCCAGGCCGGGTCGAGCAACGCGCTCAAGCGCCGTACGGCGTCGAAGTTGCCCAGGTGCGTGTCCCAGCCGAGCGTGACTCCTTCGGCCGACCCGAGCGACACCTCGACAAACGGAACGCCGCGCTCGATCAGCCGGCGAGCCAACAGGCAGCCCTGGCCGAAGAGATTGCGACCGTAGCGATCGCGCACCCGCGCCGGCTCGACATCGAGGTCAAAAGCACGACGAGCGCCGGAGCGCATCAACGTCACGGCCCGTTGGTAAGCGCTGCGATGGCTTTGCGATGGGAGCGCGGGCCGGTTTTCGATGAAGTCTTGCTCGACGTCGTCCAGCAAGCGCGTGCGCGACAACGAACGCTGCCCACCCACCTCGGCCGGCGGCTCCAAGTCGGGCACGCGCAGATTGTCCTCGTAGTTCGACTGCTGCCCCGGAACCGGCACCAGCTGCTGATTGTCGGCCAGGACCAGCGGCGCATAGCGCGGCCCCAAGAAGCCCGGACCGTACGCCGCCGGGCTGAAGAACGCGTACGGCGCAATGCTCACGAAGTTTGGCAGTTCCGCGTCGGGATCGCCTAGCTCCTTCGACACCAGGGAGCCGAGCGTTGGATATTGCACCGGGCCGGTCGGTGGGTAACCGGTTCGCATTTGATACGTCGCCCGCCCATGGTCCGCCTCGCGTGTGCTCATTGAGCGGATGATGGCCAGGTCGTTCATCGATCGCGCCAAACGAGGCAGATGCTCGCTGATGCGAATCCCCGGCGTTGCAGTGGGAATCGCGCCAAACGGGCCGCCGTTCTCGTGGCCCGGCTTCGGATCGAAGGTGTCGAGCTGGCTCGGCCCGCCATTCATCCACAGCAATATGCACGAGCGCCTCCGACGTGGATCGTTGCCCGCGGCATTGGCGAGTGCGCCGAACCACCCGGACAGCGAATACCCGACGACGCCGGCGCCGGTCAGACGCAGCCAATCACGTCGCGATAGGGATGACGTGGACATAGCTCCTCCGTTTTGCCGCTCGCCTCTGGCGAGCGCGGTTTTTTGGATCAATGATTCAAGCTAAACTCTGCGCTATTGAGCAACACCCAGAACACGTCAGCGAGCGCATTCTGATAGGCGCGATCATTGCGGCCACGAGTATCACGCACGGCATCGTCGACGAAGCGCGTCATTCGGTCGAGTTCCTTGGCGCTCGGCCGACGCGAAAGCGCTGCCAGGAAGAGCGTTTCAATGCGATCCGGGGTCTTCAGGAACGGCGCGTCGAGCACCGCGGCCAGCGTCTCGCTCCGCTCCAGCGACGTCGCGTCATCGACGACTTTGCCGTTCATGAGCGTCAACGCCTGCAAGATCGAGGTCTGCGACAACACGGCCCGCTCGGCCTGGTTGGCGAATTTGGTCAACATCTGGGCCCGAGCCGACGGTTTGCCGGCGATGGCGTCGAGCAGGCTCTCCCGGCCGTCGCCGGCTTCGCGATAGCCGGTGGCCGTCACCAGGCTGTCGAACAATTGCTCCGGCGTCAAGCCGCGCAACGGCATGCGGGCGAACAGCACCGGATCGATGGACGCCTTGCCCGCGCTCGTCCGCTGATAAGCGTCGGAGAGCACGATCGCGCGGATGAGATGCTTCAAGTCGAACTGATGGGCGACGAATTCCTGCGCCAACAGGGAGAGTAGCTCCGGATTCGACGCTGCGCTGCTGGTGCCGACCATCTCATCGACCGGCTCGATGAGCCCCGTGCCCATGAAATAGGCCCAGGTTCGGTTGACGGCGGCGCGGGCGAAATAAGGATTCTTCGGCGCGGTGATCCAGTCCGCGAGCACCGTGCGGGTCGAGCCCACTTTTTCCCATTTCGGTTCGCTGCCGTCCAGAAAACGAGCCTTGACGACGGTCTCGGTTCCCGGGATCGTGATCTCGCGCTTGTTTGCATTTTCTCGGCCCGGCACGATTACGTCGCCTTGCTTTTGCCCTTCGATGCCCGAGAAGAACGCCGCGAGGGCCCAGAACTGATCGCGTTTCCATTCGGCGAACGGGTGATTGTGGCATTGAGCGCATTCGACGCGAACGCCCAGGAAGAC
>VGZI01000245.1 GCA_016872605.1 Planctomycetota bacterium
TGGCCGACTTGCCTTTACATCTCAGCAACTCGTTTTCGGTCGGACAAGCCAACTCCCCAGCCCAGCAAGCCCACCGACAATGGCTCCCAACATCCCGGCGAGCCACCAGAAGTAGGCGGTATACACGAACGCTCCGGTTCCAGCAGCTTTCCATCCAGGCGGGAGGCCCGCACGAACAACCCATTCGCCGCCGTGCGTATAGCCAGCCCAAGCCCCAAACCCGGCCAACGCCAAAATACCACAAACTAAACCGGCACAGGTTCCGATCATGGCACGATTCATCGTCAGCTTCTTGATAAGGATAAATCGGATTGTCAAATCGAGAACCGCATCCGCAAGCCCTGGATAACACCGATCGCTGCTCGGCCTTCCCAGCTTAGAAAATCGCTTGCCCAAATGCAACAGATCGACCCTAGGAAGACCAAAGCAAGCACTCACACCACCAACTCGATCTGGCTGGGGTCGCTGACTTCGATGTACGGCCCCTTCTCTTTGCGGATCACGACGCCACGGACTCGAATGGTCTTGCCCTTGAAGTGGGCGGTCGGGTCGTCAATGCCCGCCTCGGCGAATTGCGCCCGACCGCTCTCGGTGACGACCACACCCAGGTTTTTCGGATTATGGTAGCTCGTCTCGGAGTCCAGAAAGACCTGACTGGAGCCGGTGCAGCACTTCGTCCGCTGGACGAGCATTTCCACCGTGACTGATTCGTTGACCCGGCTGATGGCTTCCTCGGCGGTAATGCTCATGCTCGATCCTCAATCCTGCGGCGTGTTCTCTGCGTTCATCTTACGCTTTTGCGTGTTGAGGCGTCACGCCTCGGTCCAGCGGCGAGCAACACGCAAACCGATAAAATGCGACTGGAGGTTGCAATGGCGAGGAACATTTTCAGGAGCGGAAAGAAGGCACGCCCGAAAACTGCCGTGAAGGGCAAACGATTTGTCTGCGCCAAGTGCCGCAAACGAAGTCCGAAGCCAGTGAAGACGCCTGCTCCGTGGTATTGTCCCAACTGCTTGAAGGAAAAGGAAGAACACCGTCAGCGTCAAGTAGGAGAGTGAGCCATGCCCGTCCCCGACCGCAGCACCTTCGAGAACATCTACGCCAGTCAGCCGCCGTGGGAAATCGGTAGACCGCAGCGAGCGTTCCTGGACGTGGCCGACCGGATCGCCGGGTCGGTCCTGGACGCCGGGTGCGGCACGGGCGAGAACGCCTTGTTCTTCGCCAGCCGGGGCCAGAAGGTCATGGGAATCGACTTCTTGGCCGAGCCGATCAACAGGGCCAAGCAGAAGGCAGCGGAGCGGGGCCTGACGGTCACGTTCCTCGTGATGGACGCTCTGGCGCTGAAGCAACTTCCCGAAGTCTTCGACAGCGTGATCGACAGCGGGCTGTTCCACGTCTTCTCGGACGACGACCGCCGCCGCTACATCGACGGGCTGGCGTCAGTCCTGAAGCCGGGCGGTCGGTTGTTCCTGCTCTGCTTCAGCGACGAGGAGCCGGGCGAGCAAGGGCCTCGGCGGGTGAGTCGAAAGGAGATCGAGGACGCCTTCGCCCAGGGCTGGGCAATCGAGGCCATCGAGCCGACCCGGTTCGAGGTCCGGCCCGACCTGAAGGACTTCACCTTCAGTAAGGGCGGGCCGAAGGCGTGGTTCGTGGTGGTGAGGCGGGCGGGGTAGTTCGTTTCCGCACCAGCAAGAAGACAAACGCAGCTTCGGCTGGCTTCCTCGAACTTAACCGCCCTTGACGAACTTGTTCGGCGTGCCTTCGAGCGGTCCACCGGCTGCTGGTCGCCACAGGACAATTTCCTCGATCTTCTTCGCCAGGGCGAAGTCCTTGTCGGTGATTCCGCCTGCCGAGTGGGTCTGCAACTTGACCCACACCTTGCCCCACGTCACCGCTAGGTCGGGGTGGTGGTAAGCGGCTTCAGCTAGGTAGCCGATGGCGTTCACGAGGAGGAGCGTCGTTTGCCATCCTTCTGTCGTGAACTTCCGCCTGATCCAGCCGTCTTCCAGATACCACCCGTTCAGACCATACTCGGTCAGCTTGCCGGGAATTTCAGCCTCGGTGTATGTCTTTTCCTTCTCGGCCATGATTCAACTCCTAACCCGTTGGGGTTGCTTGATTTTGGAGGATGCGAAGAACGGAAAGCCAGGAACGGCGGAAAAGTTCATTTTGGAGTGGTCGGCCAGCCGTCGGTGTTGAACTTGCGGCGTAGCCAACCGTCTTCCAGATACCAGTTCGTCAGGCCGAGTTCCGTCAACTTGCCGCCAACCTCGGCGTCGCTGTAGGTTCTCTCTGCTGGCTTGGTCATGGCACCACCTGGAAGTCAGAGGTCAGAAGTCAAAGGTCAGAACCACCGTCTAGGCATTTCGTGGTCACTACTCATTATGTTCGTGATTCGCCGAGGATTCAACGAATTTTGGAGATTGCAACCCGTAGCCGAAAGTTGCAAAATACCGATGTCTCGTGACGTCTGATCCCTGACCCCTGACCTCTGACCTCTGGCCCCGCGTGGAATTCAAAGTCGAAAACCTGTGCGGCTTTCTCATTCGCAGCAAGCTCATGACGCCTGAGGAAATGCAGGCGATGCGGCAACGCTGGCTGGCTGAGGCGAAGGACGCCGCACAAGCACATGCGTTCCTGAAATGGCTCGTAGCGAACGATTACGTCACCGCATATCAGGCGAGTCTGCTCTCGCGCGGACATGTCGACGACTTCTTCCTGGGCGACTACAAGATTCAGGAGCGCATCGGCCGCGGAAGGATGGCCGGCGTGTATAAGGCGGCGCATTCCTCGGGGCAGACCGTGGCGATCAAGGTGTTGCCGCCGAGCAAGGCCAAGATCGGCCAGACGCTCGCGCGCTTTCAACGAGAAGCTCGGCTGTCCATCAAGCTCAAGCATCCGCATGTCGTGCGCTCTTTTCAGGTCGGCGAAACCAAGGGTGTTCATTATCTGGTGATGGAGTACCTGGAGGGCGAAACGCTGGAAGAGCTTCTGCAACGGCGCAAGCGGCTGCCGCCGGCGGAGGCGGTTCGGCTCGTTCACCAGGCCCTTCTCGGCCTGCAGCATATTCACGAGATGGGCATGGTCCATCGCGATCTGAAGCCGGCCAACCTGATGCTGCAGCCGGCGCCGGCACGCGGCGAGAAGGAGACGACGCTCAAGTCGAACATCAAAATTCTCGACATCGGCCTTGCTCGAGAGTTCTTCGACGAGAACGAACAGCCGGAGGGCAAAGAGAGAGCGGAATTGACCGGCGAAGGCGTGCTGCTGGGCACGCCGGATTACTTGGCCCCGGAGCAAGCGCGCGACCCACGCTGTATCGACATCCGGGCGGACATCTACAGCCTCGGCTGTACGCTGTATCACTGCCTGACCGGGCAGCCGCCGTTTCCGGACAAAAACATCTTGAACCAAATGATCCGGCACGCAACGGAGACCGCAAAGCCGTTGCAAGATTTCGTGCCGACGTTGCCGAAGGAATTGTCCCAAATCGTCGAATGGATGATGGCCAAGCAGCCCGACAAGCGTTATGCGACGCCGGCGCGGGCGGCACAGGCGCTGGACATGTTCTTGATGGTGACGGGAGAGCCGGTGAAGACGCCGGAAGAAACGCCGCAGATGAAGAAGTACTTGACATGGCTCGAAGTGGAAGACAAGGAGTCGGAGGGAGAAAAGACGCTGCCGCCGCCGGCCACTCCGACGGCGCCGCCGGCCAAGCAGCCCGGGAAACCGCCGTCGAATCCGAGTGTCCCGGTAGCGTCGCCGACGAAGCCCGCATCGAATCCGAATGTCCCCGTAGCGTCGCCGGTGAAGCCGCCATCGGGTCAGAATATTCCGGTTGCGGCGCCCGCGAGACCGGCAGCGCCTGAGAAGAAGCGGAAACGGAGAACGGGTGTCAAGCCGCCGCCGGCGCCCGAGCCCGCTCCGCTGCCCGTCGCCGCGCACGCCGCCCCTCTCGATTCCACGGTGTCCGCCCCAGCCGCGACATCAGCGCCGGCTGGCGACGAAATTGACGTCGAACTTGTTGAGATGCCAGCCCCTGCCGCGCCCGAGGTTCCGGCTCCGAAGGGACTTCACCTGACGTGGCGTGACGCAGCCATGGTCGGCGTCGGCGTCGCCGTCACGCTCGTGCTCCTGGGGATCGGCTGGCTTGCGATCGTCATCGCACGATGGTTCTCGGATGCATAATCGCTGGCGGTTTCGCGATTGTTTTGCGCGACGCGAGCGCAAGGCCGCATGCGGCAGTCACTTGCCCTTGGCTTCATCGACAAGCCACTGAATGCGCTGCCGCATGTGATATTCGCCCTTCGCGCCTTTCCAGCCAAGCTCGCCGGCCCAACCCCACCGCGCGATCCCCTCACGATCGATGACGTAGACCGACGGCCAGTAGGCGTTGTGGTAACGATGCCACATCGTCGTCTTGTTGTCGATCGCAATCGGAAAAGTTAGCCCGGCCTCGTCCATCTTTTTCTTCACGCTCTGGACATTTCGCTCCGCCTTCGTCTCCGGCGTGTGGATGCCGATCATGACGACGCCCTTGTCTTTGAACTCGTTCCAGATGCTCTTGTACGAAGAGTAGTTGCGCACGCAATTGATTCAGCCGAACGCCATGAAATGAACGACGACGATCTTGCCCTTGAGCTGGCGCATGGTCAAGGGCTCGCTGTTGATCCAGGCTTCGATGTCGACGAATTCGGGCGCTTTCTGGTTGCCCGAGACTCGAACCGGCAAGCGCTCCGCCGGATCGTCGCCGGCGAGAAGCGTCGAACTGAGCGCGATGGTGAAAACGATGCCAAGTGCTTTCATTCGCTGAGATCCTCTTGAAGTGTCAGCCGCGTTGCGCGCAATCGTGCTGCGGCAATCTCGCTTGAAGCAAAAACGCGCGGGTTCGCGAAACTTGCGCCGTGAATTTTCATTGTCGCTTTTTCTCCATGGTATGTCCAATCGTGTCCGCTTGTGCCGCCGATCGGCAATCTCCCGTTAGATTCGCAGATTTGTCCGCTTGTGCCGAACGTGGGGATGAGTCTGACGAAGAGCCGGCGAGGGCAGGCGACACGGTCGGTCGCATCGGTCACGTCAGGAAGACGCCTCGAGACATCACTGGCGTCACGCCATCACAACGAACACCAAGGAGCTTGCCATGTTCCGCAAAACCATATTCTCGATTCTCCTCACGCTGACCGTCAGTCTCACGGGCGCATCGACGTTGAACGCCGCCGAAGTTTGGCGACTCAGCGAAACGTCGTCAACGACCATCAGCGGCGACCTGAACTGGGATGCTCGTCAAAGCGCGTACATCGCCCGCTGGGCTAACGGCGCCGCAGCCGTCATTCGCATTGAATCACGCGATAACAACAACATCGTTCTGGTCCGCACCGACTCGCCTGGCTCCGTGTCCTCCGGCATGACCGCTCGCTATGTTGGACGCCGCACCGGCAATACGATCTCCGGAATTGTCTACTGGAGACAAAACGGCCAAACTTGGAGCGGGACGTTCTCGGCTCAACTCATTCAGGCCGACCAGCCCGCCGCCGGCCCGCGTGGCACGCCCGCCAACCCACTAACCCCCGACGAAGCCCAGCGCCTGTTCAACGACATGGCAAACCAATCGGACCTCGCGTTCCGCTACGTCATCGACGGCTGTCACGCTCGCTCGCACCTGATGATCCGTCGGCTGGCGTCGCGCGGCATCCAGGGCCGCAAGATCTGGGCGTTTCCCCAGGAAACAAACGAGTTCCTGTCGGTCCGCACGGCGCTTGCGCCGGGCGGAAACGTGACGTGGCGCTTCCATGTCGCCGCCAGCGTCCGCGTCCGCTACTCGAACGGCGACTACGACATGGTCATCGATCCGTCGATCTTCAACCGCCTGGCCACCGCCACCGATTGGGGCCGAGCGCAGACCGCCACTCGCGGCTGCATGCCGATCATGACGGTCGTCGGACTGGGCATTCGGCCAAGGTTCCCGAACGGGCAGGCCGCGACAGGCTCGTTCGATCCGTACACGGTTGACCCGATCGACGTTGACGGCGCTGCCCGCGCCATGATGGCCGACTACAAGCTCCGCGAACCGCGCGCGTCGCTTCAACTACGAACCAGCGACGGCCTCGACCTGGCGAGCATGATGCCCCGCAACTCCGTCTCCTCAAGTGGGTTCGCAAAGCTGCTGGCCATCTAGTGCCAGAAGTCAGAGGTCAGAAGTCGGAACAGTCGCCCTTGACTTCTGACCTGTGACCTCTGATTTCTAACTTCCGACCTCTGTCCCCGGCTACTTCAAATCGAGTTTCCCCTTGCGTGACATCTCATATGGCATCTTTGCGTTGCCGACGACGAGGTAGCCGTGGATGGTGACGGTGACGTCGTAGGCGCCGGCGGGGAAGGGCTTGCCCTTGGGGTTGCCGAAGTCGGACGGGCCCGTCCAATTTCGGCCGTCCCAGGTGAAGATGTGGGCGTAAGTTCCTTTCTTCAGCGACTTGACTGTTCCTTTCGGAGGCGGGGCGAGACCGAAGTCCATCAAGCAGTAGAGTTGGCCTTTGCCGGAGATTTGCTCGCGCGGGTGCAAGCCGCTGGGTCCCGCCGGCTCCCGCGCGCTCGGGCCGAACGGCAACGCGACCACGCCTGCCAGGTCCTCCGTCACCACGATCTTATACGAAATCTTGACCCCCTTGGCGGCCTCGGCCAACGTGAAGCTGTAGCCCTCCTTGGGGAATTCGATCTTGACGATTTCCTCAATCTTCGAGCGTTTCGGCTTCTCGGCGGCAGGGGAATCCAAGAAGCAGCCGATGACAAACAACGTAATGACAGCAAGGGAAAGCCGGCACATGATTCGATCTCCTCGATCGGTGATGCGAATTGGTGAAACGATGCGTCAAAGATAGGACGAGCTGAGTCCCTTGCGCGTCGCCTCCCAGGGATTAATGGATGTAGGGTGCGTGAAACGCACCGCTCCGCTCACCGGTGCGTTCCACGCACCCTACAACTTTCGACCGAGTACTCAGTACTTCGCTTTCGACGAGATTGCCTCAATACATCTCCCGAATGACGTCGCCGCGGGCCAGGGCGTGAGGCCGGCCCGTGGGATCGGTGTGCTGGGCGGTGTGGTCGATGCCGAGGTGATGGTAGACCGTGGCCAGGAAATCGTGCGGATCGAGCGGCCGTTCGCGGGGGCGCTCGCCATACCGCGTCGTCGAGCCGATGACCTGGCCCATGCGCATGCCGCCGCCGGATACCAGAATCGACATCGCGCTGGGCCAATGATCGCGGCCAATCCGCTCGTTCATCCGCTCCAGTCTCGGCGTACGGCCAAACTCGCCGGTGACGATGAGCAACACCCGTTCGCTCAAGCCGCGCTCGAAGAGATCGTCGATCAGTGTGGCGACGATGTGATCGTAGCGAGGCAGACGAGCGTTCATGGCGGTGAGCATGTCCCAGTTGACGGCATGATCATCCCAGTTGTGCGCCGCCGAACCCGGCCCGTTGCCTCGATCGCAAACGGTGACGAATCGCACACCGGCCTCGACGAGCCGGCGAGCCACAAGCACCTCCTGGCCGTAGCCGTCGCCGTAGCGCTGGCGGATGCGTGGATCCTCTTGAGAGATGTCGAACGCTCGCCGGGCCGCGCCGCTGGTGAGCACTTCGATGGCCTGCCGTTGGGATGCATCCATCATCTCCATCGTGCCGCGCGCGTCAAGATCTCGGCGCATGACATCGAGTTGACGACTGAGAGCGAGGCGATCATCGAAGCGCTGCGGCTCAACCCGCAAGCTCGCGTCGGGCAGGCTTCGCTGCACGATCGGCACGCGATGGATGCCGCTGTAGAAGCCCTCCGAGATGCCGGACGCGTAATCGGGGCCGTTGACGACCACGCCACCGACGGCGAGGGCCGTCGGCAGTCCCGGCTGACTGGCGCGCAAGTAGCGATTGGCGACTGCGCCGACCTGGGGATAATACGATTCGTATCCCGTACCCGGCTTCAACTGTCCGTAACCGCTCAGGAAGCGGCGATGGCCTGCGAAATGGTCGGCTTCGTCATGCGTACATGATCGGATGAGCGAGAAGCGATTCGCGACGCGAGCGTGCTTTGGCAGGTGCTCGCAAATCTGCATGCCGGCCACGCTGGTTTGCCGAGGCATGTACGGTCCGCGAATGTCATCGGGCGCGTCGGGCTTGAGATCATAGGTCTCCAGATGACTCGGTCCACCATGCGCGAATAGAAGGATCACGGAGGTATCGCGCGTCTCGGCCACGCCTTGGGCTTGCAGCTTCGCCAACTGGCCAAGCGTCAATCCGCCCAGGCCGAGAAATCCGACACGCATGCAATCGCGGCGCGTCAAACGGCCAAAGTTCGACGCGGCATCGTTCTCGATTCGAAACATGGCATCCCTCCGGGGGCGTGCGTATTCTAAGGGATATCGGCAATTCGATCAAGGC
>VGZI01000246.1 GCA_016872605.1 Planctomycetota bacterium
GCCCGCGAGCTGTATCAGGCCTGGATCGCGTATGCGGAGAACCGCCAGTGGTCATCCCTGTGTCGTTCGCTCTTGGAGGACACCGGGCTGGGCTTCGACGGCGCCGACGGAATCAACGTGTCGGTCGCGATGCTTCGGCATCTGCTGGCAGCGCTGGAACAGGCAGGACACGGGCTGAATCTCGATCTCCTGGGCTTGCTCGGTTGGGTGCGGGAGCGCCGGCGCCTACGCGAGAGCAGCGACGCCAACACGCAGCCGATGGACGTCGATCGGCCCAAGGTCAAGATCATGACCATTCACGCCAGCAAAGGGCTGGAGTTCCCGGTCGTATTCTTGACGGGGGGATTCACGCAGAAGGCGGCGTGCAAGGTTCCGTCCATCTTTCGCGATGACGCCGGCCAGGTAGTCATCGATTTGCACGGCGCCGCCGATTCGCAGGCTCGCGTCGTGCGCGATCAACTGTCTGAGCAACGGCGGTTGCTGTATGTCGCGCTGACGCGCGCGGGAATGAAGCTCTATGTTCCAAAGCCCATGACTCCCAAGGCCGCCTGGCTCGGCCCCGTCGGCACTATCCTCGCGCCGGCGCTCGAACGAGCTTGCCCGGACAAGCTTGGACCGACCGTTGCCGAGGTCGTCACTCCGGAAATTGCGATGTCAGGCCCGAAAGGCGACCCGAAGCCACCGGAACCGAAGGCGCAGCCTTCACGGGTGCGCGTTGACGGGGACCTTTTTCCGCCGGTCGATCCGAACTTAGGCCGTCGCCGGATTGTGCTCCGCTCGTTTTCGAGCATGACCAAGCACCATCTGTCATCGGTCGGCGATGGCGCGAGCTTCGGCGATTCGGCGTTGACGGCGGTCGATGAGGCCGACGCGCCACTCGACCGCGACGACGTGCTGCGTGGTCCGGTGTTCGGCGACATGGTTCACAATGTGATGGAGACGATCGACTTTACCGCCGTCGGCCGCTGCGCGAAGCCGGACGAGTTGCTGCGCCCCGGTGAGCATTCGCGGAAGCTGATCGATGAGGAAGTGGAGACGGGGTTGCCGCTCTTGCGGAGCCGCGTGCCGAGCGATCTGTTGGCCCAGGCGTGTCGGCAGCAGATTGCCGAGCTGGCCTGGCACGCCTTGCGAACGCCGCTGTCTGCCCTAGGCGGACCGTTATGGGAGATACCGCTGGCGGATCGTCGTGCCGAGATCGAGTTTCTTTATCCGGAGCATGGCGACGCCAAGGTCGACGAACGCTTCATCACCGGTTTCATGGATTTGGTTTTTCGCAAAAACAAGAAATACTACCTGCTCGATTGGAAAACGAACTTGCTTCCCAACTACGGCCCTGAACAGCTCCAGCGCAGCATGGCCGATTCGGATTACCATCGGCAGTATCGGCTCTACCTGCAAGCGATCCGCCGCTGGCTCGAGCGCGTCACCGGATCGGCAGACGCGTTTGGCAAGCATTTCGGCGGCGTTTATTATCTGTACCTCCGCGGCATGAACGGCCGGGACGACACCACCGGCGTCTTCTTCCACCGCTCTACGCCGCGCGACCTCGACCTGGCGGCAGTCCTGAAATAGACACGAAAACATGAATCACAAAAGCGCGGAATGACGAAAACACGAAAATGTGCTCTTCGTGCTTTCGTCATTTCGCGCTGTCGTGATTCGCATTTCGTCGAGATTCTACGCGTTGGCAAGCACGGGCTGGTCAACCTGCTTTTCTGCTTCGATCTCGTGGCGAACGCGTTGGGTCAGCTTCAGCACGAAGGCGATGTCGCGCAGGATTTCATCGGCGCTCCCATCAGCGTGAGGGCACGGCTGCGAGCGGTGATTTGGTTGGATGCGCACATGGGCCGAGTGTTCGTGGATCTGAGTCATGGCTATTGGCTCCGGGAGTGGTTTGTATTAGCTTGCGAGACCTTCCCATTCAATGCACGCCGCGTGCCGATCTGTCGCTTACGTCCGTAGTCGTTCGCAACTCCGTTCCAGTGGTTCGGTTGCGGAATGCGAAGGGTGCGCTATTCAGGGAACCACTAGTGTACAAAATGTAACTATTGCAACAGACAGCCAGATAATGGGATATTTGTACAATGCGTTGAAAGAACTTATCCCCGGTGTAGCAAGGATTGCCATGGTTCGACAGGTCCTCGCCTGGTGCGTGCACGCTTACACGGCGCTCGGTCTGGTGGCGGCGGGCGGCATGGCGGTCATGATCTTCGAAAGGACTCCGGACTCATTCCGGTGGGCTTTCGTGCTCATGCTAATCGCCATCGTGGTGGACGCGACCGATGGCACATTGGCGCGAGCCGTCGATGTCAAGGAAGTTACGCCCCATTTCGACGGTCGCCGACTCGACGACCTGATCGACTTTCAAACGTACACATCGATCCCGCTGCTGCTCATCTGGCGTGCCGACCTGCTGCAAGGCGAATCGCCGGCCTGGCTCCTGGCGCCGCTGATTGCCAGCGCCTATGGCTTCTGTCAGACCACCGCGAAAACGGACGACGGCTATTTCCTCGGCTTCCCATCCTACTGGAACATCATCGCTTTCTATCTCTACACCTTGCAACCCCCCGCGTGGTTCGTCGTCGCGCTGCTGCTCTTCTTCGCGTTCATGACGTTCGTGCCGGCTCGATATCTCTATCCGACGCATCGAGGCCGGCTCAACCAATCCACGAATGTGTTCGGGGCGATCTGGGGCATCGTCATCATCGTCATCCTCGTCCGCATGCCGACGGAACGAATCGGCGACGCCACCATCGACGGCGTCACCCACGTCTGGGTGCTGATCTCCCTGATATTCCCGGCCTATTACCTGCTCGTTTCCTGGATGATCAGCGTGCAGATTTTCGTCCGCGCCTACCGGCAGCACGTCCTCCACGAATCGGCCGAGTCGCACCTAAGTGAATCCGCGTGTCCGCAAATTGTCAACGCAGAGGGAGCAGAGAACGCGGAGAGAAATCAGAGTACGAGCTAACTGAGGACGCCATCCCGTTCGAGCACGTGGTGTCCTTCGTGGATAGTTCGTTTCCGATGTGGTACACTGTGTCTAATCCCCCCGCTTTCGCCGCGCTGCCCCCCTTCCCAGTACACATTCGAGGATTTCCATGCGAGTCCTTCTAACGCTCGTTTGCTCCAGTTTGATGATCTCGACCACGTCGGCCTAAACGAAAGAGAAACTCTATCTCGATCCGCTCAATGTCGAGCCGAAGCCGATCGCAGCGGACAAAACGGTGAGGTACGATTACGACATCGTCTATGTGCGAGCGCCGCGACCAGCGGGCAAAGCGGTTTCGCGCTGGGCGGAGGTCGGTGATCCGCGCACGATGGATCCCCGCGCCGATCTTGTGCTGCTGCATCCGAATGGTTCTGAAGGAGTGCTGGTCGCGGTCAAGCCGCACGAATCGATTGCCGACCCGTTCGTGTCGTTCGATGGGCAATGGGTCTACTACGCGAAGATGCACGACGCGCTCAAGCACAAAGGTTCCGACATCTATAAGGTTCATGTGCCGTCGCGGAAGATCGTGCAGTTGACGACGCAGAAGTTCACGCCGAACCTGGGCGCCGCCGACTGGTCGAAGACGCCGCTGCCGAGTTGGGGCGTGTACAATCTCGGCCCGACGCCCGTGCCCGGCGGCAAGATCGCCTTCGTCAGCGACCGTAACGCGGGTGCACGACATGGTCTGCATGGCCTGCTTCGGGAGGGCGAGGCTCCTGCCGAGCCGGAAGCGACAGGATACTCGTGCGAAATCGAGTATTTCGCTGGCTCGCGGCTCGGCAGGAGCCTCGCCCTCCCGTGCCGTTTGCAAACCATGTCCTGCACCCCCGTAACGCCTTCAAGGGGACCAACCCCGGCTACGCTCCGCAAGCCTTGGCCTTGCAGCTTTTTGTCATGGACGATCCAGTCTCGCCGCTCCCCCCGGGAGAGGGGTCGGGGTGAGGGAAACCAATGTTGAGCTCATCGGCCACCTCAACCTCGGCATGGCGTTGCACCCGGTCATCCTCAAGGACGGCCGGATCATGTTCAGCTCGCTCGAATCGCAGGGGCTGCGCAGCCATCACATGTGGGGCATCTGGGCGATTCATCCCGACGGCACGAACTGGTCGCCGCTCGTCAGCGCTTTCGACACGAGCAACGGCACCACCGATTCGTTCCACTTCCAGACACAGCTCTCCGACGGCAGCCTCGTCGTGCAATCGTATTACAACCTCAACAACTTCGGCTTCGGCATGTACTTCAAGCTGCCCTCACCCCCGACCCCTCTCCCAAAAGGGGAGAGGGGAGACAAGGAGCCGGAAGGCCATCCGCCGTTCGGCCCGGGGCATCCCGGCGATCCGACCTCGCTGCGCTACCAGGGCAAGCCGGTCGCCGACACGCCGGCCAACCGCAAGCGCATCGAAATCGCCTACACCGGCGGCATCATGCCGCCCCCCGAAGCCGTCACGAGCGGCAAAGTCAAGCCGCTCACCGACGAAGACAAACGCACGCTGGTGCGCTGGATCGACCTCGGCTGCCCCATCGATCTCGACTACGACGCCAAGAATCCGCAAACGACCGGCTACGGCTGGCAACTCGACGATCAACGCCCGCCGTTGACGCTGACGTATCCCCGCGCCGGCGCCAATGCCGAGCTGACGCGCATTCTCATCGGCATGCACGACTACGGAACCGGCATCGACCCGGCGACCTTCTCGGTGACCGCCGACTTCGCCATCGACGGCGCCACGCCCGGCACAAACCTCGCCGCGCGCTTCAAGGAGAAATCGCTAGGCGTGCGCGAGTTATTGTTGCGGCTACGCAGCGCTAGTGCACCGTCTTCGATCCATTGATGGATCGACGTAGGGTGCGTGAAACGCACCGCCAAGCGGAGCGGTGCGTTTCACGCACCCTGCATCCATCAATCCATGGAAGCCAGAACACTAGGCTCCCCGTGGTTCAACTTGGCGCATGCCTGACTCCAGGGCCACACCCACAGCCCGGGGCCACGATCTCGCTACCGCTGGTCGCCGTCACGGTCGGACAGAACCAGATCGTCCAGGAGACTCTGACGAAAATCGTCGCTTAGCGGGGCGCTTTGGTGTTGATAGGTTTCATTCTCGAACCAGAAGAACGCACGAAGGGAAGTGTTGGCGAGGGCCCGGCGCGCATCGGAGAAGAGTTGGAATTGAACCCAATGAGCCGTCCCGATCGCGCGGTCCTCGGGCCGACAGGTGATGAGCCTTGATGGAATCGACAGGTTGCCGATCTGCAACTGCAACTGTTCGCTGCTGATGGATCGCCACGGCGCCAGTTCTTTGCCGAGCTGGGCGGAGTCGGCAATGTCGATTAACAGGGCTGCCTGGAGAACGTTGCGCGTCGGCAGCAGGCGATTGTAAAGGCTCAACTCCTGCCCCACCTCTCGCGCGTCGGCAAGCCTCGCAATGCGGATCACCTCCTGCACGCGAAACCACAATGTTTGGCGATTCTCGAAAATCAGCGTCAGCTTCGGCCCGACGCGGATTCGGCGATAACGATCGACGTACCGGCGATGCGCGTCGAAGTACTCCTTGCGCTTCATCGCATATTCTTCAAGCGGCAGCAGATCATCGACCGTTAAAGGCAACATTCGACCATCCGTGGTCGGTTGTTAGGTGAAAGTACCAGAGGTCAGAAGTCAGTAAGTAGGGTGCGTGAAACGCACCGCTCCGGGATCGGTGCGTTTCACCCGCCCCACTTCTGACCTCTGGTAACGTGACCTACGTCTTCTCATGAGGGACTCTTCTCCGCGAGGGCGGGCTGATACACTTTGAACACGAAGAACCCGCCCGCCAAAGCTCCGAGGATGGGGCCGGCCAGGTAAACTAGCGAATCGGTCCAGGCCGCCCGCGACGAGCTGTACGCTTGCAAGAGCGTCGGGCCTAACCAGCGCGCCGGGTTGAGGGCAGCACCGGTCAACGGCAAACCGAACAACGCGCAGACCGTCATGATCATGCCCGCCACCAGCCCCAGCCGAAGCGCATCGGCTCCTTCGGCCAAGCCGAAAATGGCGAAGACGAGGAAAAACGTCAAGACCAATTCAAGCAGGGCGCCGGTGAACTGCGTGCGTTGACCGCTTTCCGGATAGGCCATGATGTTGATGTGCGGGGCGCCGTAGAGGGCGTTTTGCAACACGGCCGGATCGAATGTGAAGTACAGCGAGAGTCCCGCCATCGCACTGCCGAGACACTGCGCTCCGAGTAACCAGCCCGCGCGAGGCGTTTCCACGCGATTGAACACCCATTGCATGACGACGATGGCCGGGTTCAGGTATCCCCCCGTGATCGGCGCCGTCAACGCCAGCATCGCCGCGAGGATCAAGCCCTGGCCCAGCGCAATGCCGGCGAGCCCCGGTTGATGCCAGGCGCGCGGCGTCGTCATTTCGTTGATGCACACCAGCCCCGCGCTGAACAGCACCAGTGCATAGGTCCCGATCAACTCGATGCCGAAGATTCGATAGTTCTTCCCGTCCATCCAGACGATCCTTTGTGATTGGAGCAATGACCATCTTCGATTAGCGCCCCCATGGCGCCATGCGAACGCCCAACGAAAATCGGTAGACTACTTCACCGAGATCACGATGGGGTCCACCGCCGTCCCGTCCAGCGATCGCAGAAAATACACCAATGCTGTCATCTCGTCGCCGGTCAAATCCAAAGCCCGAGGCCGCAGACCGTGCTTGAGCGATTTTGCAACCTCATCGCGCGGCATCACCTTGCTATCGAAGAAATCGACGACTTCGCGCAAGGTATATACCGAGCCATTGTGAAAGTACGGATCTGAGTGCACCAGGTTACGCAACGTCGGCGTTCGGTAGGCGCCGATCAGACGCGTCTCTTTGCGGCCCACCGGAACTGACGCCGACCGGCCCGTCTCAACGCCGAACTCCGGCGCCCAGTCCGGTCCCACATAGCCGACGTTGTGGAAATCGTGATCCGTGAACAGCTTTCCTGTGTGGCACTGCGCACAGCGCGCCTTGCCATGGAAGAGCTGATAGCCCGCGATCAGCTTGCCGGCAACCTCGTCCGCGGTCTGGTTGGTCTTCTCGTCGTCCGTGATGAGCTTTCGCATCTCGCCGTCCTTGTCGTCCTTCAGGATGTCTGCGAAATGCTTGGCTTCGAGCTTGTCGGCTTTCCTAGTTTTCCGAAGGTTTTCGGCTCGGTCGTAAACCGAATCGCCCGAAAGCAGGGTGCGCATGTAGGTGGCAAGGGCGCGAGCTATGGTGTCTTGCGTTGGATGAGCGACGCCGAAGACATCGTTGAACTCCGCGTCGAGAACTTTCGTGGCCTTGAGCGTGCGCGCGAATCCTCCCCAGTTGTGGTGCACGACCGCGCGTTCCTTGGCGGCATCCGGTTTCGTCGCGCGTTCGTCGGCCACGCCGCGTACCAGCGTTTCCTCCAGCGTCTCGACTCGCCCATCCCAGAACTGCCGGCGATTGTAGACGACGTTGAGAAGGCTGAGCGTATTGAATTTACCCCCCGCTTCCGGCGTCTTGCGCTTGAGCGAGTCCGCGAAGCCCCGATCGGGATCATGGCACGTGGCGCAGGAGGTCAGGTCGTCGCCCAGCGGCAGGCGACGCTCGAAGAACAGCTTCTTGCCCAGCCGCCACTGCCCAAGCGTGGGCGGATTGCTCTTCGGAATGTCGTCGGTTGGATCGGGCAATCCGCGCGGGACCTTGATGCGAATGGCGATTACCGGCTCTTTGAATTCCGCCGAGTGCTGTCGCGTCATGACCAGGGCCGACAACGCCTGCAACGGGGCCAGCCCGATGGGAGCCGTCGGCGCCCCCACCGAGGCCGGCCAGGGATTCCAAAACTCCTTCAGCCCGGCCCAATCGGGATGGTCGTCAGCTACGAATACGAGCGGCACGTCGGAACGCTCCCGGCCTCCATGCCAGCCCAGCGGAAAAACTCCAGCGTCCGGGTCTACCTCGTTTCGCTCGGTGCTCTCGCGAACCTTCTCCGGCTCGATGCGGTACCTCTTGGCTCGTTCACACGCCGGCAGCGCAACCAAGCAGCACACCAGCAGCAACCCGACTTGTACCCGAAACATACTCATCCTCGCGCCATGCGATGGAACCATGGGCAGAGTATAACGACGCCGACACAGAACGCCAAACAAAATGCCAAAGTAGGTCAGGCTTTCCAGCCTGACGAAACCTGCGAAATTGTCAGACGTAGGGTGCGTGAAACGCACCTTTCAACACAGTGCGGGTCACTCACCCTAAGGGGGTGCGTGTCGAATTGCGATCTTTACGCAAAAATGACAGGAGTTCGGAAAATGGTTGACTAGATGACCATTTCACAAATCGCTTTGCAGCTGCAATTGGCCTGGACAAAACGGGACGTTTGCGTCAAGCTGGCAAGCCGCCCCAGTCTTCCGGCAA
>VGZI01000247.1 GCA_016872605.1 Planctomycetota bacterium
ATCTGCGCCAACGCTCAAGACAAGGAGAAGCCCGCGCCCGGCCTCGCGCCGCTTGCCGATCAAGCGCCGAACACCTGGATCAAGCGCAGCCCGCTCAAGGGAGCGCCGCTGTCGCCCATGCTCGGCTACGAAGGGTCGTTCGGCTATGATCCGAAGGCGAAGCTCGTCGTTCGCTGGGCCGGGCACAATCAAGGCGGCGGCGGCGAGCAGAATGCCGAGACGTGGACCTACGAACCTGCGACGGCCAAGTGGACCCTGCGCGAGCCGAACACCTCACCGCCGGGCGCATGTTGCAATGCGCAGAATGTCTTCGACATTGCCGGCGGGCGGTTCCTTCGCTTCCCCGCATTCAGCGGCAGCCACGGCTGGCATTGGTTCCGCGAGAATTATTTGAGCAATTCGTCGGTGTGGAGCTACGACGTCGAGAAGAACCGCTGGCGCGACATGCGTCTTGTGCCGACGCCCAGACCCGCACCGCTGCGCTGCGCCTCCTGGGACAGCGATCATCAGGTCGTCGTCATATTCGGCGGCGCGGGAGGCAACGACGGCACCATCGTCTATGATCCCTACGCCAACGAATGGACTCGCATGAATCCGAAGAAGCAACCTGCCGGACGCTCGGCCGGCAACATGGCGTATCACAAAGCGATGCAGAAGCACATCCTGTTCGGCACGCAGTTCTCCGACGATCCGCACACCTGGGCCTACGACCTCGCCAAGAACGAGTGGACCGACCTCAAGCCCGCCGCCATGCCGCCGACCGACAAGAATGACGCGGTGCTGGCCTACGACGAACACAACAAGGTGATCGTCGCCAGCGTCCGCGTCTTCGGCCAGCGTGAGGGTATCGACGAATGGCACTATGAGACATGGACCTACCTGCACGATGAAAATAGCTGGAAGAAGATGAATCCGAACGTCGAGCCTCCCGGAGGTGGCCAGCGCCGCCGCATCATGGCCGCCATTCCGGATCAGAACGTCATCCTCATGGAGAACTACGTCAATCCGCCGCAGAAGGTTCCAGGCGTCGAACGGGAGCAACAGATCTGGACATATCGCTATGCCGCGGCGAACTTAAAGCGGAAGGCTAATCCACCTTCCAATGTTCGTGTGGAGACAACTCAGAAAGGCGCTATTATCCGATGGGACACCGAGCCTGGCGCGTTTGCCTCGGACGTCATTTGCTTTGAAAGACGCCCAGATTGGCCGGTTAGCTTTAATGTGCCTCTCTCAAACCAAGGAGTTATGATTCCAAGTGATCTTGGCAACGAGTTTGAAACCCGCGATTTACCGCGCGGAAAAGTTCATTTTTACAGTGTCATGGTCTCCATGCCGAAAAAGGGATATTCTGCGGAGAGTATCAAAGTCCGCACCCAGCCGCGTCTCGTCGAAGACGTCATCGCGTCGGTCCAGACTGCAACTAAAGTTTCTCTCACTTGGCCAGCAGCAAAGGAGAAGGACGTCGTCGGTTACCATGTCGAACGAGCGCCGGTCGAAGTTCTTAGCGAGGACCAAATCGTTCGCCTGCGCAAGGACACGCTGCCGCTCGATCCGCCGTCGGTCGGCGCCCTCAAGGCAATCGGCAAGTTCGAGAAGCTCACCAAGGAGCCGATTCTCGAAACGACATTCACCGATACTGCCATCGACTTGCGCAAAGCGATCACGGTGAAGGACGCCAGCTATACGCACCGGTTCGCGATGTCGCAGTTGAACCCGGATGGCACGCCCTATCGTTACGCGGTGTACGCCTATCGCGTTCGCGCCGTCAACAAGCTTGGCGTCGAATCGGGCGCGGGACCGTACGCGCTGACGATTCCGTCGGCGCCGCAGTTCGTCTTCGCCAAGGAAGACGGATTGAAGTGTCATCTCAAGTGGGAGAAAAATCCCGAACAAGGACTAGTGCACCGTCTACGATCCGTTGATGGATAGACGTAGGGTGCGTGCAACGCACCGATGAGCGGACCGGTGCGTTTCACGCACCCTGCATCCATCAATCCATGGAAGCCAAAGCACTAGCTCGATTCACCGTCCAAAAAGCTCCCCGAGAGGAACACTCTTCGTAACAATGCGCGCCCGGGGAACGATTCGTCTCTGCTTTGATTCTATCAAGTCCGATGCGCAGACGTCGAGGCAGATTGCATCCGATCTGTAATCCGCTAAACTCTTCTTATCCCATGCGCTCGCACACCTGGGTGTTTCGGCAACCATCGCCGCCGCCCCAAGTGCCGATCCCTCAAGTAGTTCGACAGTTCCTCGACCGAGGAACCATAGGGAACAACCGCACATGAAGACTGAGACCACGCCTAGTGCACCGTCTACGATCCGTTGATGGATAGACGTAGGGTGCGTGCAACGCACCGATGAGCGGACCGGTGCGTTTCACGCACCCTGCATCCATCAATCCATGGAAGCCAAAGCACTAGCGGGCTATCGTATCTACCGCATGGAGTCGCCGCGCATCAACGGGCCCGGTCAGCCGGTGACGCGCTTGACCAAGGATCCCGTCGCGGACAATCGCTATCTCGACACGAACGTCAATAAGGACACGCGCCGTTACTGGATTGTCGGCGTCGATGCGCTTGGTCAGGAGGGCTACCCGTCGGCGCCGGTATGGTACGAACGGCAATTCAAGAAGTACTACGTACCTTTTACCGGCGAATGGCATCAATGAGTCGTGCCGCATTAAATATGTGTTAGCCGGGCAATCGTGGGCATTCCGATTGAGAGCGAATTCAGATACTCTAGCAGTATTGATAGCAACGCGCCGTGGTGTAGCCGCACGCTTCACCTTGCGATGCCGCAGGCTGAGGCCTGCGGCGGCAGTGTCGCACACCGACGGTGGACAACGATATTGAGATGGACGCCATGGATATTCTGATAATTGAAGACGATCCCGTGATCGGCAAAGCCGTTCAGAAGGGATTGGCGGAAGCGGGATATGCGTGCCGCTGGATTCAGGACGGCACGGCGGGCCTCGAAGCCGCCCTGGGTCAAAAACAGGACGTCATCGTCCTCGATCTGCTTATCCCCGGTGTCGCAGGTCTTAGCCTTTTGGAAAAGATTCGTAAAGACGGCATCAAGACGCCGGTCCTGGTCCTGACAGCATTGGGATCCGTCGATGAGCGAGTCACCGGGCTGAAACGCGGCGCCGACGATTATCTCGTCAAGCCCTTTGCCATGCCCGAATTGTTGGCGCGTGTGGAGGCGTTGTCGCGGCGGTCCACGATCAAGCCGTCGGCGGTCCTCCAGATCGGAGACCTGATGCTCGACCTGCCCACGCGCCGGGTCACAGCCAGCGGCGTCGACATCGACCTGACGCCGACGGAGTTCAGCATCCTGGAAATGCTCATGCGTTATGCCGGCCAAGTCGTGACGCGCAAGATGCTCTGTGAAAGCCTTTGGGAATCGGACTGGGAAGGAACGACCAACGTTATTGAGGTTCACATCAATCGGCTTCGCACCAAGCTGCAGCGCGGCAGCAAAGAGCCCCTGATCCACACCGTACGAGGACGCGGTTATGCTCTTCGTGCATCGGCTTAGAGAGTTGTTTTCGACGCTGCGTTTTCAACTCGTGCTGTGGATTACGCTGGCCGTTTTCGTCATGGTTGTCGCGACCAATCTCGCCGTCCGCGCCTTCGAGCAACAGGCGCTCCGCTTAAGCTATGACCAATTCTTGCGTGACAGCCTTGAGGAGGTGAATGTCGTCATCGCGGAAAAAGGAGTTGCCGATCTGGCTTCGCTCGATGCTCCGCTAAAGAAAAAGGTCAGAGACAATGCTTATCGTACTTGGTTTTTGCAGATCTACGACGGGAACCGTCGAGCGGTCTGGACTAGCGAAAACGCGCCGAGCCTGGACGCGCCATCCTTTACGTCCGATTCGCACGGGCCTTACGATGAAAGGCATGCCACGCACCGCGTATTCGAGAGGCGCTTCACAAACGCGCATGGGGAACGCTACTTCATTCGCTGCGGGTTTCTTCAGGTCGCCCTGCAGGATGATCTAGACTTGCTCAATCGAAATCTCCTGCTGGTGAGCATCTCCCTCTTGCTCGCTGCTCCGTTGGGCGCCTATTTCATCGCGCTTCGCGCCATGCAACCGATCACGCAGATTATTGAGACTACCGCGCACCTGCAGCCGGGGAACCTGAACGAGCGGCTTCCAATCCGCGGCACCGGAGATGAGATCGACCAGCTCTCCATGACGATCAACGGCATGCTCGATCGCCTGGCGTCGTTTATCGAGCAAAACCGCGATTTCGTCGCCAACGCGGCGCATGAGCTGCGATCTCCTTTGGCCGCGATTCGCACGTCGGTTGAAGTCGCGCTCAATCGCAGCCGCACCCCAGAGGAGTACGCGGCGATCTTGGCAGACGTGATGGAGGAAATCGGCCGGCTCGTCGGGCTGGTCAATCGCTTGTTAATCCTTGCCGAGGGAGACGCCGGGCGTCTTGCAGGCGCTGACCAACTCGCCCCGCTCGACAAGATTGTGCGGCAGTCCATTGACATGTTCGAGGCCGTCGCGGAATCTCAGGGCGTCCGCCTCATTCTCGGCGACGTGACGTCGGCTACGGTGCGCGGTGACGAAGCATACCTGCGGCAAGTTATCAGCAATCTGATCGACAACGCCATCAAGTATAATCGCAGCCCTGGCGAAGTGGTTGTCCAGCTTCGTGCCGACCCCGTGCGCAAGCAAGCCATTCTGACGGTAAAAGACACCGGCATCGGCATCGATCGCGATGTCTTGCCTCGCGTCTTTGAGCGTTTTTACCGAGCCGACAAGGCCCGATCCCGCGAGAAAGAACATGCGGGTTACGGGTTGGGTCTGAGCATCTGCCAGACCATTATTCAGTCGCTTCACGGGGAGATTTCCGTGGAGAGCGAGATCGGTCGCGGCACGACGTTCACCGTGCGTTTGCCGCTGGCGGAACCGACGCGCACCGTGGAAGCGGGCAAGACCGGAGTGGCGACATGATGATTCGCATCTTACTTCCTTACCACTTGCGCGTACTGGCTAGGTGTGGCGCCGAAGTCCAATTGGACATTGTCGGCTCCGTTACGCAGCGATCGATCCTCGATGCATTGGAGGCGCGCTACCCGATGCTGCGCGGCACGATTCGCGATCAGACCACCGGTAAGCGTCGCCCGCTGCTGCGATTTTTTGCCTGCGACGAGGATTTGTCGTTCGAGCCGATGGACGCGCCGTTGCCCGCCGCGGTTGCCAGCGGCGCCGAGCCGTTCTTCGTCGTGGGAGCGGTGGCGGGGGGAATGGGACCTTGAAGATTAGTTGTAGAACGCCACTTTTCAAAGGGCCTGCAACGCATTTCGTGTAGGTAACTCTTTTAGCCAAGATGACGTGCGCGCATTCGTTGCACACATACACTCACCCCCCTCCCTCCCGAAATGCAACGAAACCAGGAACAGAAGGGCCACATGATCGTTCGCCGCAGCACGGGTTGCGGGGTTCGAAAATGCCTAATTCAATGGAGTGCGTGCAACGCACTTTCCCGCCGGACGACGTCCTCAAATGCGTTTCGCGCACGTTACGTCCATTTCACGGTGCATGGTTTTGCACCGGAAGCCCGGAGGTGAGGTACGCCCCAAAAAAATGTGTCAAAGGTCATGCCAACGAAGGTACAGACTATAAACCAAATCAATCTGCCGAAATGAAGAGATTGCCGCAGAATTCCTGCAAGCTTGTTTACGACAAATCCGCACAATGACAACGTCAGACGTGAAGCAATCGATTGTGATGAACCAGGAGTCCGATTCATGCAACGCGTCCCGCGCGATCTGGCCCGAAAGTACGCTTTCGACTGGCGTGACGAGCCGCTGCTGCGCGTCAAGCCAGGCGAAGTCTTCGAACTCGAAACCTACGACGCCAGCACCGGCTTCTTCAAGACGGAGGCCGACAAGGCGATTCCAGGCAAACGGCCTGGATTCGACAAGGTTCCGCCGCTCGCAAATCCGATCGCAGGGCCGATCTACCTCGAAGGCGCTCAGCGCGGCGATGTACTCGTCGTCAGCATCGAAGCGATCACCGTCGATAGCTATTCGTGGATTGCCATCGGTCCACGCCGCGGACCGGCCGGTGAACTAACGCGCTGGCCCGAACTCTCCGGCGACTACACCACCAAGATCTTCCAGCACACGCCCGGACCGTCCGGCACCACGCGCGACGGCACACTGCATTTCAACGACAGAATCTCCTGGCCCATCGCCCCCTTCATCGGCACCCTCGGCGTCGCGCCCGACCGCGAAGTTACTACCAGCCTCGACGGTCAAGGCGAATGGGGTGGCAATCTCGACATCCGTGATGCCACCGTCGGCAACAGAATCTACCTTCCCATCCACCACCCCGGTGCCCTCTTCTACCTCGGCGATGTCCACGCCTCGCAGGGCGACACCGAGTTCACAGGCACCGCGGCCGAGACCAAGGCGACCACGCAAGTCAAGCTCGACGTTATCAAGGGCAAGCGGATTCCCTGGATGCGCATCGAGAAGCCGAACGCGCTCATTGCGGTGAACGCCAACAAGCCACTCGAAGTCGCTGTCGAAACCGCGACATTTCACTTGATGGATTGGCTGATCGCCGATTACGGTTTCACGCCGACCGACGCCTACTGCCTGGTCAGCACCTGCCCCGACTTCCGCATCAACGTGTACCAGATGTGCAAGATTGGCAAGCTCGCCTTCGTCGCGGGGGCGGAGATTCCGAAGAAGTACCTGCCATGACGCGACGTCAGGGCAGTTATTTCCGGCATTGTCGAGATGTGCTCCGGGACCACGACGCCGGGCTGCGATCCGAAGGCGCGACGGTCAAATGCAAACGGATTTAGTTGAAGCAGTTGCCTCGAAGCTTCCTTCGTTCGTTCGAACGCCGGCTAACGGCCGCCCAGCGGGATCGTCAGCACCGGCGCCGGGCCGGTCTTGGACGCGAGTTCGAGACGTGACAACTCCATGATCAAGGCAAAAGTTGCCTTGGTGTCGCGATCGCGCCCATCGATGTAGAACCAGTAGCCGTCGTACTGCACCGCGACATGAGCCTCGGTAGGTCGATGCCGGCACTTGCGATGACACACCCGAAACAGGCCGTCGGTCACGGCACTCCAGTCGAAGAACGTTCCGTCGGCGTTGTAGGTCATCGGAGCTCTGCCAGCGTGCACATGCTCGATGGGCACCTCGACGCCGTGCGACACGTAGAACAGAACCTGCAGCAGCGAGCGCGTTTCCAAATCAAGAAACGAACAGCCTTCTTTGGGAATGTTCGCCAGAAACGGGTCGGCCTTGTCGGAGACGATGTCGTACTTCGCCTCGTCCGGCTTGAGATGGAACGTGCGGCAAAAAACCGCAACATCCGGATTTTCCCGATGCTTGGCATCGACGCGCAGGTGAGGTTCCTGCTTTTTTCTGATGAGTGTCCAGGTGTCCTTCTTCTGATCTTTGCGGAACTCGTACCCTGCCTTGGCTGCCTCCAGGATTTCTGCGCCGGAAAGCCGTGGCGTGGGCAATCCTTCGCTGATTTTCTCCTCGTGTTCCTCGCTATAAATCGCCACGATCTTACGATCTTGCAGTCGCTGCAGGGCTCGCATGCCGGCGAGGTACTCCGCGAACACCGGCGGCGCTTTCGGCGTCGGTCCGCTGGCCGTCTCTGCATTGGCGACCCAGTTGATGTTTTCGAGCCAGAGGCGAAATACCGTCGAGATCGGCCACGTCGTCTTGCTCAGGTAGACGACGCCGTCGAGCGGAATCGGCGTGAAGAGTCGCTTGGTGAAGTCCTGATCGTCTTGCGGGGACAGAGCGATGGTCGGACGATCGGCGGCGTTCAGCTCCGCCTGAGGCAGAAGCGATGTGAAACCGCGCGGCAGCCCATCCCCGGCCGCCGTAAAGAACGGCACCAGTTTCAGGCTCTTGACAATCTCATGTTGCGTCGCGATGGACGACACCGCAAGGCTGCTCGGCGTGTCGGTGTAGCGCAGGCGAACGATGTTCAGCAACAATTGCTCTTCGCTGGTTCGCTTGATGGCTTCGTTGTAGCGGAGGCGGTGGTTCTCCAGAGCGCGCGGGCCGACGGTGCAGCCGGTTGTGACGCTGCACGCAATCGCCGCCATCCATGCCGCCAAATTTCGCATCGGCCACTCCGCACCGGAGATCCCGTGATCGGGCTATCGGCGCGGCGGGCGCGCGAAGATGAGTAAATCTGGCAGATTTTGCCGGTTTTTCTGAAAATGCCGACGCCTGTTCGCGTCCGCAGACAAGCCGGGTTCGCTAGGGCGTGTGGACAATAGCTGGGAGAAATCGGGTGGTTAGGTTACAGCAACAGCACCGTGATCGCCGCGACTTGGACGAAGGCCAAGAAGTTGCGTGC
>VGZI01000248.1 GCA_016872605.1 Planctomycetota bacterium
GAGTGCAATGCGCCCACCAAATGACCTGAAAGCGCCAGTGATACGCTTGGTCCCTCTGCCGCTTGCAATTCTGGATCGCAACTGCAAGTCGGCCTACGGCTCCGGACGAAACAGCGTGTCCACGCGTTCGGGGTGGCGATCGACGTAGCAGCTCAGGGCGGAGAAGAAAAGTTGCAGTTGGCCCAGTCCCTGCTCGGCGAGTTTGGGCGCCGATTGGCCCATGAGTTTCGTGACGGCGACAGCGGCCTTGCTGTCGGTGTGGACCATGACTTCCGCATGGTGCTGAACGAGCGCGGCGCCGGACGGGGATTTGCCCTCGGTGTACCGCAATACGATCAACGCTTTGACAGGCACCAAGGGCAGCACGGCGTTGGGCTTGACCTTGCCGTCGGCGTGCCAGATGCGGACGCCGGGGGCATGGTGGACTACTTCCCACGTGATATTGCTGCCGTTATCATCGGTGTACCCGAACGCCGCTGGGCCTTTGCGTTGAATGGAGACGCATTTGGCGCCGAGGCGTCGCCAGGCGGTGACGGCGCGATCGGGATTGTCGAGCAGCCAACAATATTGGACCGGCGTGCACATGAACGTATCGACCGGTCCTTTGGCATGTACGGTAGGATTGGCAACCAAGGGCTTGGCCAACACCACCGCCCGTTGGCTCAACTCCGACCACGGAATCATCGACCCGATCGAAGGCTCAGCTTTCTTCCCTGTGTTATTGTCCGACGCGACGGCGTGTGTTGCGTGGATGGCGCAAAATAGGAAGACTCCGGCGATGATCAAGCGTTTCATTCCGCCTCCTCAAGTCAATCGGGGAGATTTGATCTATCTTTTCATCGATTGCCGACGGCGAAGACATGAACGATTTTTCTTTTCGCAAGTTGGTTGACTGCCGGGTCATCGGATTGAATAGGCCCGATTCTGAACTTACAGCGTTGCCAAAAGCGAAACACTACGGGAAAAGCCGGGAACGGGTTGGTGGTCGATGTGGGATCGGGACCGCGGACCAAAAATGGGCGCAATAGGACTTGAACCTATGACCCCCAGCGTGTCGAGCTGGTGCTCTAGCCAACTGAGCTATGCGCCCGAAGAACCAGGTACGATGGACAATATAGGCGCGCGCCGGCCGCGTTTCAAGGTCAGGACGTCGCCTTCGGAATCCGGGGCAGGGCGAATTCGCATGGCTACTTGGCGATGTAGCAATTCGGCAGCGCCTTGCGCAGGCTGGCGATGCCGGCGTCGGTAACTTTGGCCCCATTGAGAAACACCGACGAAAGACGTTTGCAGCGCTCTAGTTCCTTCAGGCCGGCGTCGGTTATCTGAACTTGGCCCAGGTACAGCTCGCTTAATGTCGGGACAGCGGCCAATTCCTTCAGTGAAGCGTCCGTGATTTTCGTGCCGTCCAAGGCGATTCCGGACAGACTCGGCAATTTGGTCAAGTGTTTCACTCCGGCGTCGGTGATCGGGGTCTCCGGAATCTGAATCAACTTAAGCGACGGTATCATCGTCAGGTACTTCATCCCTTCATCGCTAATGCGCGTTCGGCCGAGGGAAAGCTGCGACAGTTTCTTGAGAGGTGTCAGTTCCTTCAGCCCGGCGTCGGTAATGTTCGCACTGTCCATGTCGAGCGTGAATAGACTCTCCAGCGCGGCGAGTTCCTTGAGGCCGGCGTCGGTTATCTGCGTTCGGCTCACGACCAGGTAGGTCAACTTCTTGAAGCGAGCGATGTCTTTGAGACCATCGTCCGAAAGCTTGGCACTGGCGAGCGCTAACTTGCGAAGCTCAGTCAGACCTGCCAGGTTCTTGATGCCGGCTTCGGACACTTTGGTGAAATTGAGGTCGAGCGACTCAAGGTTCTTCATCTCGGCCAAGTTCTTCAAGCCGTCGTCGCTGATTTTGGTGTTCCAGAGATTCAGCACTTTGAGGCTTTTGAGCGCTCCGAGATGTTTCAGACCGTCGTCTGTGATTCCAGTGTTCTTCAGGACTAGGACCGTGAGATTCTCCGCCTTGGCCAGACGCTTGAGATCATCATTGGAAATTTTGGCGCCGCCGAACTCGAGGCCGAACGGAACCTTGACGGCTGGAAGATCGGACTCGGGCATCGCCTTGAACTTGAACGCCGGCAGGCCCCCCGCGGAGAAGCCGATCGCCGGCGTGAAATCGAACCAATCAAAGCCCTGGATCTTGAGAAAGTCGCCGGGCTCGCCGCCGAGCTTCTTGAAGGCGGCGATCGTCTCGGCATCGGCGGGGGCGAACGTGGCCAGGCCGCCTTGGCCGTGGACGTGATCAGCGGCCAGCGCCACAACTATCGTCACGATCAGTGTTCTGAAAAGTCCCATGGCCCACTCCTTGTTTTCGCCTTTCGTGCAGCGCCCGCGCGGCGCCATGCGGGCGCTAAACGAGGATCATACAAATGTCAATTCGGACTCTGCTTCGTGATCTTCGATCGGATTCCCTTCAACGTTTCGTGTTCTTCGACCGCACGCACGACGCGGAAGCCGACCCAGTCGGCGTTGTTCCACCAAATGCTCTGCGGTATCTGCGGGTCCTTCTTCTGCCAATCGGGGATCGAGAACCCGCGCTCGGCTGATCGGCAGCGCTGCGCCGCATCGATCCAGCTGCCGCCGCGAACCACATAGGAATAGCGTTTCTCGCTCGGCGGCTTCAAAGGCATCAGCGTCGGTTTGTCGAGCGAGAACGTCGAGTAAACCTTCGCATCATAATGATCCATGCACCACTCGGCGACGTTGCCGTGCATGTCGTAAAGCCCCCAGGCATTCGCCTTTTTCATGCCCACAGGGTGCGGCATGTCGTTCGAATTGGCGTCGGTCCAGGCGTAATCGCCGAGCTGCTTGGGATCGTCGCCAAGACTGTAGGCCGTCGTCGTCCCCGCTCGGCAGGCCCACTCCCATTCGGCCTCCGTCGGCAGGCGATAGAGCTTGCCTGTCTTCGCCGACAGCCAACGGCAGTACTCCATCGCCGCATGATAATGGACGGCGACTACCGGTTGGTTCTTTCCCCGGCCATAACCCCAGTCGATGTCGTGATGATTCGCCTTCGATGGCCGCGTGATCGCGTCGGCCAGTTTGTCGGCGGGGCTCATCGGCGGTTTCTCGTTGGCCTTCTTCTCCCAGAACAGATCGTACTCGCCCCAGGTGACTTCGCACTTGCCGACCCACAGCGGCTTCACCGTCACCGGATGCTGCGGGCCTTCATGTTCCTTGCGGCCCTTCTCGCTCGCCGGACTGCCCATGAGAAATGAGCCGCCCGGGATGGCGATCATCTCAAACGACGCCTTGACGCCGTCGCGCTCGATGGTTTCGGCGTAGGATTTGTGCGCGGGCGGGTCGATCGTCGGATATTTGCCCGTGGCCTGTGCCGTACTCTTAGTAGAGGAAAGACCTGCTGTCAGTGTCACGCCGAATATCAACAGTCGCAGGATAGCCCTGGCGGTCATGGTCAAACACTCCCACGTTTCAACGTAGGTCAATCCCATGAATGCCTCGAACGATGGAGAACGATCACGATGCACTGCAGAGGATTATAGCCGACTCGCGATTGTTGCCGCCAGCGTGAAATAGAATAAACCGCATGCCCGCTGCGAGGGAACGCCATGGTATTGTGCGACACCGGCTATGTCTGCGATGTGTGCGGAACCGACGTCGAAGCCATCACCGAGTCCGACTTGTATTTGCGTTACATCATGGGCGAGGTGCATCCGCTCGATTTGCCCAAGCAGCGGGAACGGCACATTCGCTGCAATCCCGTAATGGCACAGTACATCGTCGATTCGGTCTTCGAGCCGGTCGTTTGCGACGGAGCCTTTGCGAAGATCAATCTCGATGCCGAATATGTCAAGCAACAAGAGATGCTGGTGACGCGCGCCTGGCGTCGCTTACAGGAGATCCCGAAGCTCGGTCTGACGATCCCGGAGTATCCATTGCCCGAAGTGATCGTGCGGTGGAACAAGTACGATCCGGAAGCGTAAGCGACGGCGACGGACGGCTTCAAATCGGCATCGGCCCGCTGTCGCCGAAGGGAGGCGGGCGGTCATCGTGCTCGTCGGGTTCGTCGCTCGCATCCTCGGCTGGGCGATCCTCGTCGGCAGACACTTCGTCTTGGCCAAAGTCGGGGCGTAGCTTGCGCAGAACGTCGAGGAACGGGAGGGGCGGTTTGACGATCAGGTCGTCGCCGTCCGATTCGATGACGAACGGATGCCAGACGCCGCCGCGCACCCAGAAAAGCTCTGGACTGATCGGATACGGAATGTCGCCGTACATCTTGGACGCGACGGCACGCAACCACGGTGCCATCATCAGCGTGTGCTCCGTCACCGGCAGCGTCAACAGATGGTCACGGCCGGGGATAATGACGTAAAAACCGTCGTCTTTTTGACCTGGCACGAGATCGTCAAGGATCAACCCGCGCGAGGAGTCGTAAGCGTCGCCTGCTTGCGATTGCAAGAGCCCTGATTCGTCATGTACGACTTGCAGGCAATCGGGCTGCGTTCGCTGACGCAGATTGGCCAACGCGAGTTGATACCAGTGGTCCGCGTCATGCTCGGAGTTGGCGATCATCTTTTCGGTAACATACGACATGCTGTTGGGATAATCGATCACCAGGAACGAAAGCACGTTCTCGCCGGCGATCGAACGATGCCAGACGTCGAGTTCAGCCTCTTTGTGCGAAAAGGCCGGGCCGAGGCGAACCAGTAAGCGATCGCCGACACCGTTGAGGTCGTCAGGTGGGTTGGCGACGTCGGGCGTGACGCTGGCGAGGATTTCGGCGAGCAACTCAGGCCAGCGTTCGCGCGGCTCGCGCCGCAACCGGCGATACATATTCTCCAGGCCGATCTCTTGCTTGAGCCCGGCGCCGTCGGCACACTCGACGCTGCTGCCCTTCCAGCTAACCGGAGTCCAGTTCAGCTTGGCCAAGGCTTCGCGCAGCGCGAGCAGGAACGTGCCGGGATAGCGCGGCCCGCCGAACCCCGACCCCGGATCGCGATCGCCTGAACTTGGCATGAGCAGTCCTCATTGTCTCGCCGTCGCTTGGAGTCTATCCGGCAAGCCACGTGGTGCACGTTACTAACGTGCCATAACCCGGAAAAACACGGGACGTGGCACGTTGAAAACGTGCCCCACAGACCTTCCCGGACAGACTCCTGGCCGCGCCTGGCAGAGGCGGGCCGTAGTCGCACCACCCACATCGACCATGTCATCCCTATCGTATCGGGTTCATAAAGAAATTTTGCAGCATCTCTTCCGGATACAGGCAGAACGCATAGTCGCGCCGCCGTGCCACCTCGTCCAGCGCTTGCCGACGGCGGCATTCCACTAGCTCCCTTTCACATGCATCCCGATCCGCGCGAACGAGCGGCGCAAGCTGTGCGTTGATCGCACGAATCTCGGTAAATCGCCTGGCTCGCGCCGAGTGCGTCGAACAATCGCCGTGAATCCAGCCCTGTTTTTTCTGTAGCAGCGAAGCCGATTGTGCCACGCGATTGGCAAACAGCTCCGGCTTGTAGATCAAGTCGCGCTTTCGACGCGCCAGTGACTGCGCTTGCGGCGCGGCGTCGGGATGACGTCGCAAAGGCAAGAGCATTGTCGCGGATACGACGAGAAAACTCGGCGCCGGGATGGCGAAAAACCGTTCCATGATCCGATCGGTCAACGCGTCATAGAGCCCGCCACCGATGCCGTGGATGAAGATATCCGCCAAGAAGAGCCGAGCGAACATTGTTGTCGTCAATGCACGCGAGCGGATCTTGAAACCATCGCGACGCAGCGACGACCACATCGCAATCGGATCGTCGATCGATACGCTAGGCCAAACATCGCCGCCCGCGCTCAACTCGTACTGATCCCCTCGACGCCGAACAAAAAGTTTCGCTCGTCGACTTTGACCGACGCGCCACGCCCAGAATGGTGCTTCGAGCCAGCCGTCAACAGTCGCCAGTTCCGGCACCGGATGGCTTCGGCTGCGAATGCCATTCTCGTGCCGGTAGGCGAGCAAGGCCCGATTGTACTCCGTTCGAAAGCGCGGCAACTCGGCCAAGATTGCGCAAACAAAGTAGGCAAACGCATCGCCATCGCACACGCGGCTCATGGGCAACTCACGCTGCACCATGCCCCAACGCCGCTCGATCGCGCGTCGCGCACCGGCAATGCGCTCGCCCAAGAAACGCGTTCGCCCCGCCTGACGCATCGCTTCATTCCAGAACGATTCCACCATCGGCTTCCAATGCCAACCCGACGCAAGGGCCGCCACACGCTTCGGAACATCGGCATACGTCGCTTCGTCCTCGACAACGCGTTCTTCGTAAGGCGTTTCCGCAGTAGATCGATCGAACGGCACGCGCGCGATGTGTTCACCGGCGGGCACGTGCAATAGCGTCGGCTTGGTCGCGTCCGTGTCGATGATAAGGTTCACGGAAACGGTTTGATGAATCTTGGCCAGTTCATGCAGCACGAAGTTCTTATACCAAACGCCCGGATGAAAAAGCTCCGGCTGATGCCCGGCAACAAACCAGAAGCCGACCTCGTCGCTCGAAACTCGGGGCGGGTCTTCACCGTGCTCGAGATGGTAGCGAGCCGACGCATCCAGAATCTCACGACGAGCCAAGCGACGCAAATCAGGAAGTGGCTTTCCGAGAACAGTCAGCGTGGTGTTAGCAAGGGATCGCCAGTTTTCGCCGAGCAGGGCGCTAACGCAATCGAACGCCGGAACCGCGACGATGCCGCCGTGTTCCTTGGACGCGCGTAACCGCGGCGGGCTCACCGGCAACTCCTCGCCAGCGGTGGAAATTCGCACGCCCATGCCTCGTCCACAGCACTCCGAATCACGCGGCGATAATAAGCGAGCCGTTCCTCCGCATCGTTGAGAACGCCGCCGAAAGCGCGGTTCGGATCGAGGTAGATGCGCGGCACGCCCACTTCTTTAAGACGCAGGCCCAACTGCGCCGCCTGCACCCAGACTTGCAACGGCATTCCCCAGCCGGTCTCGGTGATGTGCAGCTTCGCCAGCGCCTCGAGTCGATAGGCCTTGAAACCGCAGAATGCATCGGTGAGATCGAGGCCGAGCAATTCGTTGAGCTCATGGGTGATCGTCTGGTTGATGAAGCGACGATCTTCGGGGGTGGCCAGCGTGTTTTGGCGGAAGTCGCGCAAGTATCGGCTGCCGCTGACGATGTCGGCGTCGTGGACTGCTTCGAGCAAGACCGGAATTCGCGCCGGCTCATGTTGGCCGTCGCAGTCCATCGTCACCAGGACATCGTAATCAGTTTTGAGAGCAAACGCGAAGGCCGAGATCAACGCGGCGCCATACCCCCGATTCTTCTCATGCGTGACTACGCTGATATCGGAATACTCAGCCAGCAGCTGCGGCGTGCGATCGGTGGAGCCGTCGTCGATAACGAGGATCTGCTCGGAATAGCGGCGAACTTCGTCAAGGACTTTGCCGAGGTGGCGTTCCTCGTTGTAAACCGGGATCGCGGTCAGTGACTTCATGGCACGCCCTCGTCGGTTGGTGTCAGTGTAATTGTAACGGCGAGGTCAAGCGATTTCAAACGGACAGCAGCAATTGCAACTTGATTCGCAATGCGTCGGCGCTCAGGCCGCGCACAATAAACCGCTTCTGCCGGCTCGTTGCCCCACTGATTAACTCAATTTGCGATCGTTTCAACCCGAGCGCGTCGGCAAGGACCCCCACGATAGCGTCGTTGGCTCGCCCCTTGTCCGGCGGCGCGGTGACGGCGACTTTGAGCGAGCCGGCTTGCTCGCCGACGATACCGTTGCGCCGCGCGCCGGGCTGGGCCCGCACGGCGACGATGCACCCGTCGGCGTGATCGGTGATTTGGATGGACATTGGTTTCACAAGGTCCTGTCGCGGCCGCGTGGCGTGGCGCGGGCACTAGACGCGGATTCCGTCAAAAAGTACGGTTCCGAGCCGGATGAATGTTGCCCCCTCTTCGATCGCGACTTCGAAGTCATTGCTCATGCCTATCGACAGATGTTGCAAGTTCATCGCATCACGAAGTTGCCGGAGCATCCGAAACGTGGGCCGGCATGCCTCCGGTTCTTGCAGGGCGGCCATCGTCATCAGGCCATCGACCCGCACGTGTCGCAGAGTCGCCAGCGCTGTTGCAAGGCCCGGAATGTCGGCCGGCGCGAAGCCCTGTTTGGTCGCCTCGCCGCTGGCATTCACTTCGAGGAGCGCGACAGCGGCGAGTCCGTTTCTGCCAGCTTCCTTCTCGATCGCCTCGAGGAGGCGAACGCTATCGACCGCGTGGATGCGATGAACCATCGGCAACGTCCGCTCTACTTTATTGCGTTGCAGGTGCCCGATCAGATGCCAGCGAAT
>VGZI01000249.1 GCA_016872605.1 Planctomycetota bacterium
TGCCGGAAGACTGGGGCGGCTTGCCAGCTTGACGCAAACGTCCCGTTTTGTCCAGGCCAATTGCAGCTGCAAAGCGATTTGTGAAATGGTCATCTAGTGCACCGTCTACGATCCGTTGATGGATAGACTTAGGGTGCGTGCAACGCACCGATGAGCGGACCGGTGCGTTTCACGCACCCTGCATCCATCAATCCATGGAAGCCAAAGCACTAGATTCCAATCCTCCTCTTTTGGGTTGGCCACAATGGAAGCCTTCCGGAATTTCGTCGTTCAGGACGGGTATTTCGCAATCCCGATGCTCGGCATGTCGGTCGTCGCCGTTTTTTTGGTATTCTGGCGGCTTCTTCTGAATTTCAACGCAGGTACGAACCTGGACGCATTCCTGCCGGCGGTGCAGGAGAAGATTCAAAAGGAAGGCGCCGATGCCGCGCTCAAGTACTGCGACTCTGAATCCGGATTAATCCCGCGCCGGCTCTTTACGGCTGGCCTCGAAACGTCCAAGCAGGGCGTCGCCGCGATGCGCCGCGCCATGGCCACGGTCATCGAGCTGGAGATCGTACCCGATCTCAACTTCCTTTTGCCGTCGATTCTGGCCATCGCCAAGATTGCGACGATGGTCGGCCTTTTGGGAACCGTCATCAGCATGATCGGCACGTTTAGCCAGCTGAGCAAAGGGGGCGACATGACCGCTCAAAGCCAGTCCATCGGCCTGGCGCTTTTCGCCACGGCGCTCGGCCTGGTGACGGCAATCCCGCTGGTCTTCGCCCACGTCCTGTTCAAAACATGGATCGGCAATTTCGAGATCAAAGCCAAGAGCGCCGCCCACAAACTGCTACTGATCATGCAATCGATCAAACCGGCGCCCGCCGCCAAGTCGAAAGGCGACGCGGCGACTTCCAAGGCGTAACTCATCAGAGCCTGAAGTGTAAGCGAAGGATACTCGCTCCCTCGCTAACGCTTCGGGCTCTGACCCATGCGAACATGGCTACCGCAACTCGCCAGCTCGATGTCTGGATCGTCGACCTCAACAAGGTCTACACCGGCGTGCCGTTCACTGTCGTCACCGACTGGCTCCAACAAGGCCGGCTGCTCGCCTCCGATCGCGTTCGCCTCGCAGGGAAGCAAACGTGGCATCCCGTCGAGAATGTGCCGGCGTTGACGCCCTATTTGCCCACGCCGACGCCGATCGCTGCCGACGATCGCGCTGAAGCCGAGGCCCCGATCGATCTCGGATTTGAGCCGGCGCGTGTGCGCGAAGAAGAGGACGATGATGTCGACATGATTCCGCTCATCGACGTCAGTCTCGTGCTGCTGATATTCTTCATGATGACCACCGCCATCAGCGAAGGCGTTTTCTCGCCCATTGCCACGCCGACGGCCAAGCATCAACTGGCAACGATCGGCAACGACGCCTTCTGGATCGGCATCGACCGCAAGATTGATTCGGAGACGAAAGAGAAGTACCCCGAGTTCTCGCTCGGCAAAGATTCCGACCGCAAGGGATACCTCGTTCGCCCTACCGCCAGCGGTAAAGAAATCGTGGATCGCCTTACCAATGAACTGAAATCTTTTCAGGGCGAGGTCAAGATTCGACTTCGCGCCGAAAAGACAATGCCGATCGAGACGATCAAGGCGATCACAATCGATTTGCAGGACATCGAAGCAAAGGTCAACCAGGATCGCGACGCCAAGAAACGCGTCCAGATCGTCGTCGTTGGCGAAGTCAGCGAGCCGATGCGTTAGCCGCATGCGGCTTTGCGCTCGCATGCCGCCGAGCGAGCGCTAAACGGTAAACCCGGAGTTTCCATGCCCTGGCAACTGCGCCATGAAGGTTCCCCGAAAATCCTCAAGGACCTCACGCTTGAGCAGATCGTGGATGGACTGCGCGACGGCCAATGGGAGTCGACTGACGAAGTGCTTGGCCCCGGTGACACGCGCTGGCGCCGGATCGAGGCGCACCCCAAGCTCGCCCAGATCGCGGAGGAACTGGAGACCCCGCCGCCGATGCGCCAGGAGGAACCGTCAAGCATCGACATGAACGCCTTGATCGACGTCTGCCTGGTGTTGCTCATTTTCTACATGATCACGACGACGGTCGGCGTCATGGTGCAGAAGTCGGTGCCGTTGCCGCGCGCCGACGCCAAGGGGATTCGGGTTGTGCGCGTCGATGAGGTGAAGAGCAAGATGATCCGCATCGACGCCTATCACGACAAGGACGGCACACCGGTAGTGCGCGTCGAAAATCAGACGGTAAAGGATGTTCTTGTCAGCAGCACCGACTTGATCGACGCCGACAAGGTGCGCGAAGCCGTTCGCCCGTTTGTCAAAGGCGAGGACCACAAGACGGAAGTGATGCTGAACGCTCGCGACATTTCGTGGGAAAACACGATTCAGATCATGGACGGCGCGCGCGCCGCCAGCGTGCAAGTAGTGCATCACCTGCTGAAGAAATGACTGCTCCCATCTTCGTTTAGCGCTCGCCTCGCGGCACGCAGTGATGTCGCGGTCATTCAAACCGCACGACCTTCGGCTCATAGACGCCGTTGCGAAGCTGGAACTCGAAATGTGTCTTGGTCACCGTATTCAGATCACGACGCATTGCTTTGGCTGCCCTGGCCTCTGCATCGGCAATTTCCTTCTCGCGTTCGGGCGGCAGGAAGAAAACGAAGGTGAGCGCGCGAAACGGCAATCGCATCTCCTGGGCGGCTCGATCGATGGAGTGCCGATCCTGGTTAGTAAAGAAGACCACTTCGCTGAAATTGGGGGCCTTGGCCTTCTCCAACTCCGCAGGGCGCTGATTGAGATCAACTATTTTGAAGTAGTTTTTCTCCAGGTCCAATACTCCGACGCGTGTTCCAATGATCGTGAGTTTGCGGATGTGAGTCTTAGGATCGCCGAATAGATCAAATTGCCAGCGGGCGCGAAAGATCTGTTGCGGCGTTCGAGCACCGCCGAACCCACCCGTTCCCGTGCCGGTTCCTTTCTTGAAGCCTTTGCCCGTACCGCCGCCCGTACCGCCGAGACCGCCTTGGCCTTTCGGGTTGCCGGTGCCGACGAGGCCGACGACTTTCTTTGCGGTGGTTGGCGGCGAAGGAGGCCGCGTTTCTTGATTCGCCTGATCGATCGCGTCCTTTTGCAGTTTGGCCAACTCCACACGCAATGCTGGATCAAGCGGGTTGGTCGGATCCTCAATAAGCGGCACACCCAAGTCGATCATCGGATCCTTGCTCGGCCCCGAGGCCGGCCGTTCCGGCTCCGATGGCCCATCGACCGGCGTAATCTGTTCGGTGCGTTTCGGCCCGCCCGCATTCGGCAAGCCGGGCAAACCCTCGGGGCTGCCGAGACCTTCGAGCCCGCCTTCGCCGCTGCCTTCGAGCATCACGACATCCATCTTCGCCGGTTTGGCCGCCTCCTCGCGGGCGGTCCAGAAGTACGCCGCCCCGATGATCATGAGCAATCCGAACGCCATGCCGTGCGCGAACACGGACGTCGCCCCGGCCAGCGGCATCTCGTAGTGCGGCGAATACCGCTCCCACAGCGATTCTTCCGGTGGAAGCAACGGCTTGGCCGCACGCGGTGTCGTTTTGGTTGCCATGAATTCACTCTTTCATCATTTGCGGAAACCGGCCTCGCGCAACCGCGTTTCGCACCAGGCAATTTCGTCGGGCGTCATTTCGCCAGGCGGTGGACCGTCGTATTTGGATACCATCGGATACGGGCCCTTCTCCCACGCCAGCGTGAATGCGGCTTGTAGATCGAGGACGACATCGGGATCATTGTTCGCTAGCGGAATCCGAACTTTCGGCAACGGTTTTCGCAACGCGATCGCGTATACCGCTTGTTGTTTGGGAGGCCGCGCCACGCCGACGAGGTACCGCCAAGGCGGTAGCTTTGCCAAATCCTGAGCCGCCAGCGGGAGCATCGGCTTGTGATCTCCAAGCAGATCGATTTTCACGAGATTCGCGCCGGCGGCTCGCACCTCGGCCCGTTTTTGCAGAAAGCTCTCAATGCCGGCGCCGGCAATCTTGTTCGTCGGACTGAGAATCTCAATCGCGGTGACGAGCCGGTTGCCCGCGCCTGGTTCGATGATCTCCAAGTTGACTCCACACCACAGTCATTTTTCCCACGTCCATGGTAACGCAGGAATCGATGTCTGCCAAGGCGGTGTTCACGTTTGCGCCTTTTGCGTTTTTTCGCGGCTATTATACCATGACGTTTCCCGTGGCCACGCCGCGGGCCGCGGGCAATGTAAAATCGCCGTCCGATCCGCGGGCCAGGAAATTGTTCACGATCATAACCTGGGTGCATTGGCCATCGACCGTGATGGCGGCGCGGTAGGCGTTATCGCCGGGCGTACCGCGGATCGTGCTGTCGGCGATGCGCACCATCTGGCAGTTCTCCAGGGCGACGCCTCGGCCTCGGGCGTTGATGATCTGTAGGCCTGTGATATTGACGTTTTGGCAGCCACGAATTTCCATGCTGCATGTGACCGGGTCGTTGGCGGGCCGGGTGTGCTGCATGAGCAGGCCGGTCATCGACACATTGCGGCACTCGCGAAGGATGACTTGATCGGTGGAATTGCCGCGATACTCCGGATTGTGATCGATGCTGTTGGCGCCGATGACCAGATGCTCGGCGCGCTCGGCCCAGATGGCGTGGCGATAACCGGAGTAGATGCTGTTGCCATCGATGACTACGGCTCGGCATGCGTGCAGATCGAGCACCTTGGCCTGGCTGCCCAGCAGGTTCCCGCTAATCGTGAACAACCCGACGGCATTGGGATGATCTTTGGCGCCCAAGAGTCGCACGTTGGCGCCCCCCGGGCTTTCACGCGCTTGCACGGTGTTGCCCACCAGCGTTCCTTCGCGGATCGTCCCATTGCGGCAATCGAGCAGCACATCGGCGCTGGCGTCGGCCTTGAGATCGTAGTTGTACTCGATGTCGTTGGAGCAGATCTGGATGTTGCGAATCTCGCTTCCAACCGCCTTCAGCCCGCCTTGGTTGCAGTAGCTGATGTGATTGCCGTGGATGTTGATCTGATGCAAATTGACCGCATCCAGAAAGACGCCGATCCCGGAATTGTCGTAGATATGGCAATCGGAGATAAGAACGTTGCGATCGCGGTTGTTCAGGTGAATACCATGCCGACACTTGCGAATGAGCACCTGATGAAACGTCGGCTGCATGACCCCTTCGACGCGGATGCCGTCGGCCTGGGCGTGTTGCCCGACGATCTCGATGCCCTGGACGATCGGCATGCGTTCGCGCCGCCAATAGTCGTCGGTGAAATGGCTAGGATCGGCGGTGCGGCGGTGTGTGCCGATGAGGTTGAACGCGGGCCCGGCGCCGGCCATGAGGATGCGCGCGACGCCGTTGGCGCCGTCGATCGATAGCCGACCGTGCATTTGCATCGGGATTTGCAGCGAGCGCGAAATCAGGTAATCACCGCGCGGGAAGTGGAGCGTGCCGTCGCCTTTGGTGATGGCATGGGTGATGGCCTGAGCGTCGTCGGTGCGACCGTCGCCGCGTGCGCCGAAGTCGCGAACGTTGGTCATGAGTATTCTCCCGGTTTGCCGCTTGCGGCTTCGCGCTCGCGCGTGAAATCAGTGATTCCGAATTCGACGCGCGAGCGCGACGCCGCACGCAGCTATTTCGCGTCCATCACGCAGCGAAAGCCGACGTGGTTGGCGGCGCTGGTGATTTCGCCATTATGGCGGGAGCCGACGACGTAGCGAGCGCAGTAATTCTCTGCGCACAAGAACGATCCGCCGCGCTGCACGCGCTTGGCCGCGCCGGGTTCGAAAAAATCGAAGCCGATCTTGGGCCCCTGTGGATTGCGTTCGGGGCTGTCGGCGTAATATTCGGGTTGATACCAGTCGGCACACCATTCCCAGACGTTGCCTGCCATGTCGTAGAGTCCGTAGTCGTTATGTGGGTACGATCCGACGGGCGCCGTGGTTTCGTAACCATCCTCCTTGGTGTTTTGCGAAGGAAACTTGCCCTGCCAGGCGTTGCACAGCCATTTGCCCTTGACCTTGAGATCGTCGCCCCAGCAGAACAGCTTGCGATTGTGCCCGCCGCGCGCCGCGAATTCCCACTCGGCTTCCGTGGGGAGGCGTTTTTTGGCCCACGCGCAATAGGCAACGGCATCGTAGTAGCACACATGGACGACCGGATGATTCTCGCGTCCCTTGATATTGCTTCCCGGGCCTTCCGGCTGCTGCCACGACGCGCCGTAGCGGATGTCCCACCAGGAACGATGGTTGCGCAGGTCGACTTTCTCTCCTTTGGCGGGGACTTTGAATACGAGCGAGAACGGATCGAGATGCTTCAAGGGCACGTGCGGAAAGTCTTTCGGATCGGGCCGCTTTTCCGCCCAGGTGACGTACCCGGTCGCTTCGACGAACTTGGCGAAGAGAGCATTGGTCACCTCATACTTGTCCATCCAGAAGCCATCGACATAGACAAGGTGGATCTCGGCCGCGTCGGGAAATGCCGGCCCGCCCTTATCGTCTTCCGCTTCACAGCCCATGTAGAACTCGCCGCCGGGGATCCAAACCATGCCGTCGGGCGCAGGCCCGGGAGGTTTGTTCGGATTGAGCTTCGGCTCGCGGAAAACGATTTGGTTCCCGGAGGGCAGTTCCTTTTTGCCGAATGGATAGAGAATCTGCTCACTGTAGATCGTGCCGACGACAACCACGGCGATGATCACCGCGATGAAACCGGCGATCTTGAGAAAGCGATAGAGCTTCTCCAGCGCGGCTTGCCGGGGTGTCAGCGTCGGTTGCGGAAGGCTCGTCTGGTTCGCCGGTCCGGAGTGCGGTTTCTTTTTGGTCTTCATGGCATTATCCCCGTGTGAATGGGAGTATTATCTCAGCGTATTCGAGCCATTGCAAACGGGAATGTGATTTTTTGTGTCCGTAGGGACAAGCTGCCAGCTTGTCCCACGAGCGAGGTATCGGAGGGCGCGACGGGGACAAGCTGGCAGCTTGTCCCTACCTTGCCTTGTTCATCAGCCAGTCGGCGATCCGAGTCTCGGCCCAGCGGATGCCCCCCGCGCCGTCGCCGCCGAGGAAGCCCATGTGCCCGCCGTGATCGGTGATGTGCAACTCGAGCGTCGGCATCGGCGGCAATCGCTCGAACGGCTCGACGGCGACGAACGGGTCGTCCCGCGATGTCAAGATAAACGTCGGCACGCGGATCGCCGGTATCAGCGGCGCCGACGACGCCTTCGCATAATAATCGAGCGCGTCGGCAAAGCCCCAGCGCGGCGCCGTGTAGATTTCGTCGAATTGCCGCAAGCTTACTTGCCGTGGAAACTCGACGCGCGGCAATTCGGGAAAGCTCGCTTGATGCTGTGCCACCTGGCTCGTCAAATGGCTCACGTAGAACGAATCGTAGAGCGGATACTGCTCAATCATTTGCGAGCATCGGATGAGATCGATTGGCGGTGCGAGTGCAACGATGGCACAAACCGACGGCGGCATCGCCTGGCCCATCTCGCCGGCGAACTTCAGCGCGATATTGCCACCGAGAGAGAAGCCGAGCACGGCGATGGGCGCCGTTGGATAAGCGCCGGCGATATACTCGACGACGGCTCGCACGTCGGCCGAGCACGCGGCATTGTAGAAGCGTCGCGCATGACGCAGCCCCGCGCCGGCCCCGCGCAGATCCATGCGAAAGACGCGCCCGCCCAAGTCGATCAACCGATTGGCCACGCGCGCCATGTACGCCGACCGGTGCGACCCGCCCAGGCCGTGCACCAGCAGCGCGATCGGCGCCGGGTGCCTTGCTGAACGAAGAGGCGGCGTTTCGTGCAGCACAATGTGATCGCCGTCGGCAAGCGCGACCAATCGCTTAACGACGCGCAGCGTCCGCGGAACCCCCGGCAGCAGGTTGCCGAGGACCGTCTGCACGTGCGGGTTGCCGAGCAAGGGTAGGGGAATAAACGACATTGCGTGGACCGGTACAAAGTCGAAGGGCACGCTAAAAACGCGCCCCACGTACAATGATACGAACAGTGACGCCAATGACCCGCGCGCAGGTTGCCGTCAACGGTCACGACGAAGCTCCCGTCTGTGGGGCATGTTCTCAACCTGCCCGAAAGCCATCGGTCTCGATCTCGACGGTTCACGTTGTTCGCCACCGGACCTCGCGGTGGCCGAGGTCTGCCTTCGTAAGAGGTTCGCCCCTTTGTTGGCGGCGGGGAGTTGCCAT